>JASHTS010000300.1 GCA_030040425.1 Acidobacteriaceae bacterium | reverse complement strand
GGTGGGGCAGCCGGAGCCGTACTGGCCGGGGCAGGGCGCCGATCCGTATGCGGAAGAGGCGCGGCATACGGCCGAGCTGGTGGCTGCGCGCGCGAAAGAAATGGCGCTCGAGATTCCCTTCTGGCGGTTTGCATTCCAGAGCCAGGGCGCGAGCGGCGGCGAATGGATTGGCCCGAGCGTGGAGGAGACGCTGGACGGACTGGCGCGGGAGGGCGTGAAGGCGCTGGTGCTTCAGCCCATCGGATTCCTGTGCGATCACGTGGAAATTCTTTTTGACGTGGACCGGCTGTTCCGCGAGCACGCGGCGAAACTTGGGATACGATTGGAACGTCCCGAGTCGCTGAATGATTCACGCACCCTGGCCAGGGCGGTTGCCGACCTGGCACAAAAGGGATTGGCGCGCCTGTCCGGGTGAGGGCGGAAGCGCGCGGCTCCGGACGAGGGGACTCTTGGGCGGGGACGGAAGCGAAGAGGGCGCAGTCCGGGCGTGTTTTCACTTGAGATACCGCGGGAGACGGGCGCTCGTGTTTTGGTGTTCCGGGGGCGCAGCGGAAGAGTAAAATAATGGGTTCACTTCAGTGGTAATTTGCTGAGCGCGACGGCCCTGCGGGGAGCGGTGTCGAGGAAGTGGAAGTGGATGGAAGGCGCCGTCGCCGGGACGGTTTTCGGGTTCGGGGGAATGACCCAAACAAGCTATTGCGGGGGAGTGCCCGCTGGTGTGAAGTAGGGTTGGGGAGCCGCGGGAACGGCGCGCTCGATGAATGCCATTGAGGGCCAGGAGTTTGAAGTGACGACGGGAAGCAGTTCCGATACTGCGACGGGGTACGCAGGGCGAGCGGGAGCGACGACAAAGATTCAATGTCCTCATTGCGGACACGGCGGGCCGCGCCGGCTGGAGCGCAAAGGATTCATGCAACAGAGAGTGTATCCGATATTCGGTTATTATCCCTGGGTGTGCGGCGCGTGCAAGTCGACGTTCCTAATGCGGAAGCGCTACCGCAGGAAGTCGAATAAGAAGGAATACGTGAAGTAGGCGGGAACGAGTCTCAGGAACGAAAGAGATTGCGCGCGAGGAAAAAGAGATTGGCGGGCCGCTCGGCGAGGCGGCGCATGAAGTACGGGTACCATGCGCTGCCGAAAGGCACATAGACGCGCACGCGATAGCCCTCCTTGATCAGCGAGCGTTGCAGATCGCGGCGCACTCCATACAACATTTGAAATTCGAAACGGCGGGCCTCGATGGTGCGGTCGCGGGCGTAGGCTTTGGCAGCGGAGACCATGACCTCGTCGTGCGTGGCCAGGCCGTGATAGACGGGACTGTCGAGCAAAGTGCGGCTGAGGCGGATGAAGTTTTCGTCCACGTCGCTCTTGCGCGGAAAGGCCACGCCGGGTGGTTCCTTGTACGCGCCCTTGCAGAGGCGGATGCGTATGCCTTCGGCGAGAAGCTGCTCGATATCGGCCTGGGAGCGATAAAGATAAGCCTGAATGACGACGCCCACGGCGCCGCGCGTTTGTGTGTCGGAGTTGAGGCGGCGCAGGATGTCGAGCGTGACCTGGGTGAGGCGCGAGTCCTCCATATCGATGCGCACGAAATTGTCAAGCGCGCGCGCGTGCTCGGCCAGCTGGCGCGCGATGGTCTCGGCCAGCGCGGGAGAAAGCTCAAGGCCCATCTGCGTGAGCTTGACGCTGATGTTGGCGTCGAGCTTGCGCTCGGCGATGCGGTCGAGGACCTGATGGTAGATTTGGGCGGCCTTGTGGGCCTCGGCCTCAGAGGTGACGCTTTCGCCCAGCGAGTCGAGGGTGACAGCCATGCCCTGGGCATTGACGCTGGCCGCGGCGCGGAGAGCGTCGTCGACGGTGAGGCCGGCGACGAAGCGCGCGCTCAAACGCGCGCCCAGCCTGGATTGCTCAGAGAAACGCCGCAGGGGCCGGTTGCGGGAGAGAGCAATGAAGGCGGAGCGCAAGAGGGGCATGAGTGGACTCGAACGCAGGCGGCGCCGGAGATGCGGGCGAGCGCGCGGACAATTCAGTGTCGCACAGGGGTCAGGGAACAGGGGTCAGGGATCAGGGTCAGGGATCAGGGGTCAGGGATCTGGCATTGCGCGGGTGGAAGAGAGCAACTGCAGGTCCTTCGACTCGCTCGGCTGCGCTGCGGCGGCTCGCATGGAAGCACCTTGCTTTCCCAGGTCCCCTAGTGCGAGGGACCTGAGGCACCCATTTTTATGCCTGTGCTTGCAGCGGCCCGAGATCTCAGTGCACCAGGAAGACGGCGCTGCCGTGGGGCGGGAGGGTCACGGCGATTTCTTTCGCGTCTTTGGTGGTGGAGTCATCCCAGAGATTTTGTGCGGAGTGTTTTGCCGCGTCAAGGCCGAGCTGTTTCCAGGTGGTGCGCAGAGTGACGGGCGTGTCGGCGAGATTGAAGAAGCCGAAGTACTCGGCGTAGCCGCGCCCGCCGGGCTCATTGATGGTGGCGCGCCAGACGCGCGCATTCTCGAAGCCGGGGCCGAGCGAGGACACGTCGAGGGGGCGGCTGTAGGTGATGTTCTGGTTCATGAAGAGCAGGTTCTGGTTGCCGATGAGCGAGCGGGTCAGTTCGTCGAGGCGCGTGAGGTTGGCGCCGAGGATGAGCGGCGAGCGGGTGATACACCAGAGCGCGAACTCGGTGCGTTCCTCGTCGGGTGTGTAGCGCGAGTGGCGCGCCTCACCCCAGCCGGGGTGGGGCCCGAGCCAGCCATTGGGCAGCATGTCGGCATCGGGCCAGTTGCCGGGAGCGACGTAGACGTACCACTGCGCGATGCGATCGAATTCGTCTCTCAGGCCGAAGGGGAACTCGCCTTCGCCGGGCTTGTGCGTGAAGGTCCAGCCGTCCCAGTGATCGTTGGTGATGCGCCACATCTGCGCGGATTTGCCCACTTCCGCGGCGTGGGCGAGCGCGGTGGGTCCGGGCGAGAGGCTGAGCACGATGGGCCGTCCGGTTTTGCGGATGGCCTCGGCGATCTGGCGGATCTCGGTGGGACGGTAGGGATTGTCGGCGATGCAGTCGACCTTGAGGAAGTCGACGCCCCAGGAGGCGTAGAGGCGCAGCATGGAATCGTAGTAGGCCTGGCCGGCGGCGTTGTCTTTCACGCCCCAGTTGCCATCATCCCACGGGCAGGGGCTGGAGGTATCGGCCGCGTCCGATGCGTGAAACGGCGAATCAGCGATGGGCAGATTGGCCGCGACCACCTGGCGGGGAATGCCGCGCAAGATGTGGATGCCGAATTTGAGGCCCTGGGCGTGAACCCAGTCAGCGAGCGGCTTGAAGCCGGCGCCGTTCGCCGCGGAGGGGAAACGATCGGCAGCGGGAAGCAGCAGGCCGTTCTCGCTCCACGTGTATTGGCGCTCGGGGACGGTGTTGCCGGAGGGGTTGGCGAGGTACCAGCCTTCATCGATGACGGCATACTGCCAGCCGTACTGTTCGAGGCTGGCGAGCACCTGCGCATTGGCCTTGAACTGTTCCTCGTCGATGGTGAGGCCGTAGGAGTCCCAGCTGTTCCAGCCCATGGGCGGCGTAGGCGCGAGGGTTTGCGCGGCGAGAGCGCGTACGAACAGAACCAGCACGGTGAAGAGGAGAACCGGGAAAAGCCTGCGAGGATGCATGAGGAAACATATAGCACATGGGAGCGGATTGAGCGGTGGCGAGCGGCGTGAAGCGGGTTATTCCATGCGCAGCGCTGCTCGAGATGATGGACAGCATTCTCGAGGAGATTGCGTGGCGAAAAAATTAAAGGGCGCGGCTGTGCTCCGGGCCGCCGCGGTTTTTCCGTTGCTCGCTTGCGTGACGCTGCCCGGCGCCAGCGCATTTGCGCAAACGCCGGCGAGGGCAATGGGGACGGCGCCGCGGGCTGTGCGTGCGCTGCTGGTGAGCGACATTCATTTTGAGCCGTTCTGGGACCCGGCGAAGGCGGCGCAGCTCAACGCCGCGCCGGCGAGGGGATGGAAGGCGATTCTCTGGCTGCGCCGGATTCTGCCGGCAGCGCACAGCGTTTCAGCGAGCTTGCCGAGAGCTGCCGGGAGCGCGGCGTGGATACGCCGCGAGGGTGGGGCACCCGGGAAAATAATCTGCAAACACGACGGTGTCTTGTTTTCCCCGGTCCCCAAATGCGAGGGACCGGGGGCACCCACAATTTGAAAGAGCAACCGCAGATCCTTCGATTCCCTCCGCTGCGCTTCGGTCGCTCAGGATGACAGCGCCGGGGTTGGAATGGGTGGATTCCATGGCCGGCGGTGCGGTGCGCCCGGCAAATGCCGCTTGCGATAAGCTGGTGCGGATGGATTCTGTGAAGCGAGGGTGCGCGATGGGGCGCAGGATTTGCGGTGCGCTTCTTGTTGGGCTGCTGTCGATCTGCGCGGCGGCGGCGCAGGCGGGGCTGAATCCGGCACTGCCGCTCACGCATGTCGAGCACGGGCCGAATTCCGCGTGGGCCGAGCAACAGCATTACGTGGTGCTGGTTTCGCTTGACGGGTTTCGCTGGGATTATGCGCGGCGCGATCATGCGACGCACCTGCTGGCGCTGGGCAGGCAGGGCGTGTGGGCGCCGGAGGGCATGCTGCCGAGCTATCCTTCGCTTACGTTTCCCAATCATCTGACGATCGTGACCGGTCTGTATCCGGAACACCATGGCATTGTGGCCAACCGTTTTTACGATCCGGCGCGCAAGGCGCACTACGCGATGAGCGAGGCGAAGGCGGTGACGGACGGTTCCTGGTATAACGGTGTGCCCATCTGGAGCCTGGCGGAGAGCAAGGGGATGCGCACGGCGACGCTGCTGTGGCCGGGATCGGAGGCGGAGATTGCAGGCGAACGGCCCACGTGGTATGCGCACTTCGATGAGTCGACGCAGGCGAGCGCGGCGGCGGAGCAGGCGCGCATTGACGATGCGGCGGCGCTGCTGAAGCTGCCGGAGGATCAACGCCCGCACTTGATTGCCATTTATTATTCGGAGCCGGACGAAGAGGGCCACAAGTACGGGCCGGATGCGCCCGAGACGCGCGCGGCGGTGCTGAAGATGGATGCGCTGGCGGGCAAGCTGAAGGCGGCGCTGGATGCGACGGGATTGCCGATCGACCTGGTGGTGGTGAGCGATCACGGCATGGCGAAGTCGGAGGGGGACTGGATCGACCTCGACCAGTTTGCCGATTTGAAGGGATTTGAAACGGACGGCGCGCTGCTCTATGGAACGAGTGAGGCGGAGCGCGCGCGGGTGTACGACGAGCTGAAGCATGCATCGCCGGAGTTCATGGCGTACCGGCTGAAGAATGTGCCCGCCGAGCTGCATGCAAAGGCGAATGCGCGCGCGGGCGATCCGGTGATTGTGGCGACGGGGCCGTATGCGATTCGCGCGCACGCGCCGGCCGATGGCGGCCAGAAGCCGACGGCGGGGATGCACGGCTTCGATCCGCACGCCATGGCGGCGATGAAGGCGAGCTTCTTTGCGGAGGGGCCGGATCTGGTGAAGGGCAAAACCGTGGCGCCGTTCGAGAACGTGAATCTTTATTCGTGGATGGCGCACATGCTGGGACTGACGGCGCCGAAGAACGACGGCAGTTTGAATATACTTTCAGGCACGCTGCGCGATGGCGGGGGCGAGGAAGAGAAACCGGAGGCGCCGAAGTAAGAGCATGGGCGAGGTTCTGGGCATCGATGGCGGCGGCACGCGGACGCGTGCGGCGATTGTGGAGGTGAGCGCGGGCAGTGGGCGCGGCCGCGTGCTGGCGCATGCGGAGAGCGGATCGATCAAGCGGCTGAGGGTAGGCGCCGAAGCTGCCGAAGAGAATCTGCGTGCGCTGCTCAAGGAGGTGTATGCGCAGGCGGGCGTGAAGGAAGTGCGCGCGGCGTGTTGCGGCGTGGCCAGCGCCACCATGCCGGGAATTCCGGAGTGGATTGGGGCGGTGTTCCGGGACTTTGCGGTCGAGCGTGCGGAGATTGTCGGCGATGAAGTGATCGCGCTGGACGCGGCCTTCAAGGGAGGGCCGGGGATCTTGCAGATTGCCGGAACGGGGTCGAACACGATTGGGCGCGCGCCGGACGGAGCCCAAGAGAGCGCGGGCGGATGGAGCTCGCGGCTGGGCGATGAGGGATCGGGATACTGGATCGGCCTGCATGCGATTCGGCGGGCGCTGCACGCGTACGACCGCGAGGAGCCGACGCGGATTCTCGAACGGGTGGGCGCGATCTGGGGCACACCTTCGCTCGACGATCTGGTGAACCGCGGCGACGGCACGCCGGGGCCGGACTTTGCGGCGCTGGCGCCGGCGGTGAATGAATTAGCCGAAGCGGGCGACCCAGTGGCGCTGGGCGTGCTGAAGCAGGCTGCGGCGGACCTGGCGGAATTTGTCCTGCTGGTGCGCGCGAAGCTGAAACGCAAGCACGGGATTGCGGGCGAAGTGCCGGTTGCGTGGACGGGCGGCGTGATCGAAAAGATGGGGATGGTGCGCGAAGCGTTTTTTGCCGCGTTGGCGGCGGCTGCACCGGAGATGCCGGTGAAAAGGGACGCGGTGGTGGCGCTCGAAGGAGCGCTGTGGCGCGCCGGACGGCTGGCGGAGTAAGAGCGGGGCAGAACCTGCATTCCGCTTCGCGCCGACAACTCGCTCCGGCGCAGATCCCCGGCTCGCGACGAAACGCCGCTCGCCGTGGAACTCGCGCTTGCGCGTAGCCGTAAATACTCGAAGAGAGTTCTGAGGCAACTCCATCGTCCGGAGGTCCGGAGTGCTCTGGTTCTATGAAGCTTTCTTTCCCGTGGTCTGGCTTCTCTTTGTTCTCTACTGGCAGATCAAAGCCATTCATACCAAAGTCACCCAGCGCATGGAGCCGGCTGCCTCGCGCGTCCTGCGGGTGTTCGTCTTCCTGATCGTGATCGTCATGCTCTCGACAACCCGCATTCCGCTGCGCTGGCTTTACCACCAGCTCTGGCCGCGCGGGCTCTGGCCCTTCTGGATTGGAGCTGCCGTCACCGTCGGCGGTCTTCTGTTCGCGGTCTGGGCGCGCGAACACCTCGGCGGTAACTGGAGCCGCTCGGTCACCATCAAGCAGGACCACGAGCTGATCACCAGCGGTCCCTATACCGTGGTCCGACACCCCATCTACAGCGGCAGCCTGGCCGGCTTTCTCGGCATGGCGATTGCGATCTGCCAAGTGCGCGGGCTCGTCGCCCTGGTTCTCGTCTTTCTCGTGTTCTGGATGAAGCTGCGCATGGAGGAGCGGTGGATGCGTTCCCAGTTCGGCGACACGTATGCCACTTACGCCCGCCGGACCGCTGCGCTGGTGCCGTACCTTTTTTGACGGCTTCGCCATCCACTACGCCCGTTCAAGATGTGGCTGCGAAAAGGGCGCGCTTCCTTGAGAAAAACCATGAAGGGTGGAGACAAGCTATGGTATATTTTCGGCAATCGACAGGCAAAATGGAAATCCTGGATCGACGTTCAGACCGAGGTTGGTTCGATGATCAGACCGAGGTTATGGAGAGCAATCGCGTTTGCCGCTGTCTTCTGCGCTGCAGCGACCGGTTCGCGCGCGCAAAGCTTCACGACTCTGCTGACCTTTGACGGGGCGAATGGCGCGAATCCGAAATCGGTCACTCTTGTGCAGGGCGCCGACGGAGATTTGTACGGGACTACCTCCAGCGGCGGCTCTACGACCAACTGTTCGGCCGGCTGCGGCACCATCTTCAAGATCAGCCTCGACGGTAAGCTCACGACGCTGCACAGTTTCTGCGACCAGCCCGATTGCAGCGAAGGAACCAACCCCCAAGCCGGACTGATTCAAGCCACCGACGGCAACTTCTACGGCACGACTCTGGGCGGCGGCGCCCACGAGGGCAACGGCACGGTTTATCGGATGACGCCCTCCAGTGTGTTGACCACCCTTTACAGCTTCTGCGCAATGCCGAACTGCGCCGACGGCTATTCACCGAGCGGAGCTCTGCTTCAGGGCGCGGACGGCAACCTTTATGGGACCACATCGGGAGGCGGAGCGAAGGACAGCGGCACCGTGTTCAAAATTACCTTCGACGGAGCGCTGACGACTGTTTACAGCTTTTGCTCGCAACCCGATTGCGCCGACGGATCCAACCCCGTGGCTGAATTGACCCAGGGCGCGGACGGCAACTTGTACGGGATGACCTCGCAGGGCGGCAAGGGCAGCGGAACGATTTTCGACATCAACTCCTCCGGCGCGCTCAGCACGATTTATGTTTTCTGTTCCAGGCCGCAATGCGCCGACGGCGGGAATCCGAAAGGCGGACTGATCCAGGGCGCGGACGGCAACTTGTACGGCACTGCCTTTGCAGGAGGAACCGGGAACACGGGTACGGTCTTCCTGGTCACCCCTCAGGGCGCTCTGACCACGATCTTCAGTTTTTGCACGGGATGTGCAGCGGGCGCGACGCCCTACTCGACGCTGGTGCAAGGCACGGACGGAAGCTTTTACGGCACGGCCTACTATGGCGGCGCGAAGGGCCAGGGAACCGCCTTCAGGCTGGTGCCGCCGCCCAAAGTGACGCCGCCGGGCAAAGCGAAGCCAACCTGGAAGATCACCGCGCTGCACAGCTTCGACGACAGCGATGCTTACCCCATCGCCGCCCTGATGCAGGCCAAAGACGGAAATTTCTATGGCGTGACCTTCAACGGCGGAAGCAGTCCCAAATGTCTCAACTCCGGAGGCTGTGGGACCGTTTTCCGTCTGTCCGCGGGGTTGGGACCTCCGTGAGATCCCAGCCGGATGGAGGCGTTGCGCGTGTACAAGGCCCATCTTGAGAGAATGCGCAGCGCGTTGAGCCCATGACCGAGCACAGGCCCCTGCAGTTGGCCAGGTGGAGAGTGGCCTTATTCGCTGAACGCCACGCCGCTGAATGACGCAACGCCGATGGCGCTCGATGTGGCTGTCTTTGTCAGATCGCCGTACGCGTCGATCGAAAACACGGCAACATACGCATTGCTTCCCGCGGTGTAGATGACAGCAAGCCACTTACCGTCGGGAGATACCGTAATGTCGGTAGGCGATCCCGGCAGGGGCACCGATTTATAGAAGACTCCGCCCTGGCTATCGCTGAAGAAAATGCTGATCGCGTCTCCCGGAGAGTTTCCCGTATACCAGATATTGCCCGCACCCTTGGCCACCCAACAGGGCGCGTTTACGGGATAAGGGGGCGTCGGGCCGGCGACGGCATTCAGCGTTCCGTTCTCGTCCACAAGGGCGAAGCTGTCGGGGCTGTGGGCAGGCGTAAAGCCCAGCAGGTTTTGCCAAAACGCTTCGCCAAGCGGCACCATGTCCGCATCGCTGGGCAGAGGAATTGAGTTGCTCGTTCCGCTCAGCACGCCCTCCGGCTGCGTCAGCGGCAGCTGCCAAAGGGCTCCGTCGCTGAAGGTGACGGCCGCCCAGGTTTTACCAACCGCAATCTGTGCGGCCGAAGGATCGGAGAGGCTCACCACCGGCCCGTCCACGAATCCCCAGGGCCACGCGTGGCTCTCGGCGCAATTTGCCCCTACTACGAACAGGTGATTCGCGGAGAGTGCGACCGAGTCCGGTTTGGTGCAATCATCGGCCAGATGGATTGCCGGTCCGACGGCGATGGCATCGCCGTGGCGCAGCAACTGGCTTACGGTGTTGGAGCCGAAGTTCGCTACGGCGCCCAGTTCCCCCTGGAACTGCACGATACCCGCATTGGTGCTTGCGCCGCCTTTTCCGCCGGTCATGAGCATCTGCGTCATCTCGAGCGAGGCGCTTCCCTGGGTGTCGAGCTTGAAGACAACCACTTCATTCCCGCCGGCATTGTTGGTGCTTGTGACTACCAGCGGGCTGCGCACAGACTGGCCTTGAGCCGCCATGGCGCCGGTGAGAATCAGCGCCGCCGGCAGAAATCCGGCGCGCCACAAACGAAGCTTCGACAGGGAAAGGATATTCATCTTGGTCTCCTGGATGGTTGCGGAGGGTTATTCTTCGCCGCCGGCGTGGAAGGGGTTCCCGGCAGCAAGCGCATTCACAGGTGGAATTCGCTGCCCGGCGGCGAAAAGTTACGGTCCCAAGGGCAATCGTGCAAAATGAATTGCTCCTGAAATTTTTTCCGGCGTAACTTTTTTGCGCTCTTCGTCGAACTAAACAGTCACGGCCTGGAGTGGACAAGTAAGCAAAGGGACGGCAAACGGGCGAGGACCGCGGCTGGAGGTTTGCGAAAGACCGGCGACGTCGGTAAAGATTCAGTTTGGACACTGCATCCCATGGACTTCAGCGACAATCTCGAGATGCTGATGGTTCGCTATCAGCAGGGGGATTTCTCCGCAGCCGCCGCTCTTATTGACTGTATCGGTCCGCGGCTGCACCGATTCTTTGTCGCGCAATCGATCAGCCGGGTCGACGCGGACGACCTTCTGCAGGAGACCTGGCTGCGCATTCACAAAGTGCGCCATACATATCGCCCCGGCGAGCCGGCGCTCCCGTGGTTCTACGCGATCGCCCGGCACATTCGCGTCGACCACTACCGAAAGCGAATCCGCGCCGCCGCCAGGGAGCGGGAGTTGGAGGAGATGTCGAAAGGGGCGTCGCCAGCGCAGCCGGTGTCCGGCGCAGATGGCGAGCTGGAAACTTTGCTGGCTCCGCTTTCGCTCAGCCAGCGGGAAGTGATCACCATGTTAAAGGTGGAAGGCATGTCGCTTGAGGAAGTCGCGCGAGCCACATCGTCCACCGTGGGATCGGTCAAACAGAAAGTGCACCGCGCTTACAAAAAGTTGCGGGAAACTATCGGCTTGCGCACGGGGAAGTCAAGCAGCGGGGGACCCTTGTGAAAGAGAACGAGATCGACAATGTTCTGAGTAAGGCGGCGCGGGCTCCGCAGCACCCCGATCCGACCGTCCTCGCGCACATCGGCGACTCGATCAGATCTTCGATGCGCCCCATCCGACCTCTGCCGCCCGCATGGCGGATCGCTGCCGGCATGGTGGCTGTTTGCGCCGCCGTTGCTCTGGCCGGCGCAGTACGCGCGGGCCTTTTCGGGATTGCAAGGATGGGCCTGCTCGAACGTCTGCTGGTTTTTCCCGCGCTTGTCATTTTCGCGTGGCTGGCGGCGGGCAGCTTCGCGGCGCAAATGATTCCAGCCAGCCGCCTCCGCACTTCGCCGGGAGCGCTTCTGGCGCTCGGCACCGCCGCTCTGCTTGCTGTATTCGCGGTCCTTTTCCGCGACTACCACACCGATCACTTTGTCTCGGCCGGCATTGCGTGCCTGCTGGCCGGCCTCTTCCATGCCGCGCCCGCAGGACTGCTGAGCTGGCTGTTGCTTCGCCGCGGCTTTGCCACGAGGCCCGTTTCCGCAGGATTGGCCGCCGGCACTCTGGCCGGTCTGGCCGGCCTGGGCATGCTCGAGCTCCATTGCCCGAACTTTCAGGCCGCGCACATCCTCGTGTGGCACGTTGCCGTGGTGCCCGTCAGCGCCGCGCTTGGCGCATTGCTCGGTTGGGCGTATTGGCTTCGTACTAGACAAGACGATCGGTAGCCCTGCCATGGTTTGCTGGTGAATTCCGCAGCAGCGATGCGCGCGGCTTGCGCAGGCCCGAATGCGAAAAGCTATCTCGATGACGTCCGATCGCCGCGCACTCCCGCTTGGGTTTATGGTTGCTCACCGCCAATCCAGAAGTTCCCGGCGAGGCAATGAGCGGGTCGCGCGTTGGGCCTGCACGCCGGGCTCACAGCAATGAATCACGCCGCGGCGAGCTCGCCCTGGTGGATGGAGGCGAGGAGCACGCCGGCCGAGTCGACGGCGACGAGATTGGCGGGCGCGCCGACTTGGATGGAGCCGACCTGATCGGCGAAGCCGGTCATCAGGGCGGGGTTGACGGTGAGCAGGCGCAGGGCGTCGTCAAGGGGCGCGCCGGTGAAGGCGACGAAGTTGGCGAGGGCGCGATCGAGGGTGAGCACGCTGCCGGCAAGGACGCCGCGGGCCATGGCGCGACCGTTGGCCACCTGCACGGGAAAGTTGCCCAGGGTGTATTCGCCGTCGGGCATGCCGGCGGCGGCCATGGCATCGGTGATGAGGATGGCGCGCTCGGGGCCTTTGGCGCGCCACCAGAGATCGACGATCTCGGGCGTGGTGTGGATGCCGTCGCAGACGAGCTCCGCGAACAGGGTGTGCGTGGTTAGGACGATGCCCAGGATGCCGGGCTCGCGGTGATCGAGGGCGCGCATGGCGTTGAAGGTGTGCGTGGCGCTGATGGCTCCGGCGGCAAGGACGGCGCGGGTTTCGGCGGTTTTGGCGTCGGAGTGGCCCATAGACACGCGAACGCCGCGCCTGGTGGCGTGGGCGGCGAGCTCGGCGGCGCCGGGCAGCTCGGGCGCGAGGGTCATGAGGCGCGCGTGGCCGCCGGCAGCTTCGTAGAGTTTGTCGAAGACGGCGATGTCGGGCGCGAGCAGATACTCTTTCGGCTGCACGCCGCACTTGGCGCGGGAGAGAAACGGCCCCTCGAGATGAATACCGATGGGACGCGCGGCGCGGTGGTCGGCGTCGAATGTTTCGGGGTGGTCGATGAGGCGGGCGAGGCCGTCGAGCGCGCGGAGGGTCATGTCGAGCGGGGCGGTGACGGTGGTGGAGAGAAAGCTGCCGGTGCCGCGCGAGGCGAGGAAGCGGCCGATGGCGCGAAGGGCTTCGGGCGTGGCTTCCATCACGTCGTGGCCGGCGGCGCCGTGGATGTGCACGTCAAAAAATGCGGGGGCGAGCGTGGCGCCGGGAAAGTGATGCGTGCCGGATGCTCGTCCGCTACCAATGGAAGCAATGCGGCCGTCTTCGATGGCAAGGAAGGGATTTTCGAGGAGGCGGCTGCCGTCCCAGAGGCTCGCGGCGGAGAGGGTGCGCATGGAGCCATTATGGCAGGCGGGGCGAGCGAGTCAGCAAGTCGGCGAGTCAGCAAGTCAGCGAGCTAGCAAGCTAGCGTGCGCTGCGCGCACGATCGCGGGTTCGCGGGTGTTGCGGCGGGTTGAGGATGGCGCTTTCCCACCCTTCCGACAAAGAACGTCGGAAGGATGGGGCAACGAGAGTAATCGAGGATTGGTGGTTTCCCCGGTCTCAGAATCGAGACCGGGGGCACCCGGCGGGTTAGCAAGTCACCAAGTCAGCGAGTCGGCGAGTCAGCAAGGCAGCCAATCAGCGGACCATTTTGCGGCGTTCGCGTCGTGTGGTTTTGGAGAGGACGACGCTGCGGCAGAGGGGAAGCGCGGAATAGGTCAAGGCGCCGTCGTCGACGGCGACTGAGAATTGGATGGAGGCATCCTTGTCTTCCAGCAGATCCACGGCTACGCGGTATTTTTTTGCGTCGAAGGTGGTCTCATAGGCCTGCGACTCCTGCAACAGGCCGACAAGCTGTTCCCACGGAATCTGAGACCAGCGCCTCACGTGCGCTTCAAGAACCGGACGCCATTCCTCGCGTTTTCCCATCGCTTCTCCGCACCGGGCAATGATAATCCCGGCTGTCAGTCTGCGCGGGCAATCCCGGCCGGCGGCTGCGGCTCCCTGATTCCTTCGGTCACTTTTTCTGAGCACTACCGGTACTTGCGCAGGACGCCGAGGACGCGGCCCTGGATGGCGACCTGGGCGGCGGGGACGTAGATGGGCTCCATCTCCACGTTGGCCGGCTGCAGGCGGACGACGTTGCCCTCGGGGAAGAAACGCTTGAGGGTGGTCTCGGTGCCGTGGACGAGGGCGACGACGATCTCGCCCTGGCGCGCGACCTTGGTGCGCTCGACGAGGACGTAGTCGCCGTTGATAATGTGCTCGTCGCGCATGGAGTCGCCGCGGACCTCGAGGGCGAAGACGTCGCGGTTGCCGACCACGTCATGGAGGGAGATGGTCTCGGGTGTCTCCATCTGCTCGACGGGAAGGCCGGCGGCGATGCGGCCGGCCAGCGGCAGCTTGGCGCTGGAGCGGGTGCGCGCGCCGGGGGGGAGCAGATCGATGGAGCGGCTGCGGTTGTGCACGCGGTCAAGCATGCCTTTTTTCTCAAGGTTGGTGACGTGCTTGTGGACCGTGGCCAGGCTCTTGAGGCCCATGCCGCGCGCAATCTCCTCAAACGACGGGGAATATCCGTTGCGCGCGACAAATGCTTCGAGGAAGTCGAGAATCTCTTTTTGCCGCCGGGTAACAGCCATGGACCCATTCTAGCGAATAAAAAGCGAATCGAATCACTTATTTTTTTGACAATCGGGGTTACTGGGAAGGTGCGGCGGAGCTAGCGGAGTAGGCGGAGTTAGCGGAGTTAGCAAGGAAGCGAGTCAGCGAGTTAGCAAGTTAGCGTGCGCTTAAGCGCACGGTCGCGAGTTTGCGGGTGTGGAGGCGGGTTGGGGATTGCGCTCTCCCCGGTCTCAGAATCGAGACCGGGGGCACCCGGCACCCGGCGAGTCAGCAAGTCGGCGAGTCGGCTTAGTCTTCGCCCGGGCACTAGAATCGAGGCATGGTTCTGGAGACGTTTGCGGTGGGGTTTTTGCAGTGCAACTGCACCATCCTGGGCGACGAAGAGGCGGGTGAGGCGATCGTGATCGATCCCGGCGACGAGGTGGGCCGGATAGAGCGGCGGCTTGCGGAGCTGGGTCTGACGCTCAAGCAGATCCTCATCACGCACGCGCACATCGACCACATCGGCGGGGCGCTGAAGCTCAAGAAGCGGACGGGCGCGCCCATCTTTCTGAACGAGGCCGATCTCGAGCAGGTGAAGATGATGGCGGCGCAGGCGGCGTGGGTGGGCGTTCCGACGCCGGAGACGGCGCCTCCGGATGCGGACCTTGCGGAGGGGATGACGGTGGGACTGGCGCGCTATCCGGCGCAGGTGCTGCATACGCCCGGGCACACGCGAGGGTCGGTGTGCCTGCACTTTGTGCCGTTGCAACTGCTCTTTGCCGGGGACACGTTGTTTGCCGGGAGCATCGGGCGGACGGACCTGCCGGGAGGGAATTTCGGGCAGATTCTCGCGTCGATTCAAGAGCGGTTACTGAGGCTTCCGGGAGAAACGAAAGTGATTCCCGGGCACGGTGCGGCGACGACGATTGCCCATGAGCGCGAAAGTAACCCTTTTCTCGTTTCCCGGTGATTCGGATGTTGTGTAATTGCTTAGAATTCATGAAATTATCCAAGATAGTTCAACGTTTGCCTTAGCCTACTACCCAGTAATATTACTGCGCTGATTCTTGTGCAAATAGTCAACCAGGAGGGTTACGCCGGAGCGAAATTCCGTGACCGGCGGGAGCAGACTGATGACCAGCCAGCCCGCGCTTGGCAGGCCGAAAAAGAAGCCGGGATGAACCCAGACGCCGCACTCGAGCAGCGCGAGGACGGTGGATTCGTCGGGCGCGAGGGCGGGGATGCGCAGGATGGCGTACCAGCCGCCTTCGAGGGCAAGGCGCTCGACTGCCGGGACGCCGGCGAGTTCCGCATCGAGCTGGGCGAGGTTTGCGGCGACGCGGGCCCGGATTTTCTTATTGATTTCGGACCTGCGTTCCAGCCATTGAGGCAATGCGCACTGGATGGGCGCGTTCATGGAGAGAAAGGTGTCGGCGATGACTTCGAGGCGGGCGAGGGCGCCGGTTCGCTCGGGCTCGGGGCCGGTGGCGACGATCCAGGCGGCTTTCATCTGCGGCAGGCCGGCGATCTTGCTGAGGCCGCTGACCACGAAGACGGGGACGCGGGCGAGGAGGCCGTCGAAGCCGGAGGCGAAGCTCGGAGACGCGCCGCCCCCTGGCTCGCCTGTTTCCGCGCTCCCTGTTCTCTCGGTTCCTCGTTCCCTTGTTCCTTCGTTCCCTGTCATCGGGTAGTCGAGGAAGACCTCGTCGACGATGAGGGAGAGCGCGTGCTCGCGGCAAAGCTGGGCGAGGGCTTCGGCTTCCCAGGGCTTGGTGAAGTGGCCGGTGGGGTTGTTGGGATGGACGAGGACGAGGGCGCGGGTTTGGGGCGTGAGGGCGCGGCGAAGGCCTTCGGGGTCGATCTGCCAGCCGTCGTGATAGACGAGGGGCGCGGGCCTGAGGCACACGTCGTCGAGGTCGGCGAGAAAATCGAAGAGCGGGTAAGAAGGCTGAGGGACGAGGATTTCTTCGCCGGGGTTGAGGAGAAGGCGGAAGAGAAAGCTGTAGGCTTCGCTGGTGCTGGTGGTGAGGATGATCCGGTCAGGATCGACGGAAGCGCCGTGATCGGCGTAGTAGGCACAGACGGCCTGGCGCGCGGCGAGTGTGCCGCGGGGCTGGGGGTCGTAGTCGAGGGCGCGGGCGTCAGTGAGCGCGGCGAGGAGATTTTCGGGGTATTGGAAGCCGCAGCGGGTGGGGTTGGAGGCGGTGAGATCGGCGAGGGGCAGGCCGGCGGCGAGACGCCGGCGATGGGCGCGGGCGAGCGCGGTTTCCTCGGTGTTCCAGCGGCTGCGGTCGGAGAAGCGCATTTCAAAACCGTGCTCAAATGGCAGGGAACTGCAGGTCCTTCGACTGCGGTCGCTCGTCGCGGCGAGCGAGCTGCGCTCAGGATGACAAAATGTGCAGTGCCTGGGGTGCGCCGACCGATCAGGCACAATGGGAACGGGCGCCCCTTTCCAACCATACACGGGCGCGATATCGGAGTGGGGAGGCGGATTGGCGCTGCGGGCGGTGGTCTTCGACTTTGGCATGGTGCTGACGGGCTCGCCGGATGCGAAGGCGCGCGCGGAGCTGGTGCGCATCACGGGATTGAGCGAGGAGGCGTTCGAGCGGTATTACTGGGCCGACCGAAATGCCTATGACGAGGGCAAGCTGACGGGCTTGCAGTTCTGGCAGAAGCTGTGCGCGGACGCGGGGCTGAAGCTGAGCGCGGAGACAATCGAAGAGCTGAACCGCTGGGACGCGCGCATGTGGACGACGCAGGACGAGGCGGTGGTGCGCTGGCATGCGCGGGTGCGGGAGCGGGGGCTCAAGACGGCGGTGCTCTCCAACATGGGCGACAGCGTGCTCGCGAGCATTCTCGAGGCGTTCCCGTGGCTGAAGGATTTCGATGCGCTGGTGTGGAGCTTTCAACTGGGCATGGCCAAGCCGGATGCGCGGATTTATGAAGAGGCTTTGCGCCGGCTCGGAACGCAAGCCGAGGAGACGCTGTTCCTGGACGACAAGCCGGCCAACGTGGAGGCGGCGCGGGCGCTGGGGATGGAGGGGCTGGTATTTACCGATCTGCGGCAACTGCGGGCGGATTTGCTGGCGCGGGGATGGGAGAAGGAGCTGCCGTTGCCGTGAAGGCAGCAAGTCGGCAAGTTGGCGAGTTAGCGAGTTAGCAAGTTAGCGTGCACTCAAGCGCACGATGGCGAGTTCCCGGGTGTTGAGGCGGGTTCTAGCGTTTCCCTCGGGGCTCGAACTGGAAGCATTGTTCAAGGGTGACGCCGAGCGCGAGGGCGACCTTGAAGGCGGTTTCGAGCGAAGGCGAGTACTTGTCCTGCTCCATGGCGATGATGGTCTGGCGGGTGACGCCCACGCGGTCGGCGAGATCCTGCTGGGTCATTTCGCGCTGCGTGCGCAGCTCGCGAATCTGATTGCGGATGGATGGGGACATATTAGAGCGCCCTCCGGTAGGAGACGATCTGCGCGGCGGTCTTGGCGATGTCGGCAATGACCAGCATGCCGAAGAAGACGTTCAGAAAATGCAGGCCCATCCTGTGGCTCTCGATGGAAAGGCGGCCGGCGGCAGCATGGAACCAGAGGAGAACCAGGCCGACGACCATCAGCGTGGCGATGGTGAAGTAACCCACGCGGTAACCGCGCAGCTCGATCAGCCGGTCACGCTCGTCGACGAGACGGTTGCGGGTGAAGATCGCGATGAGCCCCTGCAGGACGGCCTGGAGAACGATGATGGCCACGATCATGGCCGCGACCTTGTTCACCGAATTCTGTTGGTGGAAGAAAAAGTAGGGGCCGTAGACGATGAGCTCCGCAAGGAGCGAGGCGTAGAGAGTCTTCTCCCGGTAGGAAAGGGAGGGCATGGGCGTCACCTCATTTCGAGAACACTTGGATGTCAAAACTATTTGACATGGGAGAATGTAGCGCGGGGCGAAAGGCATGTCAAGTATTTTTTACATTGAAATTTTGCGGAGGAGAAGAACCGCAGATCCTTCGGCTCCATTTGGCGCAAAAACGCGCCAAATTACGCTCAGGATGACCCCAAGAATTATGCTGCGAACTTTAGAGACAGGAACTAGCCGCAAAAACAAGAGCGCGGCGAGTGTGGGGCGCCTGTGAGTGAGCAAGCCGGCGGGTCGGCAAAGCTGGCATTGGAGAGCGAATCAGGATTTCAAGCCCAGGCCGACGAGGTTGGCGGCGGCGATGATGACGAGGACGCCGGTCCAGAGCAGGCGCAGGGGGCGCGAGGTGACGCCTTTCCACTCGCCGAGGGCGAGGCCGACCAGGGCGCCGCAGAGGACGTAGATGCTCATGTGGAGCATCCAGTTCACGTAGGCAAGGCGCACGGGAATATTGGCTTCGCCCCAGGCATAGAAGAAGAACTGGAAGTACCACATGATGCCGCCGGCAGCAGCCATGGCCGCATTTTTGGCCAGCGTGGGGCCGGGCTGGCGGAGGTCGGCGCGCAGGGAAAGTTTTTTGAGCGCGCCGAGGCGGATGAAGCAGTAAGCCAGGTTGACCACGGCGCCGCCGCCCATGATGAAGACGTAGCTGGGCAGGCGGGCGTAGAGCGGGCTGATGCCGAGGCGCAGGGCGGCACTGCGCATGGGCGTGGCGGCATCGAGGCCGAAGGAGAATCCCGAAGAGAAAATGCCGCAGAGAACGGCGAGGGTGAGGCCGAGGGCGAGGTTGAACTCCTTCACCTCGGCGCCGAGTTGCCGCTCTTTGAGATGGCCGGCCCAGGAGACGATGGCGACGCCGAGAAGCGCGACGAGAATTCCGGCCATGGTGAAGAGTCCGCTCTGGGTATGGAAGAGGGTGGCGGCCTGGCCATGGAGCAGCGGCGGCACGAGCGTGCCCACGACCAGGGTGACGCCGATGGCGACGCCGATGCCGAGCGACATGCCGAGATGGCGCATGGTGAGGCCGTAGCTGACGTTGCCTACGCCCCACATGGCGCCGAAGAGGGCGACCTTGAGCAGCAGGTGCGCAGGAAAAGAGGCGTAGAACGCGCCGAAGCGGGGCAGAAGAATGAGGCTGAAGCCGATGGGCAGCAGAATCCAGGAGAAGAAGCCGGCGACGGCCCAGGTGGTTTCCCACGACCATTTCTTCACCTTCTCAATGGGCGCGTAGAAGGAGGCGGCGCAGGCGGCGCCCAGGGTGTGCCACCCGATTCCGGCGAGGATGACGGGCCCGGCGGCGATTTCCGCTGCGGAGGCGGCGAGGTTCAGGGTCAAGGGAAGTTCCTCATTTGAAAAAAGTTCCGGGCTGGACCAAGGTATTGAAGCCGGAGCCCGGTTGTCAATTGCAAAGTGGACGAAGCGTAGGGTGGGTCGGTTGGGAGCGGCTGCGGAGACGATGCGCGCTCTGGCGGCTGAGATTGGTTCCGGGGTCGGATAGTGGCTCGGTTCCGGACTCGGACAGGGGCTTGCGGCTTGGCTCTGCGCCTAAACTCATCTTATGGAGTTCTGCCTTTTTGTGGCTACGACCAGCCTTGGAAAACTGCGCGATTTTCGCGCGGCGGCGCAGGCGCGCGACCTGGAGATTGAGCCGCTGCCGAACCTCGCGGAGATCCAGGCGCCGGCGGAGAACGGTGCCACCTTTGCGGCCAATGCCACGCTGAAGGCGAGGTACTATTCGCGGTTTGCGCGCGGGGCGCTGGTGCTGGCAGACGACTCGGGCCTGGAAGTCGACGCGCTGCACGGGGCTCCGGGCGTGCGCTCGGCGCGGTTCGCGGCCGACCAGGGGATGGTGGACTCGCCGGATGCGAACGACAATACGGACGTGTGGAACAACATGGTGCTGCTGCAGAAAATGGCGGAGGTGCCTTACGCGCGGCGCACGGCGCGCTACCGGTGCGTGCTGGCCGTGGCGCGGGACGGCGCGCTGTTGCACACGGCGGAGGGTTCAGTGGAGGGAATCATCCTGGACGCGCCGCGAGGCACGGGCGGGTTCGGGTACGATCCGCTGTTTTATCTGCCCGAGCTGGACCGCACAATGGCGGAGATCGACCTGGTGACGAAGCTGGGGCTGAGCCATCGGGGGCGGGCGCTGGGTGCGCTGTTGCCGATGCTGCGGGGATGAGAATTTTCTTGAAGCCAATGAGAAGATGGATAGCATAGTTTCCATTCCCCGAAAGGCTGCGTGAACGGTGGGAGCAAGAGTTCACGAGAGAGGTGCGGGATGGCCACTTCAGAGGGCGGGCGGGACTCAGGAGCGCGAATCCAGATTCTTGTGGCGGTGATTGGAGTGCTGGGCGTGATTGCGGCCGCGGTGATTTCCAACTGGAACAACTTCTTCCACAAGCCGGCTCCGCCGCAGAAGACCGTGGTTTCGGCTTCGACCCATGAGGAGAAGAAGGCGGAGAGAGCGATTTTCTCGAGCGGCGAGCTGATGGTGCGCGGCACGTGGCATTGCGACCTGGATGCAGGCGCGGAGACCGATCACGCGGCCGACTTCTGGTGGCAGGAGGAAACCTCGGTAAAGCGGTCGCTGACGCCGGAGGACGGGGCGGAGTTTTATGTGATCGGGGTGCGGAATTTCAATTCTCTGCAGTTCACCGAGCTCGAGCATTTTACTTACTCAGCGGCGGCGATCGACGGCAGCGACGTGAAAGAGGAAAACGATATTCCCAAAGGCGCGGTGGTTGCGTACCGGACCAAGCAATCCAGGCTGGGAAAGCTCGAGATCGAGTCCTATGGGCACAACCTGACGATCCGCTGGGTCACTTACGAGAAGTGATGCGCGCAGAGCGAGGCGCGGGCGAGGGGATTGGGCCGCCGTTCAGGACCGGTGCCAAAAGCGGCCCGGTGCAACGGCATTGGCTCTTCGCGTCTTGACGATGGGTGCGTGGGTTCCGAATAATGCTGAGGGAAGTTTCGCGCGAAACCCCGTCTCTCCATGTGAAACGCGCATCCCGGAAGCCGGACCGCACCCGTTCCTGAGGAGCGACAATCGTTCATGGCCACTGTGCACTCTTCAGCCGCGCCCAGCCCTGCGCCTTCGGTCGCCCGCGGCGTGCAGCCGCTGCGCGCCGGGGAGGGATCGAGCTTTATCTGGCGCAGACTGCATTCGCTGCTGGGCGTGATTCCCATCGGCGCATTTCTGCTCGAGCATCTGATCTCGAACTTCGAGGCGCTCAAGGGGCCGATCGCGTACGGCGACCAGGTGAAGTTCCTGAACAACCTGCCGCTGGTGCGCGTACTCGAGTGGGTGTTCATCTTTCTGCCCCTGCTCTATCACGGCATCTACGGCGTTTATATCTGGATTCGCGGCAAATCAAACGTGGTGTATTACCCGTGGGCGGGCAACTGGATGTATATCGCACAGCGATATACCGGGCTGATTGCGTTTGTGTACATTGCGTACCATTTGGCCGTGCAGCGCTTCCTGGGGGTGAATCTGCCGGAGCACCCGTATTACGCCTTCACCAAAGTACATAACGAGCTCATGCACCCGTGGGCGCTGGCGGTTTACGTGATCGCCATGATCGCAATCTGCTGGCATTTTGCCTACGGCGTGTGGCTGTTTGCGGCCAAGTGGGGCATTACGCCGGGCGAGAAAGCACGGCGGCGGTTCGCGTGGATTTGCCTGGCCGGCGGCGTGGCGCTGTGCGCGATGGGACTGGCCAGCATCTGGGCGTTTGTGGGGCCTTTGCCTCCGAATACGCCGGCGGGGTTTTGACGCGCAGGGAAGCGTGACGAGCGCGCAGCGGCGCGTTCGCAGTGGGAAATGGAGAGGGAATCCGTTCGATGGCGAACCCGAAGATCATCGTGGTGGGCGGGGGATTGGCCGGGCTGGCCGCGGTGATCAAAATTGCCGAGGCCGGCGGGAATGTCGACCTGTTTTCCATCGTTCCCGTGAAGCGCTCGCATTCGGTCTGCGCGCAGGGCGGCATCAACGCGGCCAAGAACCTGAAGGGCGAGGGCGACACCACCGCCCAGCACTTTGACGACACCATCTACGGCGGGGATTTTCTGGCCAACCAGACGCCCGTGAAGGCCATGTGCGAGGGTGCGCCGGCCATCATCGACCTGCTCGACCGCATGGGCGTGCCCTTCAACCGCACGCCGGAGGGCCTGCTCGATTTTCGCCGCTTCGGCGGAACGCTTTACCACCGCACCGCCTTTGCCGGCGCGACGACCGGGCAACAGCTTTTGTACGCGCTCGACGAGCAGGTGCGGCGCTACGAGAGCGAAGGCCGGGTAAAGAAGTACGAGGGCTGGGAGTTTCTTTCGGCGATTCTTGACGGCAAGCGCGTGGCGCGCGGCATCGTGGCCATGGACCTGCGCTCCATGGAGGTGCGCGCGTTTCCGGCGGACGCCATCATTCTCGCCACAGGCGGCATCGGGGCGCTTTTTGGAAAAAGCACCAATTCCGTCGTCTGCACCGGCTCGGCGCAGTCGGCCGTCTTTCAGCAGGGCGTTTCCTACGCCAACGGCGAATTCATCCAGGTGCATCCCACGTCGATTCCGGGCGAGGACAAGCTGCGCCTCATGTCCGAGAGCGCGCGCGGCGAGGGCGGGCGCGTGTGGGTGCCGCGCAAGGCGGGCGACCCGCGGCCGTGGAACCAGATTCCGGCGAGCGAGCGCTTCTACTTCCTCGAGGAGTGGTATCCGAAGTACGGCAACCTGGTGCCGCGCGACGTGGCCACGCGCGCGATTCATAAAGTTGTCTACGAGCTGGGCCTCGGACTCGACGGGCAGCCGATGGTCTATCTCGACCTCACGCACATTGACCGCGAGACGCTGAACCGCAAGCTCGAAGGCATTCTGGAAATTTACGAGAAATTTGTGGGCGACGATCCGCGCGAAGTGCCCATGAAGATCTTT
>JASHTS010000043.1 GCA_030040425.1 Acidobacteriaceae bacterium | reverse complement strand
ACCTTCTCCAACGACATGCTGCTCGAGCACTTCGACGTGGACCAGAACGGCATCTCCATCAAATTTCAGCCCGCCTACCAACCCACCGGCCAGGGACTGCTGGTGAAGAGCTTCCAGGCGCACGTGCAGCCCGCAGGCCTGCCGCCGGAGCAGGCCCAGGAGATGCACGTCGACATCGAATACCAGACGCTCGAAGGGTTTCCCATTCCTTCGCGCCTCAACATGGAGATGACCAACACCGGCAATTTCAACTTCACTCTCGATGGCTGCACCGTGAGCCGGCTGCAGAGGCCGGAGCCGGCCTACGTCGTGAAGCCGGCGCTCCAATGAGAAACCGCTCCAATAAAAATGGCTCCCGGCACTGCGGGAGCCATTTTGCAGAATTCAATGAGTCGAGTTACTGGCCTGCGCCCGAGGGTTGGTTCAGGCCCGCTTCCTCGGCCTGCTCGTAGGTCACGCGCAGATATTTGTGCGGATTCACGGGCACGTTGTGCACGCGCACTTCGTAGTGCAGGTGCGGTCCCGTGGCGCGCCCGGACTGGCCCACGTAGCCGATCACCTGGCCGCGCAACACGTGTTCGCCCGCGATGACGGCGAAGGCCGAAAGATGCCCATACACCGTCGAAAGATCGTGGCCGTGATCGATGACCACTTCACGTCCGTAGCCGGAGCCGAAAGCCGCAGTGATCACATCGCCGTCGGCAGTGGCGCGCACCGGCGTGCCGTAAGGCGCATCGATATCGATGCCGGAGTGGAAGGCGCCCTCGCCGTTGATCGGATCCAGGCGTTCGCCGAAGCTCGACGCCACGCGGCCTTCCACCGGCCAGAGTGAGGGCGCGTCGGCCAGCACTGTCCAGTCGCCGCTGAACTCCGGCGAGAGCCCGCTCGCCAGCGCCTCGGACACGCGCCCGGATTCGGCATCGGCCCGCAGTGCATAAAACTCATCGATGGAGCGCGCAATCTGCTGCGCGCTGGCGTCGTCGGCCTGCTCCAGACTCGGCGGCGTGGGAGCGGCCGCCAGGCGGGCCGCCGCCTGCGCCTTGGCCTGGCTGGCTATGCGATTCTGCCGTAGACCGTAGAGAGCGGTTACCTCATTCGCGAGCGCGCCCAGTGACGCCACCTGCACGCTGCGGTCGTGGGCAATCTGCGCCATCTGCTTGTAGTCCTTGCGCAGCGTCTCGCGGTCCTGGCGCACCTGGTTGTAGCTCTCCGTCTTCACCAGCATGCGCGTATACGAGCCGGCCAGCCCCACAATCGTGAATGCGCCCACGATCGCTGCCGCCACAAATGCATAGGCATAATGGAGCGGCAAGGGAATCTTGCGGATTCGCCCGTCTTCGTCCCGAGATACGAAAAGGATGTAGTAGCGCTTGCGTAGCATTCGGCATCTCGTTTCTTCGCAACGCGCCGCAGATGGCACAATCGCTCTGCTTCTGCGGACCAAGACGGTCCGGCCCAAAAACAACATGTGCGCCCGAGTGGGCGCAACCCAGGTGAACTGCGTCAAGCCTAACAAAGCGCTCTTTGACGGGTCAATGGAACTTTCGGGGGGGAACTTTCGGTTCGCGCCCCTTTTTGGGGTGGACGCGGCAAATGGCTCAGGGGTTGGCAACCCGGCCCGTCGATTTTCCTTAAGCTGTTCATAATCAGCAAAGGCTTTCGTGTGATCCGCCTCCGGTGCGCTGCCGGATTTTCACCTTTTCCTCTCCTTGTGGGGCCCGGCCCGCGCCCGTTTGCCCTATCTTCAAAGAGAATGAGGCGCGAGCCAAGGGCGGTGGAAAACTCGACGGGCGCCCTGCGCAAAAGCTCTGGCGAGCTGGCGCTGCTCCAGCGGATTCGTGCCCGCGCCGGCCGGCCCGGAAGCCGTGAGCTGACCCTCGGCATCGGCGACGACTGCGCGTTGCTGCGCCTGCCCCCAGACGAGGAGCTCGCGGTCACGACCGACCTTTCCATCGACGGCCGTCACTTTCGTCTCGACTGGCACCCTCCGGAATCGGTGGGCCATCGCGTCCTGGCCCGGGGACTGAGCGATCTTGCAGCCATGGGCGCGCGGCCGGTGGCGGCGTTTCTCTCGCTCGGCCTGCCCGCTGAGCTTGTCCAAACAGCGAGCGCGCGGAGCACGGGCCGCGCGCAGCCCACACCCGCTCGCCCGCCCGGCCGGATTTGGCCCGGCCGGATTTGGCTCGATCGCTTTCTGGACGGATTTCTTGAGTTGGCGCAGGCGCACAAGGTTTCGCTCGCCGGCGGCGATCTGGCCCAGTCGCCCCTGGCCGTTGCCGACACTGTGCTCGCCGGCGCCGTGGCGCGCGGAAAAGCGCTTCTTCGTTCCGGCGCAAGGCCGGGCAACGTGCTCTACGTGACCGGCAAACTCGGCGGCGCAGCCGCGGCGCTGCATAAGTTGGAAGAGCTCGCCGGCGCGCGCTCCAAGCAGCGCAAGTCGCCGCCGTTCCTCGAAATTCCGGAGAAGCTCGAAGCGGCCCTCGCGGCGCATCTCTATCCGCAGCCGCGCGTGGCCCAGGGGTTGGCTCTGGTGCGGCGCGGGCTGGCTACCGCTGCCATCGATCTGAGCGACGGGCTCTCCACCGATCTGCACCATCTCTGCGAAGAATCCGGTGTAGCCGCCGAAGTGGATGCGCGCGCGCTGCCTGTGGCCGCCGGAGCCACGCTCGCACAGGCGCTCCACGGCGGCGAGGATTACGAGCTGCTGTTTGCCGCCGCGCCTGACGCTTATGTGCCGCGGGAGCTGGCCGGCGTTCCCGTCACGCGCATTGGCCGCGTGCTGCCGCGGCATCGAAACAGGCCCGCGGTTACGCTGCTCCATGCCGGCGGCGCGCGCGTGCTCGCGCCGCGCGGATGGGAACACTTCTCCTGATTCGGTCCCACCCGCCAAAGAAAACACAATTCGATGCTCCGCGGGATGAAACCGCGTTGCGCGCTTGCAACCCTCCGCGTGCAACCATCTATGATCGACAGGTGAGCGAGATTTTCTGGATCGAAGGCGATCGGCAGGCGAGCCTCGCCATCGTCATGCGCCCCGCCGGCGACGACTGGCTGGAGGATGAGCTGCGCAGTCTCAAGCGCGGCGGCATCGACACTCTGGTCTCCATGCTCGAACCGCGGGAGGCCGCGGAGCTCGGCTTGGCACGCGAGGGGCCGCTTGCCGAGGAGGCCGGCATGCAGTTTCTCTCTTTTCCCATTCCCGATCGCCGCACGCCCAGGCAGACGCGCACCTTTCGCCGCTTCGCCGGGGAGCTGGCTCGGCGCCTGCGCGCCGGCGAGCGCATCGGCGTGCACTGCCGCGGATCGATTGGCCGCTGCACCCTGGCTGCGGCCTCGGCGCTCGTGCACCTCGGCTGGGAGCCTGAGGAGGCGATTGAGGCCATTTCCGCCGCGCGCGGTTTTCCCGTACCCGACACCGACGAGCAGCGAGAATGGATTCTCGCTTACGAGCCGGAGCCGTGAGCAAGCCTCCTGCTGGAGTACCTCAAGGGCCCGCATCATGCCCGACCCAAGGCTCCATGTCGGGCCCGAATATCGATCTGCGCTTTGCGCACACCTGGCAGGCCGAGGTGCTCAGCAGCCGGCCAATGATTCTGCCCGCGCGCCACTTCGTTTATCCGCGCGACGCGGAAGAAGTGGAGCGCGGCGCACTCGAGGTGCTGGTCAAGCCGGCCGCAGGGGACGCGCAGCCTTTTCTCGCGACCTGCGCGCTGGGGTTTCGCGATCCCGCGGCGCCCACCGGCCTCTGGTCTGCTCCCAAGCCAGAAGAAGTCTGCGCGGTGGCCGGAGGGTACGCGTACCTCATCGATACCGCCGCGCCCGAGCGCTTCACGATGATTCCCTATCGGCCGGTGCTTGCGGTGCGCGCGGTGGTCGAGGCAAATTTGTTGCTCTTCGTCGGGCATCGCTCCATTCTTGCCTGGGGCCACGCGGGTCAGGCGTGGGAGTCCGAAAAACTCTCCGATGAAGGCGTAACGATTACGAGCATTGAAAGCGGCGTGTTGCGCGGAACAGGCTGGTCGATGCGGACGGACAAAGAGACGGCGTTTGCGCTGGACCTGCGAAGCGGGAAGCGCGTTTGAGAGCGGCCTTCCACTTCTTCGGGTTTTGCAGGTTTTCTACAGGTATCTACAGGTTTTGCAGGAAGACACGACCGAACCGCGGCCATTCAGGTTGTACATTCTGCGTGCTTTGATGCCGGATCGTGCACAGGAAAAGGTGCATGTCCGGGGGGGAGGGGGGGTCGCCCCCGTTTGGCGGCGGTTCCTTCTCCGATGAGACCAGATGAAGCCTTGTTGCAAGCTTACGCCGTAGCGGCGTAATTCTCTGCATACGCGCGCCGGCTTCTCCGCGGGAGATTGCCGAACCTGTGTGGTAGCGTCAAGGCGAATCCCGTGGCTCAGGAAAAAAATTACCTTTATTACGGCGACAACTACGAGGTCCTGCAACGGTACGTCAAAGACGAATCCGTCGATCTCGTCTATTTAGATCCTCCCTCCAATTCCCGGCAGGATTACAACGTTCTTTTTGCAGAGAAGGACGGGTCGCA
>JASHTS010000299.1 GCA_030040425.1 Acidobacteriaceae bacterium | reverse complement strand
CCGCTTTCTCGAGGAAGGCATGTCGCCGCTCGACGCCGCGCTCACCGGCGCCGGCCAGATCGGGTTCACCATCGTTTCGCTGACGGTTTCGCTCATCGCCGTGCTCATTCCCCTGCTCTTCATGGGCGACGTGGTGGGCCGGCTCTTCCGCGAGTTTGCGGTCACGCTGGCGGTCACCATCGTCATCTCCGCGGTGGTTTCGCTCACCCTCACGCCCATGATGTGCTCGCGCATTCTGCGCCACGATCCGGAGGAGAAGCAGACGCGCTTGTACCGGTGGTCGGAACACGTCTTCGAGCGCATGATCGCTTTCTACGGGCGCACCCTGCGCGTGGTGCTGCGTTTCCAGACGGTCACGCTGCTTATCGCCGCGGCCACGCTGGTGCTCACCGTCTTTCTTTACATCGTGATTCCCAAGGGATTCTTCCCGGTGCAGGATACGGGCGTGATCCAGGGCATCTCCCAGGCCAACCAATCCATCTCCTTCGACGGCATGGAGGAAAAGCAGAAGGAGCTGGCGCAGATCATTCTCAAGGATCCGGCGGTCGCGAGCCTGTCTTCGTTCATCGGGGTCGACGGCATCAACACCACGCTCAACAGCGGGCGCATTTCCATCAATCTCAAGCCCATCGGCCAGCGCATCGGCGCCTCCGACGTGATCCGGCGGCTGCAGAACAGCCTCCAGCAGGTGCAGGGCGTTCATCTTTACATGCAGCCGGTGCAGGACATCACCGTGGACGATCGCGTGACCCGCACCCAGTACCAGTACACGCTCGAGGATCCCGACACCGACGAGCTGAACGAGTGGACCAACAAGTTTGTGACCCAGCTCAAGAAGCTGCCGGAGCTCGAAGACGTGGCCACCGACCAGCAGACCGGCGCGCGCGCCGTTGAGCTCAGCATCGATCGGGTGACCGCGTCGCGGCTGGGGATTGCGCCCACGACCATCGACAACACGCTCTACGACGCCTACGGCCAGCGGCTGATCAACACGCTGTACACGCAGCTCAACCAGTATCACGTGGTGCTGGAAGCCTCGCCGCAGTGGGCGAAGAATCCAGCGAGCCTGGGCGACCTCTACATCCAGTCCAGCGCGTCGTCGGGCGCATCGGGGGCGAGCGCGGCCACTTCGTACTCCTCGTCGGCTTCGGCTTCGGCCGGCTCCAACGCGCTGACGACCGGCACCAAGTACACGCCCTCGTCCGCGGTCCTCAACCCGCCGTCGACGGTGCTGGCCGGAGCCACGACCGGCGCCGGCTCCTCGGAAACCGCCGGCACCGCGACGGGCACCACGCCCAATACGGCGATCGCCTCAGTGGGCGCCAACGCCATTCCGCTCTCCGCCTTCACCCACGCCACGCCGACCACCGAGGCGCTTTCCATCAATCACCAGGGACAGTTCCCTTCGGTCACGGTTTCCTTCAACCTGGCGTCGCACGCCTCGCTGGGCACGGCCATCGACGATATCGAGAAGGTGGCCAACAACCTCCACTTCCCGGCCAGCCTGCAATCCGATTTCCAGGGCACCGCGGCCTCGTTCCACAACTCGCTTTCGAATGAAGCGCTGCTCATTCTCGCGGCGCTGGTCACGGTCTATATCGTTCTCGGCGTTTTGTACGAGAGCTTCATCCATCCGGTCACGATTCTCTCCACGCTGCCCTCTGCGGGCGTGGGCGCGCTGCTGGCGCTCATGCTGTTCCGCCAGGATTTGAGCGTGGTGGCCATCATCGGCATCATCCTGCTCATCGGCATCGTGAAGAAGAACGGCATTTTGATTGTGGACTTCGCTCTGGAAGCCGAGCGCGAGCACGGCAAGGACGCCACCGAGGCCATCTTCGAAGCGAGCATGCTGCGCTTCCGGCCCATCATGATGACGACGATGGCCGCGCTGCTGGGGGGCATTCCGCTGGCCGCGGGCACCGGCCTGGGCTCGGAATTGCGCCGGCCGCTGGGCATCGCCATGGTGGGCGGCCTGCTGCTGAGCCAGATTCTCACCCTCTACACCACGCCGGTCATCTACATCTTCTTCGACCGCCTGGGCCAGCGCCTGACCGGACGCAAGCTCTCCGAGAAGCGCAAGAGCGCGCCGCCGGAGCCGGGCACGGAGCCGGCATGAGCCTGTCGTCTCCATTCATCAACCGGCCGGTAGGCACCACGCTGCTCACCGTGGCGGTGGCCATTGCGGGCGCCATCGCCTTCATGGTTCTGCCCGTGGCTCCGCTGCCGCAGGTGGATTACCCCACCATCAGCGTGAGCGCCAGCCTGCCCGGCGCCAGCGCGCAGATCATGGCCGCGAGCGTGGCTACGCCGCTCGAGCGCCAGTTCAGCCACATCGCCGGCATCACGGAGATGACTTCATCGAGCTCGCTGGGCGGCACGAACGTCACCATGCAGTTCGACCTGAGCCGCAACATCGAAGGCGCGGCCCGCGACGTGCAGGCGGCCATCAACGCCGCGCGCACGTACCTGCCGGCCAACCTGCCCTCGAACCCGAACTACCGCAAGGTGAATCCCGCCGACGCGCCCATCATGATCCTGGGACTGACGTCGGACAAGTACAACGTAACCAAGATCTACGACCTGGCCTCCACCATCCTGGAACAACGGCTCTCGCAGATCGAGGGGGTGGGGCAGGTGTTTGCGGGCGGCGGCGCCGCGCCTTCGGTGCGCGTCGAGGTGGATCCCACCAAGCTTGAAAGCTTCGGCCTCACCCTGGGCAGCGTGCAGTCCGTGCTCAGCCTGCAGAACTCGCACTCGCCGCGCGGCCAGCTCTCCGACAACGGCGTGAGCGAAGACATTCTCACCAACGACCAGATCTCGCAGGCCTCCGAATACAAGCCGCTCATCGTGGGCTACCACAACGGCGCCGCCGTGCGCCTTGAAGACGTGGCCGACGTGGTGGACTCGACGCAGAACATTCGCACGGCGGGGTACATGGATGGGCACCGCGCCGTCTTTGTCATCATCTTCCGCCAGCCCGGCGCCAACATCATTCAGACCAACCAGCGCATCGACGATTCGTTGCCTTTTCTTCAGGCGGTGCTGCCGCAGGGCATCACCATGATCAAGGTGCTGGACCGCACCACCACCATCAAGGCCTCGGTCTACACCGTGGAGCGCACGCTGGTCGGCTCGGTGATCCTGGTGGTTCTGGTGGTCTTCATGTTCCTGCGCAGCCCGCGCGCCACGCTCATTCCCAGTGTGGCCGTGCCGGTCTCGCTCATCGGCACCTGCGCCATCATGTACCTGCTGGGTTTCTCGATCGACAATCTTTCGCTCATGGCGCTGACCATCGCCACGGGCTTCGTGGTGGACGACGCCATCGTGGTGATGGAAAACATTACCCGCCATCTCGAAGCCGGGCTGCCGCCCTACGAGGCCGCGCTCAAGGGCGCCAAGGAGATCGGGTTCACGGTCTTTTCCATCAGCATGTCGCTGATCGCGGTCTTCATTCCCATCCTCATGATGGGCGGCATCGTGGGCCGGCTCTTCCGCGAGTTCGCCATCACGCTTTCGGCGGCCATCCTGGTCTCCATGGTCATCTCGCTCACCACCACGCCCACCATGTGCGCGCACCTGCTCAAGGCGCGCCAGGAGAACGAGAAGCACAACTTTCTCTACCGTGCGAGCGAGAGAACCTTCAACGGCCTGCTGTGGGTCTATCGCCACTCGCTGTTGTGGGTGCTCGACAACCCGGTTCTCATTCTGCTGGTGTGGGGCCTCACCGTGGCGCTGAACTTTGTGGTCATCTACCGCATCCCCAAGGGCTTTTTCCCCACGCAGGATACTGGAACCATTGTGGGCATGGTGCAGGGGCCGCAGGACGCCTCGTTTCCGTTCATGAATTTCTCCGTGCAGCAGCTGATGAACATCGTCAAGAAAGATCCCGCGGTGGCGCATGCCAACGCTTACACGGGGGGCAACGGCGCCAGCAACGGCGGCTTCATCTACATTGCGCTCAAGCCGCTGGGCCACCAGTGCAAGGAGTCGCCGACCTGCCCGGTGCGCCAGACCTCGGCCATGAACATCATCAACAGGCTGAGGGGACCGATGAACCGCCTGCCCATCGCCTCCGCCTTCCTGCAGCCGGTGCAGGACCTGCGCATCGGCGGGCACTCGACCGCGGCGCTCTATCAATACACCATCCAGTCCGACGACATTGACGACCTGGCGCACTGGGGGCCCATCCTGCTCGCGCATATGGAGAAGCTGCCCGGCTTGCAGGACGTGAATACCGACCAGCAGAACAGCGGCCTGGAAGAGATGCTGACCTATGATCGCACCACCGCGGCGCGCCTGGGAGAGACGGCGCAATCTCTCGACAGCTCCCTTTACGCCGCTTTCGGCCAGTCCGAAGTTTCCGTGATCTATACGCAGCTCAACCAGTATTACGTGGTGATGGAAGTGGCGCCGCAGTACTGGCAGGATCCCTCCGGACTCAATAACATTTACACCGCGCCGGGCACCGCCTCGGCCAACACCGGGCTCACCGCCATTTCACCGCTGCTGAGCGCGGTGAAGGCGCAGACCAGCACGACACCGCTGCAGGTGAACCATACCGGCCTGTTCCCCTCGGTCACGGTCAGCTTCAACCTGGCTAACGGCATGTCGCTCTCCGACGCCACCAGGGAAGTCTCGCAGATGGAGCAGCAACTGGGTGTTCCCGGCACGGTGCGCGGCTTTTTTGCGGGAACCGCGCAGGCCTACCAGGATTCGCTGGCCACGGAGAAATACCTCGTCATCACCGCGCTGCTGGCGGTTTTCATCGTGCTCGGCATTCTGTATGAAAGCCTGGTCCATCCCATCACCATCATCTCCACGCTGCCCTCGGCCAGCGTGGGCGCCATGCTGGCGCTCATGCTCTTCAAGATGGACCTGAACGTGATTTCCATCATCGGCATCATCCTGCTCATCGGCATCGTGAAGAAGAACGCCATCATGATGATCGACTTTGCGCTGCAGGCCGAGCGCAACGACGGCAAGAACACACGCGAGGCCATCTTCGAGGCGTGCATGCTGCGCTTCCGCCCCATTCTCATGACCACGATGTCGGCCATCTTCGGCGCCTTGCCGCTGGCCTTCGGAACCGGCACCGGCTCGGAGCTGCGCCAGCCGCTGGGCATCACCATCGTGGGCGGGCTGCTGCTGAGCCAGTTGCTCACGCTCTACACCACGCCGGTGATCTACCTGTTCATGGACCGCATGCGCATACGCGCCTTGCACCGCATCGAACCCGCATTTCCCGCTGCCGCCGAGGGAGCGGCGCCGTAAGAGAAGGACAACTGCCATGGCCGAGCCCAGAAATCGAACTTCAACCCGCTTCGCCTCCAATTCGCCGGAGCTGGTCGCCCCATACCTTCGCCCCACCGGGGCCAAGGTGCGGGAGCGCACTACTTCGTTTGCACCATTCTCCCCGCGTTCTTTGCGGAAAGGGTGGGAGAGCTCGATGCTCCGCCTGCTCGGCGCGCTCGGCGTGAGCGGGCTCGGCCTCATCTCCGGCTGCCGCGTGGGACCGCCGTATCACGCACCGGCGCCTCCCGCAATCACCGCGCAAAACTACAAGGAGTCCACCGTCAACTTCCACGATGTGGATGGCTGGAAGGTGGCCAGCCCGCAGGACGCCATGCTGCGCGGCAACTGGTGGGAGGTCTTCAAGGAGCCCGAGCTGAACGCGCTCGAAGACCAGCTCAACATCAACAACGAAAACATCAAGGCCAGCTTCCAGCAGTTCATGGCCGCGCGCGCCGAGATTGCCGAGGCGCGCTCGCAGTACTGGCCCACGCTCACGGCCGACCCCTCGTTCTCGCGCGCGCGGACCTCGTCCAACCAGAGTGTCTCCTCATCCCAGACAACGGGAAGGACCTACGGCCTGTGGACGTTTCCGGTGGAAGCCTCGTGGACCCCGGATTTCTGGGGCAAGATCCGCAACGAGGTGCGCGAAGCGCAATACTCGGCGCAGATGAGCGCGGCCGACCTCGAAGTGGAGAAGCTCACCGAGCAGTCCACGCTGGCCGAGACGTACTTCGAGATTCGCGGCCAGGACATGCTGCAGCAGATTCTCGACCAGACCGTGGCCGCCGACCAGAAGGCGCTCGACGCAACGCAGGGCGCCTACGACGCCGGAACAGGCGACCAGATTTCCGTGGTCGAGGCCAAGGCCACGCTCGAGGCCGCGCAATCGGCGGACGTGAACGTGGGCCTGCTGCGCGCGCAGTA
>JASHTS010000042.1 GCA_030040425.1 Acidobacteriaceae bacterium | reverse complement strand
CCCTACCAACCTCCCGCGCTGAGCTGGACGGATGCCTCTGCCGCATCCGCCGCGCCCGCCGCCGGCCTCGAAGAGCGCCTCGCCGAGGAATCCCGCCGCGCCTTCGAGGCCGGCCGCCAGCGCGGCCTCGACGAGCAGCGCAAGGCCCACGCAGCCGAGCAGGCCGCCGCGCGCGAGCGCGACAAACGCCAGCTCGCCTCACTCGTCGAAAGCTTCCAGGCGGAACGCGACCGTTATCTGCACGCGGTCGAGCCGGAGCTCGTCAAGCTCGCGCTGGCCATCGCCGCGCGCATTCTGCGTCGCGAGGCGCAGATGGATCCGCTTTTGCTCACCGGCGCCGTGCGTGTGGCTCTGGGCCAGCTCTCTGCGTCGACGGAAGTCCGCCTGCGCGTGCCCGCGGCCGATCTCGCTCTTTGGACCGAGGCCATCGCCCTCTTGCCCAATCTGCCCGTCAAACCCGCGGTCCTCGGCGAGGACGCACTGCGCCTCGGCGAGTGCCTCATCGAAACCCGCCTGGGCAGCGTCGATCTCGGCCTGCGCGCGCAGCTTGCCGAAATCGAGCGCGGGTTCTTCGATCGTGCCGGCACGGTGTCGCCCATTCTCGAAGCCGGCGCTCGCGACAGCGCGCAGCCCGCGGAGCATCCCGCGTGACTCCGCCCCCGGCCACGCCCGCGCTCCCGCCTCCGCAGTCCGCGCCTTCGCTCCTGAGCCGCTACTTCGCGCGCCTCGAGCGCGGCCAGCCCTGGCGCTGGCGCGGCCGCGTCGTTGAGTCCGTCGGCCAGACCATCGAGTCCGAGGGTCCGCTCTCGACGGTGGGCGAGTGCTGCGAGATCGTCGACCAGTCCGGCCGCGCGCATCTGGCCGAAGTCATCGGCTTCCGCGGCGCGAACGTTCTCTCCATGCCCGTCGAAACTACCGACGGCATCCGTTACGGCGACCGGGTCTCCGCTCTCGGCGCACGCGCTTCCCTGGACGTTGGCCCCGCACTCATCGGCCGCGTACTCAACGCGCTCGGCGAGCCCATCGATTCCGAACCCGCTCCACGTCCCGGCCGCACCCATGCCGCGCACTCGCTTCCCCTCGAAGGCGCCGTGCGCTCGCCGCTCGATCGCGTGCCCATCCGCGTGCCTCTCGGCACCGGCATCCGCGCCCTCGACGCGCTGCTCACCGTGGGCCGCGGCCAGCGCGTGGGCATCTTCGGCGGCTCGGGCGTGGGCAAGAGTACGCTCATCGGCATGATGACGCGCAATACCGAGGCCGACATTACCGTCGTCGGTCTGGTGGGCGAGCGCGGCCGCGAGGTGGGCGAGTTTCTTTCTGACTCGCTCGGCGCCGAAGGCCGCGCGCGCTCCGTCGTCCTCGTCTCCACTTCCGACGAGTCGCCGCTCAAGCGCATGCGCGCCGCGCTCGCCGCCACCACCGTGGCCGAGTTCTTCGCCGCGCAGGGCAGGCAGGTCCTTCTCGTCCTCGACTCGCTTACCCGCTTCGCCATGGCCGCGCGCGAGATCGGCCTCGCCGCGGGCGAGCCGCCCACCGCCAAGGGCTACACCCCCTCCGTCTTTACCCGCCTCGCGCGGCTCATTGAGCGCGCCGGAGAATTCCGCACGGGCTCCATCACTGCTTTCTACACCGTGCTGATGGAAGGCGACGACCAGCAGGACCCGCTCGTCGATGCCGTGCGCTCGCTCCTCGATGGCCACGTAGTCCTGGCGCGCTCGCTCGCCGCCGAAGGCTGGTACCCGCCCATCGAGGTGCTCGACTCCATCAGCCGGCTCATGCCCCTCGTCACCGAGCCTGCGCACCGCGAGCAGGCCGCGCTTCTGCGCAAGCTCATGGCCGTCTACGCTCGTTCGGAAGATCTCGTCCGCATCGGCGCCTACAAGCCCGGCGCCGATCCCGATCTCGATCGCGCTCTGCGCGCCCGCCCCGCGCTGCGCGCCTTTCTCACCCAGGACGCCTCCGATCGCGTCGCCTTCCCCGATTGCCTTGCGCGCCTCGCCGCGCTCGCCGCCGAGGTCTGAGTTCGATGCCTGTCTCCCGCGCGCTCCGCCGCCTCCTGCGTGTTCTTTCTCTCGAGGAAGAAGAGACGCGCCGCGCGCTCGAGTCCGCGCTCAACGATCTGCGCCGTCTCGAGAACGCGCTCGCCGCCGCTCAGGCGCGCAACCGCGCGGCCCGCGGCCTGATCGTCAGGAGCGCCGTCACCGGGGAACTCGCCGATCGCCTCGCCGGTCTCGAAGAATCGCTTGCCGCCGCACGCCGCGCCGCGGCCCTCAAGCCGCGCCTCCGCGATGCCGAGCAGCAGGTGGCCGCGCGCCGCGAAGTCTATCTCGCCAAACGCGTCGAGCGCCGCCAGGCTGAAACCCTCGTCGACGAAGCCGCTGCCCGCGATGCGCTCGAAACCGAACGGCGCACCCAGCGCTCCTTTGACGACCGGCACCTCGGCCGCCTGCGCCGCGCCCCAGCCGACGCCCGCGTGCAAACGGACGCAAACGCTCCGCGCTCTTTCGATTCCGACGACACCGGCTCCTGAGAGCGCGAACCTTGTCGCAGCGGACTCGAAACATCTCGCGAGAAAATTCTCATTCGCTCCTCACTTTCTTCCGCAATCGGGAGCGGCCGTTCCATTCCTGACAGGCTTCTAACCCGCGCGAATCTCGTTTGGCACTGCGTCTGCATCGTTTTCAGACATGTCCGCAACCCCGGCATTCGAAGTGGACGCAGGCGGGCCGGCGATAGGGAACGCGAGCGTTCCTTCCGTCTTCGCTCGTACGGGCCTTGACCGCGGCGTCGAGCCGGGTGAGGGAGCTCCGCGCCCGAACTGGCTATCGATCCTGGCCTCCGCCGGCGCCGCCCTAGGCACACCCGCGAAGCCGGCGGCGGCCGGTGGCATCACTCCATCCGCAGAATCCGCGACAGAAAGCGATGCCTCTTCCCATGGTTCGCTCGATGCCTCCCTCGATTTGTCCCTCGATTCCTCCCTTGACGGCCGGAGCGCAACCTCCTCGCCTTCGCCATCCCGGCTCGGCTGGAACGCGCCTGCATCCGCACCGAGCGCCGATGCCGCGCTGGCGCGAACGCTGAACGCAGCTGCCGCAACGCCTAATGCGCCTTCGCTCCCGCTCGCGCGCGCAACCCAATCGATGTACGCGCAACAGCCTCCGGCTGCGCCGCCATCTTCCGGTTCTCCGGGAAACGCTAACTCCGCCGTTCCGGGCAAAACCGCGCACCGGCCGGCCGGCTTGTCGCAGAAGTCCGCGCCGGCGATCGATGACGCCACCACAGCAGCGCTCGCGCCAACGGCTCCGGCCGTCGAAGTGCCCGCGCTGCTCACCGCATCCGCGCCGGCGCCTGTTCCGTTCACCGCCCTCGCGAACCCTTTGGCTTCGATGGCGCAGGCTGAGACTCCCGCCCGTCCGCCTCTCGTCACTCCGGCTCGCGCGAATCCGCTTTCCGCCGATTCCCCAGGCAGCTTTCCGCACGCCCAGCCATCTTCTTCCGCCGCTTCCCAGCCATCGATCCGCCAGGCGCCGGCCATCCTCCCGGCGCCGACCGCGCTGAACGCTGATACTGCGGCCGGCATCCGGGGAGGCAACCGGGAAGGCGCCTGGGAATTTGGCGCGGCCGCTCTTCCCACTGAGAGTTCGTCTTCGCTTGTCGCAGAAAACTCCGCGTCTTCTTCGTCTCCGTCGGCGCCCTCGCTGGCGGGCAGCGCTCCGGCGGAGGGAATTGCGCCTCCATCCCTCGCTGGTTCGATCGCGAAGGCAGACCACGACAGCGATGCCAGCGCAGTCGGTCAGCATCCGGCCTACAGCCTTGACTTCGGCAACTCCAACTCCAACGGTCCCAACTTCGACCTCAACTTTAGTACGGCCTCTGCGGAGCCCGCTGCGGTCGCCGAATCCGGCGCTCCCCATCCCGGCGAAACCGGCCCCCGTTCCGCGCTCTCCGCATCGGCGCTGCACTCGGCACAAGTCGCCGGCGGACCTGAATCCGCCTCGCACCCTGCGCAGATCGCGTCTGGGCCGCCGATGGCGGCGCAGCTCGAGAGCGCCGCCGTCGCGCACGGGGACGGAACTGCACAACGGCCGCCGGCGGCAAGCGTCCCCACCACAACCACTCCGGCCCTGCAGGAGCCCTTTACCGCACTGGATGCGCATCTCCCCGTTACAGCCGCGGGCGCCGCCAATTCTCCCACCTGGACCCGATCTGGCGCCCACAGCGTCGAAGCCGGATTCGAAGACCCCGGGCTTGGCTGGGTTGGCGTTCGTGCCGATCTGGCTGCAGGCCAGGTTCACGCCGCTCTGGTTCCCAGTTCCGCTGACGCGGCGCAGGCTCTCGGCAGCCAGATGTCCGGCCTGCACGCCTATCTGAACGACCAGCGCACGCCTTTGAGCTCGCTTACGCTGGCCGCGCCCACATCGAGCGCCGCCTCTTCCGGTCCCGACCCCGGCACCGCCGGCAACCAGCAAAACCCGCAACAAGACGATTCGACGCCCGCCTTCGCATCGTCGAACTTCACCGCCGGCGAACGCGCTGGCAACGCAGTTCAGCCCCCGGAACCGATCGCGCCTGTTCCGTTCTTCGAGCGCGCCGGCGCTTACATCTCGGTTCTCGCCTGAGCCGCGCGACGGGCAGAGAAGCCGGGAGAGAAGGGAATTGCATGAGGCAACAAGGGCAGAAAAGTTGAGAAGAGAAGGAGACTGAAACGCGCACCCGCGCTGTGAAGCTGAGAAGAGAAGGAAACAGATCCAGGCGGCAACAACGGCAGGGAAACGGAGTAGAGAAGGGAACTGGCCACGCAACAACACGGGCAGGCAACCCGGAGAGAGCTGCCCACGCACAAAGTCAGCATCTTCAATCGCAGGCAACAAGCTGGGAACCCAGGCAGAGCACAACACGCACTCTTCACGCAAGGGGGACGCATGGCGGCAGCAGGACTTCTTTCCCGCGCAATGACGGCAGGGCAGGCGCTCACGCCGCTCGATACTACGACTTCGGGAACCGGATCGGCGGGCAGCACCGGCAGTTCGAGCAGTTCCAGCTCAGACTCGGCCATCATCTCCGCCAACGATTTTCTCGAGCTTCTGGTCACCGAGATGCAGAACCAGGATCCCACCGACGCGACCGACCCCAACGAGTACATCGATCAGCTCGTCGACGTCAACAGCCTGGAGCAGCTGATCGACATCAACCAGACGCTGAGCAGCGCCTTTCCCCCATCTTCCTCGAGCGCCACCGGTGACGCCGCCTCCGCGCAAACTTCAGCCGCCACCGCCTCGCCGGCTTCCGCGCTCGCGCCCGCCGCATTGCACGGAGCAAGCCCCTCTGCCCGCGCCGCCGCGTCCACGCCCACCCTTCTTTCCGGCGCGCTCCCGGCCAACTCTTCGGCCGCCGCGTCCCCGTTGCCACGCACCGTCTCCGGCAATCTCAGCCTTCCCGCTGCTCTTCCTGCGGCGCAGCGCGTGGCGCGCGCTCTCGATGTGGGGGGCCGGCCACGCGCCCGGCCGCTCGGCGGCAAGCTCGCCCAGTTTGAACAGACCGCGCCCAACAACCGTCCCTGAGGCGCTGGAGGAAATGCTTTCGGACACAGAGAGTGACTCTCGTCGGCACCATCCAGAGGAGCGATCCGGCAGCGCACACACGGACACTCCGGCGATTTCCAAAAACGCCTCAGAGGCACGCACCGCACTTCAGTTTCTCGAAGGAGATTGACCATGGCCAGCTTTTCCATCCCGCTTACGGGCCTTGAAGCCGATTCCACGGCGCTGAACACCATCGCCAGCGACCTGTCCAACATGAACACCACCGCCTTCAAGGCGCAGACCACCAACTTCTCCGATCTGTTTTTTCAGCAGATCGGTTCCACCGGCTCGGGCGATCCCATCCAGGTGGGCGCCGGCGTGCAGGTGGCCTCCAATGAGACCGCATTCACGCAGGGAACCATCAACTCCACCGGCAATGCCACCGATGTCGCCCTCAACGGCAACGGCTTCTTCGTCGTCAGCAGCGGCAGCGGCGCTTACGAGCTCACGCGCGACGGCAACTTCACTCAGGCCGCCAACGGCGATATCGTCACCTCCGACGGCCTCAACGTGATGGGCTACCCGGCGGTCAACGGCGTGGTAAACACCAACGCGCCGCTCACCGCTATCAACATTCCCGTGGGCCAGGTGCAGGAGCCGCTCGCCACCAGCACTCTGAGCATGACCGCCAACCTCGATGCCGCTACCACAACCGGCACCACCTTCCCGGCGCAGCTCACGGTTTACGATTCGCTCGGCGAGCCGCACGTGGCCACCGTCACCTTTACGCAGACGGCGCCCAACACCTGGAGCTACTCCGTCGCGCTGCCCGCGGGCGACTTTACCAGCGGCGTCTCCACGCCCGTCACGGGAACCCTGGCCTTCAACTCCGACGGCGTTCTCACCACGGTCACGCCCACCGGCGGCGCAGCCGAGACCGTGGGCACAGCGGCCGGCGACGTCTCTTCCATTCCGCTCGCCTTTACCGGGCTCGCCGACGACGCCTCCGACCTGAATATGCAGTGGAATCTTCTCGGCACCAACGGCACGCCCACCCTCAGCCAGGTCGATACCGCCTCCGCCGTCTCTTCGACCAATCAGAACGGCTACCCCAGCGGCCAGTATCAGAGCTTCACCATCGGCTCCGACGGCACGGTTACCGTCACCTACTCCAACGGCCAGCTTCAGAATGTCGGCCAGCTCGCCCTCGCCAACGTCGACAACCTGCAGGGCCTCGAATTGCTCGATGACGACAACTACGCCACCACGCTCGCCAGCGGCACGGCCTCCATCGGCGCTTCCGGAACCTCGGGTCTGGCTACGCTCCAGGACGGCGCGCTCGAAGCCTCGAACGTCAACATCTCTTCTGAGTTTTCCAACCTCATCATCGCCCAGCGCGCCTTCGAGGCCAACGCCAAATCCGTCACCACCTTCGACACCGTCACCCAGGACACCATCAACATGGTCCACTAGCCAAAACTGTCATCCTGAGCGGGCCGCGTGAATTCGCGGCCCGCGCAGTCGAGGGATCTGCGGTTCCTTCCTGCGGACAGCTCCAATGCTCCTTTTCTATCGCGTTGCGATATTTCTCTCGAATTTACTTCTTTACTTCGACAAACACGCCTTTCGCTGCGGCCAGCACCGTTCCTTCCGCGTCCCGGATCGCCGCCTCCATCCAGTGCTTGCGTCCTTCGCTCCCGACCACGCGCCCCTCCACGCGCAGCGGCGCGCCCGATGGAACCGGCCGCAGATATTCGACCTCGAGCTTGCGCGTCATCGTGGTCAGCCCGCGCGCCCGTGCGCTCTTGCTCATCGCTTCGTCGAGCAGCGTGGCGATGATGCCTCCATGCAGATAGCCGGGATGACCCTCGAAGCTGCTTCCCACCGTGGGCAGCGTCACCACCCCGCCGTCTTCGGCGAGTAGAAATTCGAGCCGCAGTCCCGTCGCATTCGCGGGCCCGCAGCCAAAGCAGCGGTTTGAGGCCGAGTGCGCCATGGGCTGCAGATTCTCATTCGTGTGTTTCAAGGCACCTCCCGGTCTTCGAGAACAGCAGCATATGCTGCGCGGTCCACGTTGCCGCCCGTGAGCACAACGCCCACGCGTTTTCCCTCGAGCTCCGTACGCTCCTTCAGCGCCGCGGCCATCGCCGCCGCGCCCGCACCCTCGGCCACGTTGTGCGTGTCCTCGTACAGCGCGCGCATGGCATCCCGAATCTCGTCTTCACCCACCTCGACGATGCGCGCCACCTGCGCGCGGACGGTCGCCAGCGCCTCGGCATTCGGACGGCGCACAGCCAGCCCGTCGGCAATCTCCGTCTCTGCCGGAGCCTCAATCAACTGGCCCACCGCAAAACTGCGCGCATAGGCGGGAGCGCGCGCTGCGGTTACGCCCACAATCTCCGTCTTTAATCCCAGGGCATTCCGAGCCGCAGCCACGCCGCAGATCGACGACCCCAGCCCGATGGGCACATACACCCGCTCGAGCGCCGGCGCGCCTTCCAACAACTCCAGTGCGTAGGTCGCCGTGCCCCGCACCAGGAGCTCATGAAAGGATTCCGCAAAGGCATACCCGCGCGCCTCCGCCAACTTCCGCGCAAACTCGAACGCCGCCTGAAAATCGTGGCCTTCCTCAATCAGCTCCGCGCCCTGCGCCCGCATGGCGCGATTTTTCTCCACGCTGTTTCCGCGCGGCACCACGATCGCCGCCTGCAGTCCGAAGAGCCGCGCCGCCATGGCCACGCCCTGGCCAAAGTTGCCGCGCGTCGCCGCCACCACCCCGGCAAGCTCCGGCCGCTCTTCTTTGAGCCGGCTCAGATACACCAGCGCGCCGCGCAGCTTGAAGGCGCCCACCGGCGTGTGGTTCTCATGCTTGATCCAGGCCTCGCACCCCAGCCGCGCGTTCACCAGCGGCCATGTGTATTGCGGCGTCGGCGGCATGTACCGGTACACCAGCGCCTGCGCCGCCTTGATCTCGCTTAGATTCGGCAGCTTCATTCGTCCAGCATACCGAAACGCTCGCCCTCAGGATGCATGCGCAGCCTTTCGGCTGGATGCCTGGAAACGAGACGGCAGAGCCGCGCCCTCGTCCGCCACTTGCCGCAGCGCATTCCGCCCGATCACCCTCGACGGTGTTATTCTTGGCTCTCCCCCCAAAAATCGACGCCAGGAGGCGATTGAGTATGAACCTTCGCAGCAATTCCGCGGCACTTCTCTGCCTTTTCTCTGCATGCTTGATCTTCAGCCCTGTCCGTCCGGCTTTCGCGCAGCATGAAGCCGGCCAGGTTCACGGCCCCAGCAAATACCTGTATCTGCACAACGTGGAACTCAAACCTGCAGTTGGCGCGGCTTTCGCGAAGATCGAAAGCGATGAGGTCGCGGCTCTGCGCGCAGCCCACGCCCCCGGTCACTACCTCGCCATGTGGCACATCACCGGCGGTAACCATGTACTTTTCACGCGTCCCTTCGACTCCTTTGCCGATCTCCAGAAAGATCACGACGCAACCGTAGCCATGTCCCAGCTCGAGGACACGCTGAAAGCAGACGATGCCCAGGAAGCTCCCCTCGTTGCCGCGAGTCATAGCAGCGTTTACGCATACCAGAAAGATCTCAGCCTCAACGCCGACGTCGATTTCTCGTCCATGCGCTTCGTGCGCATCCTTCTCTTCCACGTCCGCAACGGGCAGGACCAAGAATTCCGGCGCCTGGTCAGGCTTTACGTCAAGGCTTATCAATCGGCCATTCCCGGCGCACATTGGGCCATGTTCCAGAAGATCTACGGCGAGGGCAGCGACAACGTCTACGTCCTCTTCACCCCCATGGAAACGCTTGGCTACGTCGACGACATCGAGGACAGCGGTCCGAAGTTCTCCAGTGCCATCGGCGAAGATCAGCTGCAGATGCTCGAGAATGGCTCATCCGCCACGGTCGAGTCCTCTGAGACCGACCTCTTCGCGCTCAGCCCCGACACCAGCTACGTCCCGGATTCCTGGCTCACCGCATCTCCTGATTTCTGGGGAAAAAAGTAGCCCGCTCCGTTCGCGAATAAGAGGGCCCTGTGAGCATGCGAAACATCCGGTTGCCCCATCCTTGGCGCGCTCTTTGCGCCAAGGGCGGGAGACTGCGGAGCACGGAAATCGACGTTGCTCGGTAACGCCTCAGTTTGGCGATTTGGAAGGGTACGGGCTTCAGCCCCTACGTCCGACAGCAACAAAATCAGCGGGGCTTCAGCCCCCGCAAGAACCGGGGCTCAAACTAGCGGCACGCATCTCCCTTGCTCCGCGCACCGTACAATGATGGAGAATGGCCCCAACTTCGACGCCTGCCTGGCTCTCCCTCATCGCCCTCCTTGCCCTCGCCGGCTGCCGCGCCAAGTCGGCTCTTACTTCGCAACAGCTCGAAGGCCAGCATCTCTACAACGTACGCTGTGCCCACTGCCACGAGCTGAACGATCTCGCCCTCAAAAAAGTTCCGCCCAATCTCCACCACGTCTTCTCATCGCCCACGCTTCCCAGCGGCGCGCCGGCCACTGACCTCAACGTCGAGCGCACCATCCTTGCCGGCAGAGGCATGATGCCGCCCTTCGCCGGCAGCTTCAATCAGGAGCAGATGGACGCGCTGCTCTCCTATCTCCACGCCGGCATCCGCTGAGGTCCGGGTTTCTCCCGCGCGCGGGCAACAGATCCCCAAGAGGCTTCGCGCAACTGCGCTGCTACGGGTTCAACTTCACTCACGCTATACTTGATGCATGGCGACCGGGAAGACATTTTATCTGGAGACCTTCGGCTGCCAGATGAACGCCCACGACTCGGAGAAGGTGATCGGCACCCTCCGCCAGCAGGGCTATCGCCAGGTGGAATCCGAGCTGGATGCGGACCTGATCCTCTACAACACCTGCTCCATCCGCGACAAGGCCGAGCAGAAAGTCTTCCATCGCCTCAACGATTACAAGAAGCTCTACAAGGAAGGGAAGCGCTTTGGCGTTCTCGGCTGCGTAGCCCAGCAGGAGGGCGAAAAGATCTTCGAGAAGGCGCCGTTCGTCTCGCTCGTCTCCGGTTCCGCCTCCTACCGCCGCCTGCCCGAGATGCTCTCGCGCCTCGAGGCCGGCGAGACCCGCATCACCGGGCTCGACGACCGCCAGACCGACGAGACCTTCGAAACCGAGTTCACCGCGCGCCAGAATCCTTACCGCGGCTACATTACCATCATTGAGGGCTGCGACAAATTCTGCTCTTACTGCGTGGTCCCCTACACCCGCGGCAAAGAGCGCAGCCGCACCTCCACCTCGGTCCTCGCCGAGGCTCGCCGCATCGCCGATCTTGGCTACACCGAGATCCAGCTCCTCGGCCAGAACGTGAACAGCTACCGCGACCCGGAAGGGAAGTTGTCCTTCGCCGAATTGCTCGCCGCCGTGGGCCAGGTCCCCGGCATCCGCCGCGTCCGCTTCACCACCAGCCATCCCCGCGACTTCACCCGCGACATTGTCGACGCCATCGACGCCGTGCCCACCCTCTGTGACCACATCCACCTGCCCGTCCAGTCCGGCTCCGCCCGCGTCCTCAAGCAGATGGCCCGCGAGTACACGCCCGACTGGTACCTCGAGCGCATCGCCTGGATGAAATCCGCCCGGCGCCCCATCTCGCTCTCCACCGATATTATTGTTGGCTTCCCCGGCGAAACCGGCGACGACTTCATCGCCACCATGGATCTGCTCGCGCGCGTTCAATATGATTGCGTCTTTGCCTTCAAATACTCGCCGCGGCCCAACACGCCCGCCCTGGTCATGATCGATTCCATCCCCGAAAGCGAAAAAGCGCGCCGGCTCCAGGTTCTGCTCGAGCGCCAGCGGGAGATTCAAAGAATCAATTATTCCAAGCATATCGGCGAGAAAATGGAAGTAATGGTTGAGGGGTTGAATCCCGCCCGCGGCCAGGTCGCCGGCCGCAGTTCGCAGAACAAGGCCGTCAACTTCACCTGCGCCCAGCCCATCGCTCCGGCGCCCGGCACGTATGTGCAGGTGCGCATCACCGGGGCTTATCCCAACAGTCTGACCGGCGAATCCATCTAAACGGGAAAGAGGGGGACTATGGATATCGAGGTGAGAATCCGCGGGCTCATGCTGGACCCGGCCACAAACATGCCGATCGTGGTCCTCAAAGATGTGGCCTCTGACACCGTCATGCCCATCTGGGTGGGCATCTTCGAGGCCAACGCCATCGCCATCGAGATCGAGAAAGTCTCCGCGCCGCGCCCCATGACGCACGACCTCACCCGGAACCTCATGCGCCACTTAAATGCCGAGCTCGAACGCATTGTCATTACAGAGATTAAAGATGACACATTCTACGCGGTGTTGTGGCTGCGGCAGGGCAGCGAGGCCATCGCCATCGACTCCCGCCCCTCAGACGCGATCGCCCTGGCTCTTCGCGCCGATTGTCCTATCTTCGTCGCCGAGCACGTCATGCAGAGCGCCAAGCTCAACACCACCGGGCCGCCCGACGGCCCCACCGCCGAACAACTCCGCGGCTGGCTCGAAGGCCTCAATGACGAAGATCTCGGCCGCTACAAGATGTAGCCAAACCTAAGCTTCCTGATTGAATCTGGTTTTGTAAGAGTGCGGCCTTGCCGGCAATCGCGAAAAAGCCGCTGCGGGAGTGTTTTGAAACGCACGGCTTTTACAAGCTGCAGAAAACCGCAATCAGCAAAAACTCTTGTTCGAGGGCACCAGTTCGCGGCGACGCCTACTTCGATTCCGAAGCCGAACTCCCGCAAGACTAGCTGCAGGGAAGCGCGACCGTCCAAGCCAACCGAATGCGAAACCCACGACAGGCAATATCTTATCCGCCATACGGATAGCCTGGCTCGCACCATCCATGACTTGAACTATACAGAATATCTGTTATCGGACACAGGATCTCCGAGCGAACCCCGGCTTCCCAGGCATTTCCCGCGCCTCCAGCCGCCGTACACTGATCTGCGTAAAGCCCGAAAAGCTGCGCTCGCGTATCGCTCGCCGTGCCTCTGAGGTGAATCCCATGAACCGCTTCGCTCTCTTCTCCGCTTGCGCTTTTCAGTTGCTGGCCAGCTTCGCTCGTCCGCAATCGAGCACCGCATCCGTTTCGCCGAATGATGTCAAGCCCATCAGCGTCAGCGCCTTCCCCGGTGCCGACATCGGCGCCAAGACCGCCGCCGCCATGACGCAATGCAACCCCAACCCCGGCGTGCCCTGCGTCCTGGTTCTCGACGCCGCGCTTGCCTCCACGCCGCCTGGCGTTCTTCCCCCACTTTGTCCGCAGTGCTCCGTCCGCGACGAGCGTCCCGCTGGACCCTCCGGCAGACCGGCGGTTTTCCTTCCCTCCGATACCGCCGTCCTCGACGTCCGCTACTTCGGCGCCGATCCCACCGGCACCCTCGACAGCACGGCAGCTCTCCTGCATGCCGCCGCGGCATCCTGCCTGCCCTCGCTCGAAGTCGTGCCGGTCTTTCTGTCTCCGGGCGTCTATCGCCTGGCCAACCTTGACCTCAGCGCACTCCACTGCTCGCCTTATTTCGAAACTCCGAACGACCAGTCCGTTCAGCTCATGTACGACGGCGCAGGAACTCCAGGCGACTACCTCATGAAACTGCCGAACATGAGCTTCAACGGAATCCGCGGCATCTTCTTCAACGGCGAAAATCTCACCACAGGCGCCATGGCCACTTACGGCGTGTGGCTTACGGGCGAGGTCGACAACAATTTCTGGATTCAGCGCTCGCGCTTTGAAAGCTTCCTCGGCCACGCCATCTACCACATTGGCAATGGCTTCACCAACTGGCACATGGATCATCTGCGCTTCGATGGCGTAGGCGGATGCGGCGTCTATATGACGGGCAGCAACCGCAATGACGGCCAGCCTTTCAGCCTGACTGACTTCACGCTCGACAATCGCCGGCCCCACGACCGCCTCGGCCGCCAATGGCTCGCAGATAACCACATCGGCAACGGCGTCAACTGGGGCGATGCCGTGGTCTGCGTAGACAACGGCACCAACATCCTTCTCGACCTCGAGGACGCGCGCATTGAAGACAACGCACCGCAGGTCGTTATCGGCAACAACGACAACGCCGCCCTGGTTCGCGAGTGGAACACGCGTCCGGGCCAGATGCTGACCGTCAATATCTACGATGTGATGACCGCAGACGTAGTTCCTGCCGGCTCCACGGTCGAGCCCGCTCTCGTATCGAGCGCCGAGGGCCGGGTCCGCCTCACCGTGCGCGGCAGCGAGTCGATCAACGCCATCGCCTGCATCAAGAATGTCGCCACGCAAACCTACTACGGCGACAAGTTCTGCTCGCAGGACGGCCTCTTCAATTGGGGCTATGACCGCCAGCAGGTGGGCGGCATCGCGATGGGCGCGGCGGGAACCATCCCCAACCAGATTGAGTCCATTGGCGACTCTGCGCTGCCCGCCAACTTTGCCCGGTTTCACATGGGCGATCTTCTACTCCGGCCCGACACCGAAGCCCAGCCGGGCATCGATGGGCCGGTGCGCTGGGTCACCGCGCCTCTCACCGGCGCCTGCGAAACCGCGCCTCATCTCATCGCCGAAGACGCAGTCGTCACCGCCGGAAATCCGTCGATCTCCTTCGGCCCTGACACCTCCGTCGCCAAACTCGCCATTCTGCCCGGGGACAACATCACCATCGGCGCCGCCGGCTCCTCAGTTAAGTTCTCTACCCAGATCGTTTCCGTCTCTTACACCGGCAACACCGTCAGAGTGAATCCGCCGCCGTCGTCGAACCTCAACCCGGCCCAGCTCGCCTGGGTTGTGTGTACCATCCATGAGCTGCCCGGTGCGCAATCTGCCGCTGCCCCGCCGACAAGCGGCGCCTGGGCTGCCGGCGAACGCGTCTGGAACACGCATATCGCTCCCGGCCAGCCCACCTTCTGGGCCTGCGCGAGCGGCGGAACTCCCTGCAAGCAATGGGTCAGCGGCCCAGCCTATGGAGGGGTCGCGCAATAAATATCCTCCGGTGGCTTCGTAAGAAGGGCACGGCTTCAGCCGCTGCCATACCTTGGCTCAGTCCCTGTCTGGGCCATCCGATTGCGAATGTCCCTCAGCTCAGTTGCGGATCTCGCTCAGAAGGCTCTCTACCTCGGCTTTCTCTTCCGCCGTCAAACCGAGCAGCGGCGATCGCGGCCGACCACCGTAGAACCCATTGAAATCGCAGCCGTACTTCACCCCGGCAATCCCCAGCGCGCCCACAATGCGGTTGTTCGCGCCGGCAAT
>JASHTS010000298.1 GCA_030040425.1 Acidobacteriaceae bacterium | reverse complement strand
TGATGATTGGAACTGGTTAGACTGTCTAGGAACCTCTGGTGACGGGAGCGACCGAGATGGTTAACTTCGACGCCGGCAAAATTCTCCTAGGCGCTGCACTTCTTTCTTCCTTTTGTATCTACGATTGCGCAAACGCGCAGCAGATCGCCAGGAACCAGGACGGCTCCGGGTATAGCGCAACCAACGGCCAACTGGCTGCCGAGCTCAACTTCGCGCACGGGCGCTTTCAGGGACTCAAGGTCCTGGACCGCGCCGCGCATAAAGAAGTGGAATTACGCGAACTGTTCTCCATCGGCCTCCGAGGCGCCACCGTGCAATCGTCGATCATGCAATGGAGTCAACCAGCGGTTGCTCTCATCTTGGCCACCGCTGCCGGATCGCCGGATGGCAAACAAATCTGCGCGGAGGCAACCACGCCGCAGATTGACGCTGATCTCAAGTGGTGCCTCGTCATTCGGCCGAATACCGACTATCTGCGATCCATCCTCAGCATCCATGCCGGAAAAACAGATCTTCCCATCAGCGAGGTCCGGCTGCTCGAATTCAACGATCCTGAAGCTCATGTCGCCGGAACCGTGCCCGGCTCGCCGCTCGAAGATGGCCGCATGTTTTTCGGACTGGAGAACCCGCGCTCTTCGAGCCGCGTGAGCGATGGCAACGTGACGGCGTGGATTTCTCGTGTCCTGCCATTACGCGCAGGCGCGACCGTGGAATATTCCGCAGTGGTGGGCGCGGCCGACGCGGGACAGATGCGGCGAGCGTTCCTCAACTACATTGAAGCCGAGCGCCCGCGGAAGTACACGCCATTTCTCGACTACACCTCGTGGTATGACATCGGCTATGGAAATCGCTACGATGAGCGGGCTGCGCTGGACCGCATCGACGCCTTTGGCCGCGAACTTAAGCAGAAGCGCGGCGTTACGGTGGATTCGTTTCTCTTTGACGACGGCTGGGACGATCCTAATAGCTTCTGGAAATTCAACAAGGGACTTCCTCACGGCTTTACGCCTCTCCGCAACGAAGCTGCGAAATACGGCGCCGGGATTGGCGTATGGCTTTCTCCCTGGGGCGGCTACGGCGAAGAGAAGAAGGAGCGCATCGCGTACGGAGAGGCGCACGGGTATGAAATCATCCGCAATGGCTACGCTCTTTCAGGCCCCAGATACTTTCACGACTTCGCGCAGGTGAGTGAGCAGATGATTGCGCGCTATGGAGTGAATCAATTCAAACTCGATGGCACCGGGAACGCAGACCGCGTCTTTCCAGGATCGCAATTCGATAGCGACTTTGCCGCGGCCATTCACCTGATTGAGATGCTGCGCAGGCAAAAGCCGGGCATCTTCATCAACCTCACCACGGGGACCTGGGCTTCTCCTTTCTGGCTGCGGACGGTGGATTCGATCTGGCGCGGAGGAGACGATCATGCTTTTGCGGGTGTGGGAACGCGGCGGCAGCAATGGATTACTTACCGGGATGAGCAGACCTACCGGATTATCGTTCAGCAGGGGCCGCTCTACCCGCTGAATTCGCTGATGTTGCACGGGATCATCTACGCGACCAAGGCCGAGGGCCTGGAAACAGACCCGGCCGGCGACTTCGAAGATGAGGTCCACAGCTATTTCGCGACCGGCACGCAGCTCCAGGAGATGTACATCACACCCTCCCTGCTGAGTTCGGCGGATTGGGACATCCTCGCCAAGTACGCGCGTTGGTCGCGGGCCAATGCCGGCATTCTCCGGGATACGCATTGGATCGGCGGCGATCCGGGCAAGCTGGAAGTTTATGGATGGGCTGCGTGGAGCCGGCAGGGATGGTTTGTCACACTGCGCAATCCTTCCGACCACGCGCAGACTTACTCGTTGCGTCTTCGCGACGCCCTGGAGTTGCCGCCGAATCAATCTGCGAACTATAGCGTGCGCGAACCCTTCAAACGGACGGGCGCGCAAGGCCCACAATGGCAGGCGGATCGCGCGGTCGATGTTGTTCTCGAGCCTTTCGAGGTAAGGACCTTTGAATCTGCTGGACGCTGACGCAGAAGGGCCCGCGGCGGTGCGGCATCGTCGGGAGTTGAGAGATTTCCGGTGCAGGATGTGCAGTGTTTCAAATAAGTCGTTTGGTTTTAACTTGTTAGAGTAATGCGAGCGCTTGATGGACGCATTTCTTTGCGGTTTGCCGTCCATGGTCCGGTTGAGTGAAAATGCGCCCGCGTTGCAGAGTCGAGGCGGGTTCCACAACTCTTTTTTCCGTTTCGCATCCAATGGTATTCGTAGTGAAAGGGAAGGCTATGCGTTGGTTGAATCGCAACATCGCTTCGATTGTGCTTGCGGCAGTCCTTGTTTCTCCCCTGGCCGTCACCGGCTGCGCGGCCCATGTGCGCGTCTATGACCCCTATTACCACGATTACCATAACTGGGATCATGAGACGGTCTATTACAACCAATGGGAAGTGGAAACCCATCACCCTCATGAGGACTTCAACAAACGCACTCCCGCCGAACAAAAGCAATACTGGGACTGGCGGCATAACCACCCCGATAACGACAAGCACTAATTGAACTGCTATTTTGATGGGCACGGATGCTCGCGTGCGAGGTGTGGCGCAAGTCCGCCTCCGTCGCAGCTTCTGAGCAGATGCGCGGAATTGCGCATGCGCCGGTGAAACGCGCGCCGTTAGTAGAGCAGCGGCTCCGAGACCGGCGGACTGCCTTGTCGCATCGAACTGCGGGTGAAGCTTCAAGCGAAGCCATTTCTGGCGTGCGGTTTCCCGTTCCGGCGAGGGAAGCGGGCAGTTCGCGCGCCGGAGCCCATTCTTCTTCCCCCGGAACGGCCTGCGTGGACGGAACTTGCCGCGGAGACGGCGGCAAGGGAATAATATTCCGAACACGAACCGCTCAAGATCCGGGGGAACCGTGGGATGACTCGGGAAGAAGCGAAACTGCGCATCGAAAAAATCGGCATCTTGCCGGGCATTCGCGTGCATTCAGCCGCAGATGCCATTTACGCAGCGGAGACGGTGTACCACGCGGGCATTCCCATTGCCGAAATCACCATGACGGTGCCCAACGCCGTGAGCGTAATCAAGCAGCTGGTTCAGCGGCTGCCGGAAATGGTAGTCGGCGCGGGGACCGTGCTCGACGCCGACACGGCGCGGCGATGCGCGGATGCCGGAGCGGCATTCCTGACCAGCCCCGGACTTGTTCCCGATGTTGTGGCATGCGCGCTGAAGTCCGGCGTGCTGGCGATTCCGGGAGCGCTCACACCGACAGAGATTATCGCTGCGTGGAGAGCGGGCGGGGATTTCGTGAAGATCTTTCCGGCGGCGCCGATGGGCGGGGACCAGTACCTGCGCTCGCTCAAAGTGCCGCTGCCGCAGGTGCCGCTCATCGCAGCCGGCGGCGTGAACCAGCAGACGGCGGTCGGCTTCATGCGCGCCGGCGCCTCGGCGCTGGGCGTGGGCATGGAATTGCTGCCGAACGATGCGGTGCGTCGTCGCGAGGACCATCGCATTCATGAGCTCGCGCGCAGGTTCCTGGGCTTTGTCGCCGAAGCCCGCGCGCAGGGCTAAGCGTTCAGGTGGTTATATGCGAACCGGTTCTCCGAGTGCAAGCGAACGTGTACACAGGCAACGCGCTCGTTCCCGGCATCAAGGCCGTGCCGCGCGATCCCGGATGCGTGCGCAGGATGCTCATCGGCTACGATGACTTCATGGGCCCGCTTCTTGAGATCCGCGACCTGCGTGTTCGCTTTGGGGCAACGGAGGCGGTGCGCGGCGCAAGTTTGAAGATCGAAGAAGGCGAAGTGCTTGGACTGGTGGGCGAGTCGGGGTCAGGCAAAAGCGCAACCGCGCTCGCGATTCTGGGACTGCTTGCATCCACGGCGCGGATCGAAGGACAAATCCTGTGGAGCGGCGAGAACCAAGCGGTGGACCTGGTGCGCTTGCCGCCTGGGGCGCTCCGGCAGATTCGCGGCCGCGCCATCGCCATGATCTTTCAGGAGCCGATGACGGCGCTGAATCCGGTGATGAGCATCGGCCGGCAAGTGGCCGAGTGCGCAGCGGCGCACGCGACGAGGTTGCCGGCGAAAGAAGCCAGGCGCAGGGCCATCGCCGCGCTCGAGGCGGTCGCGATTCCCGATGCGGCGCGGCGATATGGGGATTATCCGCACCAGTTTTCCGGGGGACAGCGGCAGCGCATTCTCATCGCCATGGCGCTCATCAACCGGCCGCGATTGCTGATCGCCGACGAGCCCACCACTGCGCTCGACGTGACGGTGCAGGCGCAGATTCTGAAATTGCTCGCGGATCTGCAGCGCGAGCACGGGCTGGCAATGCTATTTATCTCGCACGATCTGGCTGTCGTCGGCCAGGTCGCAGGACGCGTGGCGGTGATGCGCGCGGGGCAAATCGTCGAGACCGGCGCAACGCACGATGTATTGGCCCATCCCCAGCACACGTACACGCGCAGCTTGCTGGCTGCCGTGCCCACCATGAAAACGGACCGGGAGAAACCGCTGGCGGTGTTGTAGAACGGCACCCCTTCAGGGCTGCGCGCGCTGCTCAGCGCGCAGCACGAAACATGAGCAACGATGCGAACTACTCCGCCGCAGGTTCCGGCGCAGCGGCTTCAGCGGCAGCGGGCGCGGTTTTTTCCGTCTCCGGCTCGGCTTCAGCCAGCACCTTCACGGTGACGTGCGCAGTGACTTCGCGGTGCAGGCGGATGGAGATGTTGTACTCGCCCAGGCCCTTCAGCGGATCGCTCAACTGAATCTTGCGGCGATCGACCTCGAAGCCCTTCGCCGCCAGCTCCGCCGCGATGTCGGCCGAGGTCACGGAGCCGAAGAGATGGCCCTGCTCGCCGGCGCGGCGGGTGAAGCTGAGAGCGACATTTCCAAGCTTCGCCACCGACTCTTCCGCTTGCGCCTTTTCCGAGGCGGAGCGGCGAGCCGCGGCGGCCTTCATCTGCTCTATGACCGCTTTGTTGGCTTCCGTGGCCTGCATGGCGAGCTTGCGCGGCAGAAGGAAATTGCGGCCGTAACCGTCGGCGACCTTCACCACTTCTCCGCGAAGGCCGAGATTGGCGACGTCTTCTTTCAGAATCACTTCCATGGAAGTTCTCCAATTACAGTAGCGCGCAGGCCCGGTCTTCAATCCAAGAGCGCCGCGCGCTGGTTGTCGAGGCGCTGACCGCCGCATGCGCTGCAGGGGCTAAAGCCCGCTGCTGTTTTGCGCTTCATTCGGCCCGGCTAAAGCCGTGCCCTTTTACGAAGCGCGACGCAGACTGCACAAAACCGTCGATGAGTCCCGGTCCTAATGCCTGGTGGCAAAGGGCAGCAGGGCGATGTTGCGGGCCTGTTTGATGGCGCGCGTGAGCCGGCGCTGGTGCGTGGTGCAGACGCCGGTGAGCCGGCGGGGCACAATCTTGCCGCGCTCGGCCACAAACTGCTGCAGAAGCCGCACGTCGCGATACGGAATGGCGTCGATCTTCTCGGTGCAGAACTTGCAGACCTTCTTGCGGCGGAAGAATTTTCCGCGTCCGCCGGGTCCGCCGCCGGGACGGCCTCCGCCGCCGGGACGGCCTCCTCCGCCGGGACGACCTTCGCCGGCAGGCCGACCTTCCCCGCGCGGCGCGCTGCCGCCCTCTTGTTGCCCTGGGGAGCTTTCGCTCCCGGCGGGCGCTTTGGCATGTGTTTCTTCAGGCATGATGTTTCCTCTTTGCTCTCGTTGTTGTGGGGACTACGCGCTGGCCTGGGCGCGCTCGGCCACGTCCGCGCCGGCGGCTTCCGGAGGCGCGGGCTCGGCGCTCACTTTGCGGCGCGTGCCGCGCAGCGCCTTGAGCTTGGCCAGGCGCTTCTCTTCCTCATCCATGCGCACGGTGATGAACTTGATCACCGGCTCGGTGACGCGCAGACGGCGCTCGAGCTCAAGCACCACCGGGCCTGTGGCCTCAAGGGTGAGCAGTACGTAGTTCCCGTCAGCGAACTTGCGCACCAGGTAGGCCAGCTTGCGGCGGCCCATTTTCTCGACGGATTTGACCACACCGCCGCCGTGGGTGACGGTGGAGCTAAAGCCGGCAATCAGCTTGTCGGCATCCTCTTCGGCCATGTCGGGCCGGAGAATAAACATGACTTCATACAATCGCGACATCAGATTTCCTCTCAGTTGGCAGTGAACAGTGAACAGTGATCAGTGGTCAGTGGTCAGCTCGTTTTCCAGGTCGATTCGTATTTCCGATCCCTGTTCCCTAATCCCTACTCCCTATCTTTCCGGTTGAACTCGTTCATCGCCGGTCCCGGACCATCCTGAATGATGCGCCGCGTGGCCGCAGCCACCTTGTCGAGCACCTCGTCCATTACGGCGAGATCGGCCTTGCGCATGGGCGAGAGCAGGTAATCCCTGCCCGGACGCCTGCCGCCGGCGGCAATGGCCTCCGGCGGCAGATCGGGGCCTACGCCGATGCGCAGCCGCAACCACTCTTCCGTTCCCAGGGCCGCGGTTACGCTGCGGGCTCCGTTGTGGCCTGCCGGCGAACCGCGTTCCCTGATCTTGAATGTGCCCAGCACAAAATCGAGCTCGTCGTGAATCACGAGAAGATCGCGTGCCGGGTCTACCTCAAACTCGCGAATCAGAGCAGCTACGGAAGATCCGCTCAGATTCATAAAAGTCTCCGGCTTGGCCAGAATCACTTTGCGCGCCGCGATGCGGCAGCTTGCAGTGACGGCCCGGCAAAGCCGGTTCTGGACCACGACGCCCTCCTGCCGGGCGATGCGGTCGATGGCCATGAACCCTGCGTTGTGCGGGGTCCACTGGTACTCGGGTCCGGGATTGCCGAGCCCCACGATCAGGAATGGGCCGAGTGCAACGCGCGACCCGGATGCCCCGGCGAGCGATTTCTGCCCGCTGGCGTTGTCGGACTCGGCAGTCCCGGACAAGTCTTACTTCTTCGCCTCGGGCTTCTTGGCCGCCGCGGCCGGTTCTGCCTCGGCGGTCTTGCCCTTCTTGGCCACTTCCGGCTCCGCGGGAGCAGCCGCTTCGCCGGTTGCGCCTGCCGCCGCAGCTTCTCCTTCCACCACCTCCGGCGCGGCAACCACTTCCTCACGAATGTGCACGACATGCGCCACGGTGGCGTCTTCGGGGCTCAGGTACTTGATTTTTTCCGAGTGCGGCAGCCCGTTGACGCGCAGCACCTGGTGCATCTCCAGCCCGCTCACGTCCACATCGATGTGGCTGGGGATGTCGGCGGGAAGGCATTCGATTTCGACCTCGCGCAGCACCTGGTCGAGAATGCCGCCCTCGGTCTTGACGCCCACGGGGATGCCGAGCAGCTTGACCCGCACCTTGACCCGCAGCAGCTTGTCGAGGGCGATGCGCTTCAAGTCGATGTGGATCAACTGATCTTTAATGGGCTCGCGCTGCCAGTCGACGATCATGGCCTTGGCCGAGGGCTGGCCATCGAGCTGCACGTCGAAGATGGTGTTGTGCCCGGTCTCGGAGAAGAGAATCCGGGAGATCTGCTTGGGCTCCACTTCCACGGCCACCGGATCGTGGCCGGAGCCGTAAAGCACAGCGGGAATCTTGCCGGCGGCGCGGACGCGGCGCGCGGCATTCTTGTTGAACCTGCCCTTGCGGGGGATGGCTACGACAACTTCAGACATTTTCGTTTCTCATTTCTTCGGGCACGGGTGTTCGAGTTCCGCTCCCTTTGTGAAGGCAGTGGTCAGTGGACAGTGGTCAGTGTTCAGAAAAACGAACCAACGGACCGCTCTTCAAGACGACCAACTAGCCGGTTTCAAAGTTCTGATCACTGATCACTGACCACTGATCACTCAGTTAAACAGCGTGCTCACGCTGGTTTCCATGTGAATGCTCTCGATGGCCGCGCCCAGCAGGCCGGCGATCGAAAGCACTTTGATCTTCTCGAGTCTCTGTCCTGCCTCGCACAGGGGGATGGTATCGGTGACCACGAGCTGTTCGAGACGGGAAGCGGCGATGCGTTCGATGGCCGGGCCCGAGAGCACGGCGTGACTGGCGCAGGCGTGCACGGACGTGGCGCCGGCGCCCAGCAGCGCATCGACGGTTTTTACGAGCGTTCCGGCCGTGTCGATGATGTCGTCGAGGACGAGGCAGACCTTGCCTTTCACGTCGCCCACGACATTCATCACCTCGGCCACGTTGAGATCGGTGCGGCGCTTATCCACGAAGGCCAGCGGCGCGCCCATCTTCTGCGCGAAGAAACGCGCCCGCTCGATGCCGCCGGGATCGGGCGAGACCACCATCAGGTTGGGCAGGTTCAACTCGCGGAAGTAACTGACCAGCACCGGGCTGGCATAGAGGTGATCGACGGGAATATTGAAGAAGCCCTGAATCTGGGCGGCATGCAGATCGACGAAGAGCGCGCGGTTGGCGCCCGCGGTGGTGAGAAGGTCGGCGACGAGCTTGGCGCTGATGGCCACGCGGGGACGGTCTTTGCGATCCTGGCGGGCGTAGCCGTAGTAGGGCACGACCACCGTGATCCTGGCCGCCGAGGCCCGTTTGAGCGCATCGATCATCACCAATAACTCCACCAGGTGCTGGTCCACCGGATAGCAGGTGGGCTGCACCACAAAAACATCCACGCCGCGGACGTTCTCGAGAAGCTGGAAGAAGACCTCGCCATCCGCAAAGCGCTGCAGCTTGGTATCGCCCACCTTCACCCCGATGTGCTCGCCGATTTTGCGCGCGAGCTCGGGATTGGCGGTTCCGGAGAAGAGCTTGAAGCGCTTGTCCTCGCTCAGATTGCGGGTGCGCTTGCGCTCCGGAGCCGGTTTGGCGTCCTTCCCCTGCGCCGGCTCTCTCTGCCCGCCCTTTGCCGGCTCATTGCCCTTGGGCTTTTCTTCGTTGCCCTTGGGCTTGTCCTCGTCCATGACCAGGGTTTCCACTTGCATTGGAAAATCACCTCCATGCTGGTTGGCTATGGCTGCGGTTTCTTCATTCGAGCTAGAAGCTAAAAGCCGATTTTCTGGCTGGGCGACCAGGATTCGAACCTGGATAAGTGCCTCCAAAGGGCACTGTCCTACCATTGAACGATCGCCCAGTTATTGCACTATCCTTCGTTTCTGCGTCCGTTCGCCGATCGCCCGGCTTCCTCAGCCGCAGGCGAGTTTCACCCGCTCAGCGGCACCCTGTCAATGGTTACAAAAGCATGGTTTGCCAATACCCGGTACGGGGCAAAGTGCGAGTGACCGTGACGCTTCGCACCTCGAGTTCCCGCGCCCTGGCGCCGAGCCGGCGTTGCGCTGCTTCCGCGTCTCCGCGGGTCCGGTACAACCCGTAGAGCGCCGAGCCGGAGCCCGAGAGCGAGGCGTAGAGAGCTGCCTCCGTCGTGCCGGATCCTTGAAGAATGCGCTTGATTTCGCAGAGGGAGGGATACTGGGGAAAGACGACTCGCTCGAAGTCGTTTTCGATCCAGCTCGTGATCCCGGTGCGGACAAGCGCGGACGCTTCAGGTCCGGCCAGGTCATTCCCCCTCAATTGGTTCCGGGGAATGACACCGGAGGAGCCCGCCACTTGCCCGTCCTGCGGGGATTCAATCCCGAAGGCGCTCAGGTAGGCGCGGCTCAACTTCCTTAGTTTATCGGCACTTGCCTCGGCGGTCAAACCCTCGCGGGCGCAGAGCGCGTCCCAGTCATGAAAGGCCTGCGGGGTGGAGACGCCGACCTCAGGAACGGCAACCGCGCACCAGGTGGGTTCGAGGTCAGGGAGTGCAGAGACCCGCTGGCCGCGATCGACACCCAGGACCGTTCCTCCGAAGAGGAACAGCGGTACGTCGGAGCCGACACGGGCGGCGAATGCCAAGCGGCGCGGCGACCAATATGTGCTCTCCCCGGTCTCAGAATCGAGACCGGGGGCGCCCCGCTGACCAGCTGGCGCGCCGGCTCGCTGACGCGCAATTCCCAGTTCCGCTTCGAGTGCGATGAGCGCTGCAACCGCATTCGCCGAGCCTGCGCCCAGCCCGCCCTGGACGGGAAGACGTTTATCGATATGGATGTCGACTTCGGCCCCGGTTTGAAGCCCTTCGAGCGCGAGGGACACCAGCTTCCAGGCGGTGTTGCGCTCGTCGGTGGGAACCTCGGGGTGGTTGGTCGTGATGGTGATGGAAGTCGAGTCTGCGGGGCGGGCCGAGACGGTGACCAGGTCGTGCATCTCGAGGGTCTGGTAGAGGGTGACGAGCGAGTGGTAGCCGTCGTCTCGCGGCGCGCCGATGCCCAGGCCGAGGTTGATTTTGGCATGGGAACGGACCTGGGTGGGCATACTGCCTTCAATTGTAATGACGTAACGGCCGGCGGAGAACGGCTCTCATTTCCCCGTGGCGCTCAAAAACCGGAGCCGGATATGGAACTTCCGGAGTATTCTTTGCGTAGAGACAGAGGAGTCATACGGGAGCCTCCATGCATTTTCTCGTATTCGGCGTCGGACTTTATTTCCTCCCTGCCATCATCGCGGCGGTGCGGCACACGCACAACGCAGGGGGCATCCTGCTGCTGAACATCTTCCTGGGCTGGACCTGCGTGGGCTGGTTCGTGGCGCTTCTCCTGGCGATCTGTTCTGCGCCCAACTGGGCTTATTACTACCGTCGCGGCTGGTGAGTCCACCGGCGCGCCCGCGCCGTCTGCTAGCTTCATCTTCATGGCGCCGCAGCCTGTCCTTTCGACGCAGGGCGTCCGCGCATCCGGAGGCGCACGGGGGCGCACCTGGGCGCTCCGCGATGCGCTCGCCGCAGCGGGCCTGTTTCTGGGAACCGCGGGGACCATTCTCTGGCAGAACGCGCACATCGTGGTTCTGTGGGATGCGAGTTACGTCCTGGACAGCGCCGTGCGCGTGGCCGAAGGGCAGATGCCGTACCGCGACTTCCCTTTTGCGCATGCGCCGCTCACATTCCTCATCCAGGCGGCGATCATCCGGCTCTTCGGACGCGTCTTTTTCCATCCCGTGCTGTACGCCGCGCTGGCGGGAGCCGCGGGCACCGTCGTCGCATGGCGGATTGCGCTCGGCACTCTGCGCGGTCGCGTGCGCGCAGCATGGACGATTTCGCTGCTGCTGGCCGTGCCGCTCATGGTGCTGGGCGTCTACTGCATCGTTCCGCTGCCCAACTACGATTGCGATTGCGCGCTGGCCGTCCTGGTGGCTGTCTGGCTGTTGCGGCGCGTGGATGCAAGGCCGGAGTGGTGGGGCGGCTTTGCCGCGGGCGTTGCGGCCTGTGTGCCGCTCTTTTTCAAGCAGAACATCGGGTTGCCGTTTCTGGCGGCAGTGATCGGAGCCGCGATATGGGTGCTGGCGATGCGCACGGACAAGGGCGGCGAATCCGCTGCGGCGGATGGCGGGCGCGCGCCCTCGATCGGATTGCTCGCCGGCGCGCTGGCTGCACTGCTGGCGGAGACCCTGGCGATTCACGAGACGGCCGGGTTGAATAACTATCTGCATTGGACAATTCAGTTCGCGGCCGAGCGGCGGCTGCCGGGGGCGGGCGCGATGCTCAGCGTATATCGCGATCCCAATCTGCTGTGGACACTGCCTTGCGTGGCTGCGGCGATCGTTTTGTTGCGCACACGCGCGGGAGGCGCGCGGTGGGGACAGATCGGCGCGTTTGCACTTTTCGCCGCGCCGTTTGTGTTCACGCTGGCCTCCCTGCTGCGCTACGACGACGCCGACGAGCGCGGCGACAGCCTGCTGGCGCTGTGGCCGCTGCTGCTGGTGCTGGCCGCGGCGCTTGCGGCGGTGAACCTGTTGCGGCTGGGGCGCAAAGCGAACCTGCGCGCGCTCGTGCCCATCGTGCTGCTGGCTGCGATTCACGGCGCATTTTTGTCGCAGCAGCTCTGGGGATCGACGTATGGGATCTGGCCGCTGCTCATGCTGCTGCTGGCGGAGATGATCGCGTTTGTGGACGAACTTCCCTCAGGGGCTGAAGCCCCCGCGGAACTTGCGGCAGGAGTAAACTCGAGCCCCGATACAAAACAACCGAAGAAAGCATTTGCAACAAGCGGCGAAGCCGTGCCCTTTCAAAGACCGATCGATATATATACGAGTGGCGGCAAGAGCGGCCGGTGGTTCGCGACGGCGCTGGCTGGGGTCATCTCCGTTGCGCTGCTGGTGTGCGGCGGGTTTTATACGGCCAGCGGAGAGCGGCTTTCCTATATACATTTCCCAGATGGCGCGCAGTTTCCCGATGGGCCCGTGATGCACTCGGCGTTTCCCGCACTCAAGGGCATGAGCACGCCGGGCGGGTACCTGCCGGAGTTCGACGAGCTGCTGCGCTACGCGGCCGCGAATATTCCGGAAGGCGACGGCCTGATCCTGATGCCCGGCGAAGATCCGTTTTACTTTGCCACCGGGCGCACGCCGCAGTTTCCGGTGCTGCTCTTCGATCCGGCAACCGATCCGTACTCGCCGGCGGAGATCGCCGAGCTTGCGCGCACGCGCAATGTTCACTGGCTGGTCGTCAAGCGCGATTTGCAAATGAAGGAAGACCCGACGCCGCAGCGCGCCGAAACGATGCGGCTGCTGATGCAGGAGTTCGCGCCGGCGGCGCATCTGCGCGGGTATGACGTTTTCCGGCGGTGATGCGGGCGTCTCAGCGTCTTCCATCCGGGGATTCGAGGCCCGGCGCATTGAGGAGCAGTTCCTTTGCGGCGCCGGCCGCGTTCCCTTCGATCAGCGGGGCGAGGCTCGTTTCCTCGGGGTCGATTTCGTCGGCCGCGATGTAGCGGCCCTCGTCATCGGAGGTGACCGCGCGCACCATGTCCTCAGGAAAAGTGAGCGGCGTTTGCGCGAGAACCTGCGAGGCGAGCTGCAGGCCATAGAGGTAAAGGCCGGCCTTGCGATCGTCGAGGCGTCCGGAGCCGAGCGCGGCGAGGACCTGGGTGAGGGCCATCTGGATGCCGTGAGCATCTTCGAGCGAGGCCAGGCAGAGGGGCTCGCGTGTCTCGCGCTGGCCGTCCTGCTCGGAGCGCTGCAGGCGGTCGTGGAAGTAGCAGTAGACCTTGCCGCGGAGGGCGGGGGACTTGCATTTTGTGCCTCGGGGCAGGATGTGACGGCATTGGGGATACATCGTGGCGATCCCTCCGATGGGGGCCCTCCCCCCGGTATTCTGGGCGGAAGTTCCTTGGTTTGTTGAGGATGGCGCGTGTGCGCAGCCGCAAATTCGTCCAAACAAAGGAGTTGGCCGCAGATTCGTCTGCGGGTTGAGGTTAGGCCAGGGTTTGCGGGCCGGTGAAGTTTCGGGATGGTCTTAGAGTAGCGGAGTTGGGGGAATTAATGCGCAAAGGGAGCCCCGCCATTTTTTCTCGATGCGGGTTTGGCCCGGCTGAAGCCG
>JASHTS010000297.1 GCA_030040425.1 Acidobacteriaceae bacterium | reverse complement strand
TGCCACGCCATGCGGATGAACAGCGGACCGTAGTGGCCGAAGTCGGCAGGCCACCACTCCTGCGAAGTGGTCATGAGGGTGCGCAGATCGGCAATGACGGCGTCCAGGTCGAGGGTCTTGAACTCTTCGGCGTAGTTGAACCACTCGCCCATGGGATTGGAAAGGGACGACTGCTGGTGCAGGATGGAAAGATTGAGCTGTTCGGGCCACCAGTCGCGGTTGCCTTTGCCGCCCACCGTGGTGTGTTTGATCGAGCCGTTCGAGAACGGGCACTGGGATTCGCTCGCCATCATTGACTCCTTTATCGCGTTTGCTTGCCTATCAAGGTTCAGAATAAATTGCGGCCGGCGATAAGAAAAATCAATTGTTTCTACGATTATGATTATCGTGGTCTATGATAGAAAAGGCGCTGGTTTCCGGCCCGCGTCGAGCTTTCCCGTGAATCTTCAGGATCTCCGTTATCTCGTAGCTTTGGCGGAACACCGGCACTTTGGGCGAGCCGCCGAAGCCTGCAACGTGAGCCAGCCCACGCTGAGCAGCCAGATCAGGAAGCTCGAAGGCGAGCTGGGCGTCACGCTGCTCGAGCGCACCAACAAGCGTGTGGACCTTACGCCAGTGGGCAGCCAGGTTTTGAATCACGCCCGCCGGGCGCTGGCCGAGGCCGGCCAGATTCAGACCGCGGCGCAGGCGGCGAGGGACCCGCTCGTGGGCGCGCTCAAGCTGGGCGTCATCCCTACGCTGGCGCCGTATCTGATGCCGCTGATCCTCAAGCCGCTGCGGCAGTCGTGCCCGCAGATGCCGCTCGAGCTTTGGGAGGACCAGACCCGCTCCCTCATCGAGGGACTGCGCCATCACCGGCTCGACGCGGCGCTGCTGGCCACGCCACCCGACGCGCCGGAGATCACCGAGCTCAAACTCTTCGACGAGCCGCTACTGGCGGCTTTGCCTTTGCATCACCGGCTGGCCGGATCGAAGCAGGTCAACGAGAACGCGCTCGCCGGCGAGCTACTGGTGCTGGCCGAGGGCCATTGCCTGGCCAACCAGGCGCTGGCCGCCTGCGGCGCGCGCCACGGCGCGCAGCGCGGCGCCGCGGCAGGTGCGTTTCCTGGGTCGGCGGCCGGCGGCGTCTCCGGATCCATGCAGGCGTCCACACTCGAAACGCTGGTCAACCTGGTGGCTGCCGGCTACGGATCCACGTTATTGCCGGCCCTGGCTGCGGATTCCTTTCGGACGCGCGAAATCATTCTCCGGCCGCTTGCGGGCCGTTCGTCGCGCACCGTCCGGCTTGTGAGCCGGCCCGGATTTCCGCGTGCGCAGGCCTTGCGGGCTCTGGAGCGCGTGATTCTGGGCGCTGTGGAGTTCTTGTGGAAATCTGGTGCAAATCTCCAGAAACCCCGAAAAGTAGAGCAAGAATTCCGGCAAACCCCGAAATTGCGAATTCGGGACCCCCTTATCCACAAAAGCACACCTTCTGACCGTTGACCCTGTTCAACGCGCTCCGTAGAGTCTCTAATCAAAGAGAGCATCGGACCGCTACGCGCGTTTCAAACGGGAGAATGCCGCGGACCCACGCGCAGCCGCGCCAGAAGGACGAATTCGGGAGTAAAGATGCTGAAATTAAAGAAGATCCACATCCTGGGCTTCAAGAGCTTCTGTGACCGCACGGAAATCGGCGTCGCGGGCACCGGGATCGCCGCCGTGGTGGGGCCGAACGGATGCGGCAAGTCGAACATCCTGGACGCGATGAGCTGGGTGCTGGGCGAGCAGAGCGCCAAAAGCCTGCGCGGCACGCACATGCAGGATGTGATCTTTGCCGGCACGCGGGCGAGGAAGCCGCTGGGGATGGCGGAGGTGTCGCTGACGCTCGTCGATCCGGAGGTGTATGAAGGTCCCGTTCCGGTGGAGCCGGAGCTCGCCTTCGATCGGGAGAGCCCCGCGGACTGGGACGAAGAGGAGATGCGCAGGCAAAGGGCGGTCGAGGCCGAAGAGATCATCGCCGCCGAGCAGCCGCATTCGGGGATGGAGCAGGAAGGCGCGCCGGCCGAGGAAGCTGCGCAAGAAGCCGCACCTCCGGCGGAGGGTCCGCAGCCGGTGGTTTTAAAGATTCGCCGGCGCAAGTTTCACAACGCTCCGCAAAAAGGCGAAATCGTGGTGACGCGGCGGCTTTTTCGCACCGGCGAGAGCGAATACCTGCTCAACGGAAAGCTCTGCCGCCTGCGCGATATTCAGGACATCTTCATGGGCACGGGGCTGGGAGCCGACACCTACGCCATCATCGGACAGGAGCAGGTGGGGCAGTTGCTCAGCTCCAAGCCGCATGAGCGGCGCGCCATCATCGAGGAGGCCGCAGGCATTACGCGCTTCAAGACCAAGAAGAGGCTGGCGGAGCTGCGGCTGGAAAGCGCCAAGCAAAACCTGGCGCGCGTAGACGATATCTTTGAAGAGGTCACGCGGCAGATGAACAGCCTCAAGCGGCAGGCCGCGAAGGCGGAACGGTTTGTAGCCGTGCGCGATGAGCTGCGCGGGCGGATGCGCCTGGTGCTGGCCAGCCGCATGGCCACGATGGACGCCGAGCGCACGGGCCTGGAGCAGGAGATCGCGGCGCTGAGTGAGCGCGTGCTTGCCTCGTCTACGGAGATCGAGGGCCTGGAAACCAGCCAGCACGAGCTTACCGAGCGCGGCTATGCGCTCGAGAGCGAAGGGCAGGCGGCGCAGGCGCACGCCAGCGAATCGGCGCTCGAGCTCGAGCGGGCCATCGCCCGGGAGCGCAGCAACACCGAGCGCATCGGCGAGCTCGAAGGGCGCATTGCAGCGTTGGGCGCGGAGCTCGAGCAAACGCGCGCGCAGTTGAGCACGATCGCCGAGGAGCGCGCGCAGCATCGAGGTTTTCTGGAGACGGCGGCGAGTGAGTCGCGCGCCTTCCGAGAAAAGGTGGAGGCACGGCAGCAGGAGGCGCGGGCGGCGGCGGAAGAGGTCTTCACCGCCGAGCGCGAGCTTGAGACGGCGCGCCGCCACGCCATGCATCTGCTCACGCTGGCCGGCAATGCGCGCAACCAGACCGCGCAAAGCGAGGAGAGCCTCGCCGCTCTCGAGCGCGAGGCGGAGCGGCTGGCCACGGAGATGGACCGCGCGCGCGGCGAGCGGGAACACCTGGGTGTGGAGAGCGGACAGGCGCGGCTCAAATTCGAGTCGACTGCGGAGGCGCTCAAGCGGCTCGAAAACGAGATGGACGCGTTGCGCGAGACGCTGCAGGCACGGCGAGCGGAGGAAGCGGCGCAACGCGCGCACGCCAACCAGCTGCGCGGCGACCTGGCCGCGGCGGCGGGACGCCGCGACTCGCTGCAGGCGCTGATCCGCAATCACGGTTATTCCTCGGACAGCGTGCGCAAGCTGCTCAAGCCGGGAGCACTGGGGCAAGGCATGGCGCCGGTGGGCACGCTGGCCGACTTCCTCGAGGTGAGGGACGAGCACGAGGGCGTGGTGGATGAGTTCCTGCGCGAAGAGCTGAATTATCTGGTGGTGGAGAGCTGGGGCGCGGCCGAGGAGGGCGTGCGCGTGCTCAAGACGGGAGATGGGCGCGCTACGTTCCTGATTCACGGCAACGAGCAGGGCAAGCTCTTCGATCTGGATTCGGGCGCGATCCACGAAGCCGGGCTGACTCCGCTGCGCGAGGCGGTGCGCGTGCTCAACGGCTTCGGGCGCTCCCTCGAAGGGATTCTGCCCAAGCTGGGCCACGGTTACATTGTGGAAGACTCAAGCCTCGCTTTGCAGTTCGCGGCGCGGTATCCGCACGCGTTTTTCCTGACGCAGGAGGGCGAGTGCTTCCACAACTCGACGGTGACCGGAGGCAAGCCTGCCAGCGAAGGACCGCTGGCGCTGAAGCGCGACCTGAGGGAGACGGAAACGCGGCTGGCGGCGCTTGACTCCGAGCTGATGCAGGCGGAGATGGAGGCGGCGGCGCTGGCGCGCGAGATGGAGGGCGTGACGGCGCGCGTAGAGGCGCTGGGCGAAGAGCGGCGCGCCACGGAGAGCGAGAGCGCGAACCTGGGCGCGGCTCTCAAACAAATGGAAGGCGAGGTGCAGCGCATCGAGCGGCGCCTCGAGGACTGGACGCTGCAGGCCGCGCGCAACAAGGATGCCTGCGAGGCCAAGCGGCAGGCCATTGCGGAAAAGCGCGAGGAAGCGAATCGGCTCGACGCCGAGCATGCACAGGCCGAGGCCGGGCTCGACAGCAGGTCGACACAACTGGATGCGTTGCGGCAGAGGCGCGAAACGCTGCAGCAGGAGGCGGCGCAGGTGACGGCCGAGCTCGCGGGCCTGGAAGAACGACGGCGCGGCGCGGAAGCGGCGTTTCAGCGCATTGACCGGTTGCATGCCGACCTCGAGAGGCGGGTGCAGGCAATCGAGCAGCAGAGGACGGCTGCGGCCAGCGAGCGCGAGCAGCGCGTGGGCGAGAGCGCTGAGCTTGCGGCGCGGCAGAGAGAACTGGTGGAAGCGCGGGCCGAGGCGACGGCACGGGCACAGAAGCTCGCCGGCGAGGCCCTGGCGCTGCGGCAACAACTGGCGGAGATGGAAACGCGGCTCAAAAGCGGGCGCGCAGGGCTGGACCAGTTGCGCGACGAGCGCGCGGGACGGTCAAGCGAGCTGGCGAAGTTGCAGTCCGACCTCGAGTATCTGGAAGCGAGCTGCCTCGCGGAGGTGAACGTGGCGGCGCAGGTGCTGCGCGAGGACGCGGAGATGGCGCGCCTTGCCGGCGACGAGCTGAGCCAGGAGGAGGAAACCTGCCGCGGGTTGCGCCAGCGCATGGAGCAGATGGGACCGGTGAACATGATGGCCCTGGACGAGTACAAGGAGACGGCGGAGCGGCATTCGTTCCTGGAAACGCAGCGCAACGACCTGATCGAGTCGATCGAGAACACGCAGGAGACCATCAAGGAGATCGACCAGATCTCGCGCACCAAGTTCGATGAGGCGTTTGCGCAGATCAACGAGAACTTCGGCCAGGTGTTTACGCGGCTGTTTCATGGCGGCAATGCCTTTCTGCGCATCACCGACGAGGCGAACCAGGATGAGAGCGGGCTGGACATTGTGGCTTCGCCTCCGGGGAAGAAGCTGCAGAATGTTCTGCTGCTTTCGGGCGGCGAAAAGGCCTTGACCGCACTGGCGCTGCTGGTGGGCATCTTCCAGTTCCGGCCGAGCCCCTTCTGCGTACTCGACGAGGTGGACGCGGCGCTGGACGAGACCAACGTGGGACGATTCGCGGAGCTGATGCACTCGCTCAGCCGCGAAACGCAGTTTCTGGTGGTGACGCACTCCAAGCGCATGATGCAGACCGCGGACATGATCTACGGCGTGACCATGCAGGAGCCCGG
>JASHTS010000296.1 GCA_030040425.1 Acidobacteriaceae bacterium | reverse complement strand
GAATTCGATCCCGACATCATGAAGCGCTACGTCAACTTCATGAGTAATCCCGATGAAAGGACGGCCATTGACCAGTTCGGCAAAGGCGACAAGTGCTTCGGCGTCACGGTGATGATGTCCACGCTTCCCGGGCTGCCCATGTTCGGCCATGGGCAGATTGAAGGATTCACGGAGAAATACGGCATGGAATACCGCTGGCCGCGTTACGAGGAGAATCCCGATCCCGCGATGGTGGCGCGGCACGACCGCGAGATTGCCCCGCTGCTCAAGCGCCGCTGGTTGTTTGCCGAGAGCGCCAACTTCCTGCTCTACGACTTTTTCAGCGACAACGGTTCGGTGAACGAAGACGTGTTTGCCTACTCCAACCGCAGCGGCGGCGAACGCGCGCTGGTGATCTACAACAACCGTTACGCTGACGCGCACGGCACCATCGATTTTTCCGCGGCCTATGCCGACAAGGGATCGGGGCAGTTGCGTCAGCGGCGTTTGAGCGACGGACTGGCCTTCAGCGGCAACCGCGAAGCCGTGCTTGCCTGGCGCGACTCCCTCACCACGCTCGAGCATCTGCGCCGCGCAAGCGATGTGATGGATCGCGGGCTGCGTCTCGATCTGCACGCCTACCAGGCGCACGTCTTCCTCGAGTGGCGCGAACTGCGCTCCACATCCGAAGAGCCCTGGGACCGGCTCGCCGATCATCTCAAGGGCCGCGGCGTGCCCAATCTTCACGACGCGCTCGCCGATCTCGAGCTCCAGCCCGTGCACGATGCGCTGCGCGCGCTCCTCGATCCCGGGGTCGTGCGCCTCTTCGCCGATGCGGCGGAACACCCGCGCACCATCGCCGCTGCCACCGGCGATCAAGTCACTGACCGCGAGCGCAACGCCGTCTTCGATCGCGTATGGGAAAACGCCGACGCCTTCCTGCGCGCGGCCGTGCCGGCCTACGCCGCGCGGCTCGCGAAGGAAGGGCTCGCCCCGCGCGAAAAGCCAACCGCCGACGGGCAGCCGCTCGCCTTCACCTACCGCCGGCGTCTGCGCGCCGCCATGCGCATGCCCGCGGTGGAGAGTCTCTTTCCCGCTCCGTGGACGGTCGCGGCGCGGCGCATGCTTCCCAGCGCCAGCCCGCAATTCACGGCCACGGCCATGTGGAGTCCGATCCTTGCCTGGTGCGCCCTCGAGCTGCTGGGCGAAGCCCTCGATCGCGAAGCGCCTGAGCGCGCGGCGCTCGATCTGTTTGACCGCCTGCGTCTGCGCGCGCCCTTTGCACAGGCATTCGCCGCACTCGGATTCGATGGCGAGGAAGGCTGGCGCGTCGCCGCCCGCATCAAGGTTGTGCTTCTCACCAGCGCGGGCGTGGGCCGAGCACCGGAGATTCCGGAAGAAAGTGCCGTCGCGCGGAAAGAGAAGCTGGCCGCGACCCCGCGAAGCTCCGGGCCGCCAACTCAATCTCGGCCTCCGGCGAAGCCCATTGACGATCGCCTGCCCGGCGTCGGCCTCGCGCCTGATCTGTGGCTCGATCCCGACGTGCGCTGGCTCACCGGCGTTCACTCGGCCGATGGCCGCGAGTACCTGGTGCGCGAAAAATACGAAGAGCTTCTCTGGTGGATGCTCATGCCTTCGCTGCTGCGCGTGGCCGAAAGCCCCACGCCTGGCCGCGTGGCCTGCGGGGAGCTGAACCGGGAAGTTGATCGGGCGCTGGCGGCGGCCGAAGCTGCGGGCTTTCGCGTGGGTGTGCTCTCGGGCCGAAGCGCATCGCTGCAGCCGCAAGAGGAATTGGCTGCGGAAGATGACGTGAAAACCTCGACCGTCGAAGATGCGGCGCGCGTCTCCGGCGCAGAGAAACCGGAGTGAACGCCGGGAATGCTCGCGCTTGAGACGCCGATGGTCGCGGTTTCAGCCGGTGCGCAGCGCACGCGCTCATTTGTCGCAACCAGCCCGGCCCCGTAGAATCACCTGAAGGACGGGCGGCCGGAACCGCACGACCGCAGGTGCCAATGAGCGAACAAGAAGCAGGGAACACCCCTGAGGAGCAGGCGGCAGCGTCGGCGTGGAGCAGAGTGGAACTGGCGCGTCATCCGCAACGGCCCTATCCCATGGACTTGATCGAGCGAATCTTCACCGATTTCAGCGAGATTCACGGGGATCGTGCCTTCGGCGACGACGAAGCTGTTATCTGCGGCATGGCTCGCCTCGACGGCGAAGAAGTGCTGGTGATCGGCATTCGCAAAGGCGGCACCACCAGGGAGCGCATCCGGCGCAACTTCGGCATGCCCAGCCCGGAGGGCTACCGCAAGGCGCTGCGCGCCATGAGGATTGCGGAGAAGTTTTCGCGTCCCGTGATTGCCCTCATCGATGTGACCGCTGCTTATCCCGGCCTGGGCGCCGAAGAGCGCGGCCAGGCCGAGGCCATCGCGCGCAACATTCGCGAAATGTCGCGGCTGCGCGTGCCAACCATCTCCGTCATTACCGGCGAAGGCGGATCGGGCGGCGCGCTCGCTCTGGCCGTAAGCGATCGCGTGCTGATTCTCGAGAACGCCGTTTATTCGGTGATTCCGCCCGAGGGCGCCGCGGCCATCATGTGGCGCGATATTGCGCATAAAGACCGCGCGGCCGCCGCGCTGCGCGTCACCGCCCGCGATGTAGCCATGCTCGGCTGCGTCGATGAAATCATCACCGAGCCGTCGGAGGGAATTCAAGCCGATCACGAGACGGGTGCAACCGCGCTGGCTCATGCCCTCAGGAAGCACCTCGATGCGCTCAGGGCCATGTCTGTCGATGCCCTTCTGGCCGAGCGCCAGCGCAAGTTCCGCAATATCGCGCAATTTTATACGGAAAATTGAGCGCAGCCTGAGAGCGCTGAGACGCGTCTGACGGAATAGAGAACCATGCATTCGCTTGAGCGGAACTCGATCCGCAATGCCGGCCTGCCGAGGCGTCTATGAGCGCGGCGGATGCAGGGCTGGGCCGCGTACGCGCCTATCTCGAGTTTCTTGCGGCCGTCCTCTACTTCTTCCTGGCGCGGGCGTTTGCGCATCTCGGCGCGCAGAGCCTCGTCTCCGCCGATTGGTCGCCATTGGTCGAACAGGCCATCCTCGCCTTCCTTCTGCTGTTGGGCTATGCAGCCATGGGATTCTGGCTTGATCGCGAGGCGCACCCCGTCAGCCGGCAGGGTTTCCCGCCGCGCGCCGCTTTCGCGCATGAAAGCGGCATGGGCCTCGCCATGGGCTGGGCTCTCGCTTTGGTCTGCGTTCTGCCCATGCTCGCCGCCGGGGGCGTCGCCATCTCTTTCTCCGTGCAGGCGCAATCCTGGTGCTGGCTTGGCGCCGATGCGGCATTCTTCGCGCTCCTTGCCTTGGGCGAGGAGATCGCCTTCCGGGGATACGGCTTTCAGCGCTTCGCCCGCGCATTGGGCCCGGCGGGAGCGACGATCGTCTTCGCGCTTTACTACGCTCTGGTGCAGATGACGATTCTGGGCTCGAGCCGCATCAGCTTCCTCGTCTCCCTCGCCCTCGGATTGCTGCTTTCCGTCGCCTATCTGCGCACCCGCGCCCTCTGGCTGAGCTGGGGCCTCAATTTCGGATGGAAGGCAAGCCGCGCTCTGCTCTTCGGACTGGCCGTCAATGCCGACAGCAGTCACTCCTCCGTGGTCCAGGCAGATCCCCTGGGACCGCTCTGGCTCACCGGCGGAGGATTCGGCCTGGACGCCTCCTGGCTCGCCTTTTTTGTCCTGCTCGCCGCTTTGCCCGTCCTCTACCGCATCACCCGCGAGCTCGACTTCCATTACAACGCGCCGGTTCTCATACCGGCAGGAATTCCCGTCGATCTGGACGCGGCTGCCCGCGCGCAGCATGAGACGGCCATGGGCTCTCAGGAGCCGGCGAGTCCCGCCCTCGTGCAGATCGCGCGTGCATCTTCGCCCGCCCCGGAGCAGCAGGAATCTTCCGGTGGCGGCACAACCAGTTCATAGCCCGTCCCGGCCGCCCTCCCTGACCCGAACCCCGGGCCTCCGCGGCTTTGATCGCAAAGAAGCCCGGCGAAAGCCTTTGACCGCAGGTAGACTCCATCGCAGGCAAACGCATCTCTTGCCGGATAGAACCTCGGGAACCTGCGTTTCCCCGGTTCGCTTGCCTTTTCGCTTGCCTGGGCCTGTTTTTTGCGTAATGCTTAAGGGCACATGGGAGGTTCCCATGATCCGTTTGGTCCGCTCCGGCGTCGCTTCCCAAACCGCCCCGCGCCATCAGGCCGCAAGGCTTTCCTCCGATGAGCATGCGCCCCGGCTCGGCTCTGTCTTTGCCGCGCTTGGAATGGTGCTGTCTCTGGCCGTGGCGCTGCTGGCGCCGCGCGCTTTCCCGGCCCAGGTCATCACCATCGACACCAGCGGCAAGGGTCCGGCTTCGGCCAACGGCCCGGTCGACCGGCGCTACGCCCAGATTGAGCCGACGCACGTCGATTTGCCCAAGCAGGAACTCGACCCGCGCACCCGCCTTGAGCTCATCCGCCTGATGGAGTCCGAGCAGGGATTTGCCATGCGCCCGTTCCCGCGCGGCCACAAGGGATTGACCCTCGAAGCCAACGGCAAGCTCGATCCGGCCGGCGAAGCCTATCTGAATATGGTGGTCAGCGAAGGCATGTGCGCCAAGCCCGGCGACCGGCTGGTGGTCACCGACATAAAAGTCGAGAAGGCGAAGATCGTTCTCGAGCTGAACGGTGGCCCGGATTTCAAGCACCGCTTCCTGCGCCATGTCCAGATCGGTATGGGCGACCCCGGTTACGATAATTCCGTGGTCTCGGACGAGCCCGATCCCACCGGATCGCGGCTCACGCTGGCCTTCAAGGGCTATGTCCCGGAATTGACCGACAAGCAGCTCAAGGCCTTGCTTGCGCCGCTCATCTCCTTTGACGTGAAGACGCCCGTCCAGGCCTTTACCGATACGCTGCCGGTGCCGCTCAAGGAAGCCATCCTCAACCACCAGGTGTGGGTGGGCATGAGCACGGATATGGTGCTCTTTGCCAAAGGCGAGCCGCAGACCAAGGTCCGCGAGATGGACGGGCAGATGCCCTTTGAAGAGTGGATTTACGGCAAGCCTCCGAGCGATGTGGACTTTGTCCGCATCAACGGCAACCGGGTCATCCGCGTGGAAATCGCCAAGATGGGCCAGCCGCTGGAGATCTTCACGGAAGATAAGGTTTCTGGCCTGATGCGCACCGATGGCACCCCGGTGCTTGCGGCTAATACGCGCACTGTCGAAGAAGGGGACGTCGAAAAAGATCCGAACAAGCAGGCGCCCGACGCGCCGCCCAGCCTGCGCGCTCCCGGCGAGGCTGCGCCTCAGGGTGAAAACCAGGGATACGGCCAGATGAAGCCGGTCCGCTTCCCCAAGCAACCGGACGCGAATAATCCCAGCGGCGGCCAGCCCGGGCAGAATCCCGATGACCAGCAGCCGGCGCCGGCTCAGTCAGGCAATTCGTCCGGCACAGCGAATTCCTCCGCATCCGCGCAACCGCCCTCGAACGGGCAAGCCGCTCCCGCCGGGCAATCGGCCTCGTCGTCGAGCAAAAGCGCGTCCTCGCAACCTGCAGGCGGAAGCCAGCCCGCGCCGCAGAACCCAGGAACGAATCAGCCGGGAACGAATCCCGATCAATTCGTTCAACCCTCGGGAGCGAACTAGGCCGCCGGCAAACACTGCCCTGCCTTTCCTGTAAACTGGTTTCAGCGAGTCCCGCTCGTCTTCGCGTAATCCCCTCGGCAATTCCCGGCGCGATTCCGAAGCAGGCAACCGACCGCGCCGTCGAAGCCGCGCGCCGGATTTTTTGGCGTGCGTGCGCAGAGACATTCTGGTGAAGGAGAAACACACGAGCAATGGCCAAGATTGCAAAAACCGGTGACCGCAAGAAGGTGATGGACACGACCAAGTCGACCGACTGCCCCAGGTGCAGCAAGCCGACGCGAATCGTAAAGAGAGTGAAGGACCGTGAGCGCGGCGTTCCCGGCGGAGTATATATCTCCTGCTCTGCCTGCGACTTCTACGAGAAACTTTGAGGGATCTCTCGATTCCTGCGCAGCAGAAAGCCCGGCCGCGAGCCGGGCTTTTCTATCTGAATCTCAGTTTCTTATTTCCCTATTGCCGAGCACACGCCGAGCACTCGAAATCCGGCGGTCCCTCCCGGTTTTTTACGATGAATAAGCTCATCGCCCTGCAGGCAACGGTTGAGCCAGAATCGCTTGGCCGGATGAGCGACTATTCGGCCAGGTAACGGGAAGCGCTTAAACCAGCGCCCGCTGTCCACCCCGGATGGGGTGCCCGGAGTGGACCTGCGTTGCCAAGTTCGGCACTCGCGCGTGACGACCATCTGCACTTTAACTTCTTATTGCGCCCGCACCAGCTCCGCAATCACTGCCGCAACTTTATCGAGAATCTGCTTCATGCCCTCCAGCTGACCGGTCTCAGTTGCGTTCTGCATGGTTTCGTTTCCAATGAAGGTGAGTTTCGTCTGGCCGTTTCCAAGATCCTCGAAAAGAGTCACGTCGTACGCACCCTCGATGGCCTCATGTTCAATGCCATATTGCGCAGGCTCAACCTTGTTTCCCTTCGAGTCCGCAAAGTACATGGAGGAGACGATCTTCTCGTGCAAGACAATCTCATGGTATTCACCGGCATTCCAGAACTCCTGCCCATCCGGCGTTCGCATGCAGTAGAGAAACTTCCCTCCCACGCGAAAATCCATCTCGCAAAAGGGCGCCGTGAATCCCTTCGGGCCCCACCACTGCATCACATATTTCGGGTCTGTCCACGCCTTCCAAACCAATTCGCGTGGGGCATCGAAAATCCTCGTCACAACCATCCGCTCTACTTCATTCACCGCGCTTTTTGTCATGTCCAACCTCCGCCTTTTTCATTTGATTCACCACTTCACCCAGCTTGTCGAAACTCTCTTCCCAAAATCTGCGATAGCTGATTGCCCAGTCGCTGACTGCCTTTATCGCCTGTGGCCTGAGCGTGCACACGCTCTCGCGCCCACGCTTTGTCTTGATCACAATCCGTGCCCGTACCAGATAGGCAATATGTTTTGAAATCATCTGCTGTGAGAGTGCAAACGGCTCCGTCAACCGATGCACATTCGCAGGCCCGTACGACAGCCTTTCGATCATCGCCCGCCGGGTTGGATCGGACAAAGCCGCAAATGTCGTGTCCAATCTATCCACAACCATACGGTAGTGAATTTCCCCGGCCATGTCAATGAAAATTTTCGGCCAAAGCGAATTTTCACGGCTCCCGTATTCCTGAACCTGGCTCATCGACATCGCAAGGCAAGTGCGCACCGCAACCTGTGCAGGGGCGCTCGCCGCCTTGATCGCGGTGCAGGAGTGGTCTGCCGGTTACCGCTCCGCATTGCCCCCGGCTCGCAGACAACGCTCCCCATCCGTGTGTTGCCCTGGAGCCGCCGGCCGAGATTTTGAGCAAGGAGCGAGCAGAATCCGCTATCATTTCGAAGAATTTACCCAGCCTGGCAAGCCGGCTCCAATCCGGTGCTCTTCGAAGCATCGGATTGGTATCGCTCAAGCCAAGGAGACTCCCATGAACGTGCGGGAACAAATTCAGAAGTACATTGCCGCCCAACCGGAACCAAAACGTGGCGATATGCAACAGTTGCATCGCATCGTTTTGGCCTTGATGCCGGCATGTAAGTTGTGGTTCTTCGATGGAAAGGACGAGAAAGGAAAAACCGTCTCCAACCCAAACATTGGCTATGGATCGCAAACCATGCAATACGCCAACGGAAAAGCCAGGGAATTCTACCAAATCGGTATGAGTGCGAATACCACGGGCATTTCCGTCTACATCATGGGAATAAGTGACAAGAAGTATTTAGCCACCGCATTTGGCCGTGAACTCGGCAAAGCAAGCGTCACCGGGTATTGCATCAAATTCAAAAAACTGGCCGATATAAAAATCGACGTGCTTAAAGCAGCAATTCAATATGGAAATGAACAAACCGGCATGCAACGTTGATTTCAGCCTGACTCAATGAACTGCCATTCCCGGCAGCAGACTTAGTTCTCGGGATCGACACGAAATCGCTAAGGCGTCCACCGAGCCGTGTGTTGATGAGTGCCTCGCCCTGTCATCGACATTTGGGGGCGGAGTCGGTAAACACAAGCTGACTTATCAGGGCTGAGAAGAGGCCGAACGGGTAAGGCACTGTGCGGTCTGATATTATGCAGCCAATCAACGCGAAGGTGAGGGGGACAACCTGTGAAGCGGGTGCGTTTTGTGCTCGCAATTGTCGGACTTTCCTTCGCCGATTTCTTCATGAACGCGCAAAGTCCAAGCCCTGGTGATGTGTTGCAAATTGCAGAACGAGCGTATGTCTATGCCTACCCTATGGTACTGCTACAGGAAACCATGCGGGAACTGCCGGGTAGTGTCCTAACCTCGCGTTGCTGACTCGCTAAAGCGGAGCGATTCCAGCCAGCCCACAAAAATTGCAAACAAACGAGGAAAAAACATGACCCACCCAAACTTTGCACTTGACAGTTCCTTAAGGAACACATATATTGCCTTAAGGAAAGCAGGTTGTCTGCTTATGGCAATCGAATTCGAACACAAAGGTGTGAAATACCGGGCTGACACTGTTCAAGAAGCTGTGAGCCTCCAAGCCAGCTTGAAACAATACGACACTATGTTTGACTCAGATGGCCCACAAACCGCACCGCACGTGTGGACCGCGGATTTAGCGATGGAGCTACTAGATAACACCGGTGAGTTGCAGAAAAAGTTTCTCGCCACGTTATCTAGCGGAACCAGCTTAAGCAGTGGTTCACTGGCAGAGATGATCGGCGTTGAATCTGAGATTGCATTAGCGGGAGTAATAAGCGGCCTGTCAAAACAACTCAGAAAAATGTCGATCAACTCGAACAGCATCTACAGCGTTGATGTCGTGTGGAAAGGAAAAGGAAAGACACGTTTTTTCAAATTGTCTTCTGACTTCCACAATGCCCTCGTCGAACTCGGATGGCCGGAAGCATGGCAAACCGAAAGAAAGGAGCAGAATGAAACCGCCTCCACCAAACGGTGACCAAAAACACTGAGGCCTGTCAGAGACGCCAATCTCTAACAGGCCTTGAAACCGCAACCACGGCAAGCCGTAATCACAGCCTCGCAACTCTGATTATCGGCTTGCCTTCACCAAAGGTCAAGGTAAATCCGATGACATGCCATTCCTGCCAAACAGCCTGCAAACGATTCGGCAAACACAGAAACGGCCTACAGCGATTCCGCTGCCGCCAATGCAAAAGAACATTCACAGAAGATCACGAAAAACCGCTAGATGACATGCGCCTGGCGCCGGATCGCGCCCTCACAGCCCTGCAACTGCTACTCGAAGGCATGAGCATTCGTAGCATCGAGCGAGTAACCGACATCCACCGGGACACAATCCTAAAACTGCTCGTACTGGCCGGCGAACGCTGCCAAAAACTTATGCGCGAACGCATTCAGAATCTTGATGTGACCGATGTCCAAGCCGATGAAATCTGGGGCTACGTATTCAAGAAAGAGGGCCACAAGTGGAACCACGAGCGAGAGGCCGAGGAGATCGGAGACGCCTATTGCTTCGTAGGAATCGAACGAAATACTAAACTCGTACTGGCTTGGCATCTCGGCAAGCGTGATGCACTCAACACGGACAAGTTCGTCTACAAGTTAGCCCTGGCGACCGGTAGACAGAGGTATCAACTGACCACAGACGGATGGAAAGCATACGTACGAGCTGTGGAGATGTTCCTGCCGGGGCGAGTCCACTTCGCGCAACTGGTTAAAGTGTATGGGACGAGCAGAGATGGAGAACAGCGGTATTCGCCAGCCGAAGTAGTGGATGCCGTCCCTATGATCGTGAGCGGAAACCCTGATAGAGACAAAATTTGCACGAGCCACGTCGAGCGACAAAACTTAAGCATTCGGATGGGAATGAGAAGAATGACTCGACTGACAAACGGATTCAGCAAAAAGTGGGCAAACCTCGAAGCCTCCTACGCGCTATGGTTCGCCTATTACAACTTTTGCCGGAAACATCAAACCCTGAGAGTTACCCCAGCGATGGAACAGGGATTAACCGACCACCAGTGGACTGTAGAGGAGCTGATGGGAGTATGATGGGGAACACTGTGACAACTGCAAGCGATGTGATTCTATTCCTGCTCGATAATTGTGAACGG
>JASHTS010000295.1 GCA_030040425.1 Acidobacteriaceae bacterium | reverse complement strand
GGAGCCCGCGTGTACCTCCTCCTGGCGGCAATCGGGCGCCGGCCACGCTGCGCAAGGCCTGCAACCGCTTCACGTAACCATGGTTAGCCGCAGCGCGTGGTTTTCCTTTTCCGCCCTTGCCGCAGAGGAGTAAACTTGGGAGCACTCCAACCGTTTGGGCTCCGTTTTTCCCGGTATTTATCGTTTACCCCGAGGAGGCCTCACTATGGCAGAGGAGACTGGTCAGCGCGTCGGCGACTACGAAGTCGTGGCGCTACTCGGCACCGGCGGCATGGGCCGCGTCTACAAGGTGCGCAGCGTCATCTCCAATCGCGAAGAGGCGATGAAGATCCTGCTTCCCGACTTCGCCGCCCAGCCCGAGCTCGCGGCCCGCTTCATGGCGGAGATTCGCACCCTCGCCGGCCTCGATCATCCGAACATCACGCAGTTGCGCACGGCATTCCAGATTCAGAACCAGTTTGTGATGGTGATGGAGTTTGTGGAAGGCACCACGCTCGACAAGCTGCCCGCGCGCCTCTCGCTCGACCAGTCCATCGACTACTCGCTGCAGGTGCTGGCCGCGCTGAGCTATGCGCACCAGAAAGGCGTGACGCATCGCGACATCAAGCCGGCCAACATCATGATCACCACGCACGGCGTGGTCAAGCTGATGGACTTCGGCATCGCCAAATCCACCGAGGACCTGAACCTCACCCGTCCCGGCACCACCATGGGCTCCATCTATTACATGTCGCCCGAGCAGGTGCGCGGGGGCACGGTGGACGGCCGCAGCGATATTTATTCCTTCGGGGTGACTCTCTACGAGATGCTCACCGGGCGCAAGCCGTTCCAGGCGGAGACTTCCTATAGCGTGCTCAACGCGCAGCTCAATGAGACGCCTGCGCCTCCGGCGCAGTGGAACCCGTCGCTCTCGCGCGAGCTGAACGACATTGTGCTGCGCGCCATGGCCAAAGACCCGGGCGCGCGCTTCCAGACGGCGGAGGAGTTTCGCTCTGCGCTCAAGGCGGCGCGCGAGCCCCAGGCCGCGCCGGCAGGGGTGGCGGCTGCCGCCGCTGTAGTTCCGTTTCCCGTCGCCGCGCCGGCGCAGGCGGCGCCCTCGTCCCAATCCGTTGCACCCGCGCCGGGTCCGGTCGCCGTTCCCGCGCCGAATCCTGCGCCGCGGTCCGTACCGGGCTCCGCGCCGGGCTTTGTTCCGGTTCCGGCATCCGCGACGCAGCCCCAGGCCAGGAGTCATCGCGGCTTGTGGATCGGGCTGGGCGCGCTGGCTGCGGTGCTCGCCATCGCTGCCGCCTTCGCGTTTTTGCCGCGCTTTTTCCCCTTGCACGCGGGGCAGAAAAACGGCGCGCAGGTGGCCGCGAACAGCGCGCCTGCGAATGTTGGGGGAGCGGCTGCGACGCCGCAGCCGGCCGCGCAGTCTCCGCCGGCGAGCCCGGCCAATCCGGTAACTCCGGTTCAACCGGCTGCACCGAACCCCGGCGGCGGGAATTCCGCCAAGCCCGTGCGGGCGCCGTACACCAGCCCTGCGTCGCCACAAGCCGGATCTTCTTCCGCCGATCAGCCTGCTGCAGAGCAGAATGTCGCCGCTCCAACCGAGCCCGCGCCGCCGCCGGGGCCCTCGCCCGAGGAGATTCGCCATGAGCGCGACCGCTTCATGGATCTGGACGCCCGCGGGCAGACCGTTTCAAGCGAGCTCGACTCGATGCGCCGCCAGCAGCAGGCGCAGGGCTATGATATGCGCGGCGACATGGTGGCCGCGTGGAATCGAATGAACAACGACCTGCGCGAAGCCGACCGCGCCATCAACGACCACGACCTCGACGCCGCCCGCGATTACATGGACAAAGCCAATGAAGAGCTGCGCAAGCTGGAGCAGTTCCTGGGCCGGTAGTTGAGCCCAAGCCGGTAGTTGAGCGCACACAGAACGAGTCGGCAAAAACGATGCCCGTCGCAGTGCGGCGGGCATTCGTTCTCAGCGCAGTTTATCTAAACTTTTTCTCCGGCTCACTGTGTCGTTGTCTTTACCTCGTCGCCCACTTTGAAATCGGTGCCGGAAACGGGCGAGCAGATAGCGGAAACATCGTCCACATCCGTCGCCTTCACCACGCCGATCGTGTTCGTGAGCCGGCGCAGCACGGCGCCGGTGGTCGGGTCCTTGATCTCGCGGGTCACGCGCAGCACGTCGAACTGGTCGCCCACCTTCACGCCGGCTTTGGCGCCCACGTTGAGGATCACCTGTCCGCTATCGACGGCGGCCACCACACCCTCCACCACGATGGTGCGCACGGGCACCTTCGCCGATTGGGTGTCGAGATTGGTGGCCAGCTGATCGACGGCGGCCTTGGTGGCTTCGCCGATGATGGTGTTCTGGAAATCGCTGGAGCCGAAGTCGACCGCGCCGCCGCCGTGGCCGTTCCAGTTGCCGCCTCCGCCGCCCAGGCCGGTGCTTGAGCGCGACGAGGTGCCGTTGCCGTCGGCTACGGCCATGATCTCGCCGGTATCAATGTTGATAATGCGCGCGGTGATGGCCACATTGGCGTTGGACTTGGAGTGATGGAAGCCGCCCACGGCGCCCGTCCATCCGCCGCCTCCACCACCGCCCAGGCCCTCCTTTTTGGTTTCATTGCCGAACTCGGTGATGGTGCCCATCACGATGGCATCCACGCCCAGCAGCTTGCCGATCTTGGCCGCGCTGTTGGGGTCTGCGCGGTTGGAGTTGGAGAAGTTCTGCTCGTTCAGCACCTTGTCCAGCGCGGCGCGCTCGATCACCGAGAAGTTGCCGTCCTTGACCATGTCGGTGACCAGCATCTCCGTGATGCCCTTGCCGATGTCTACGTTGGTGCCGAAGACGGCGGCCACGGTGGTCTGCACGGTGCCGTAATCGAAATCGAGCACGGCCACGCGCGGCCTGCGGGCTGCGGGAGGAGCCTGGGCGAGGAGGGGTTCAGCCAGGCTCGCCGCCAGGAGCGCGAGCCCCGCAAGACAGGTGGAGACAGACTTGCAAAGCGCCATAAGCCACCTTGATAGAGAATTGGTTGTCACCAAAGGTTCCCCCGGACATTCGCCCGTGTCAAGCTTAAAATTCCTTTGGGAATGCGCACCGGCCGCGGGAAATGGGCGGTTTACTCCGCTCCGGGCGGTATGCTAACCTTGATTTCTGTGCCGTCGTATGTGCGGAGGTTTCGTGTGTCTGCACATACATCCGGGGTAGCGAAAGTTTCGGGTGGTGTTCGCAGCCGTCGGCTGTGCGCATGAGCTGGCGTAGCTCAGCTGGTAGAGCATCTGATTTGTAATCAGAGGGTCGGGGGTTCAAATCCCTTCGCCAGCTCCACTTGAACAAACCGGAACCGGTTCCCGAGCACGGTGCAGCAAGGCAAGTGCGGTAAGGTAAGTGCGGTAAGTTTCGACCGGCGAGCCGGTTTTTTGGGCGCCGGGCCTGTCCTTCGCAGTGATCCCCACTTCAGGCGCAGGCTCCCCAATGCCGGAAGGTTCTCCGGAAGAGGGGTAATGCCCGAAGGGTCATCACGCCGAGAGCGGGCGGAAATGGTTGCGCTTTCCCGGCGGTGGAAGATGCGCCGGCGGAGACGGAGTCAGGATTCCCAACAGGCGCGCGTGGCTTGCTGGGCGGCTGTGCACAGGTGGCCGAGCGGTTAATGGCAGCAGACTGTAAATCTGCCGCTCCTTGCGAGCTACGGAGGTTCGAATCCTCCCCTGTGCACCAGATGTTTTGAGGTGCCCCATGCGCGAGAGTGCGCTCCGAGACGAGAGGATCGGCGAGCCAGCGATGCCGGCGATGGTGGCGGACTCGGACGAAGAGGAGCAGGCGGGCGCCGGAACGCGGGCGCTGCGGGAAGGCCCGAATCTGGAGAGGCGTTATCCGCTGGCTCTGGCGCTCTATGCGCTGCTGGCGGCGTTGGTTTGGTTCACTATGGACGCGAGCAAGGTCGTCGTCCTGGGCAGGCCGGTGGAGGTGAGGCTGGTTCCGCTCCTCGTCATCGGCGGTTTCGCGTTGCGAACGATGTTGGCCCGGCAGGCGGAAAGATTGCGCCGGCAGGGCGAGAAAGGCAGCTTTTAGCCGCTGGCAATCAGCTTCCAGTTTTGAGAGCGGCACGTTGAGCAAATTGCGGCTCGCGCGTGCAGGATGGAGCTAGAAGCTGAGAGCTAAAGGCGAGCAGCTGGTTTTGAGGGCTGATGTAGCTCAGTTGGTAGAGCACTCCCTTGGTAAGGGAGAGGTCACCAGTTCAATCCTGGTCATCAGCTCCAGAGTTGCGGGGATCAGGGAACTGGGATCAGGGATCAGTTGGAGCATCGACAGGAAGAGCAAAGCGGCTTCCATCTGCGAGAACAAACTGATCCCTGACCCCTGACCCCTGTTTTGGGCGGGAGTAACTCAGTGGTAGAGTCACAGCCTTCCAAGCTGTTGGTCGCGGGTTCGATCCCCGTCTCCCGCTCCAAAGAACAGCTTTTAGCTGCCAGCTCTTAGCTTCTAGCTCGCGCTTGGGTGGAACGAGCAAAGAGACTGAGGGCGAGCAGGATGGGGCTAGAAGCCAGCGGCGAGAGGCTGGAAGCTGTTTTTGAGGTAAGCATGTTCGAGCAGGCGGCAATCGCGGTAAGGGATGAGCAGAGCTACAAGCGCCTGCATGCGCTCATCGATGCGGCCTTCGATGCGCGCGACGTGGAGGTCTTTCTCACCCGCGTAGGCAAGGCCGGGCTGCAGGTGCGGGAATACGAGGAGATTTTGCGTCGCGGGCTTTTGGGCAAGGAGGCTGCGGAGATCTATGCGGGGCTGCCGGTCTCGGATCAAGGTCTGACCCGGGAGCGCTATCTGCGCCTGGTGGAAAAAGTGCCGGTGGAGCTGCGGCAGAGATA
>JASHTS010000294.1 GCA_030040425.1 Acidobacteriaceae bacterium | reverse complement strand
CGACCGAACCGATGGCTCGCATCTACCCGTTTCGCGCCTGGCGCTACAATCCATCCACCGTCCGTCTGGATGAGGTGGTCACCCAGCCTTACGACAAGATATCTCCTGCAATGCAGCAGGCTTATTACCAGCGCAGCCCCTACAATCTGGTCCGCATCATTCTCGGACTGCCTGAACTCTTCGATGCCGACGGGCGGGAAAATGTGTATACGCGCGCCGCGCGGGATTTTCGCGCCTGGCGCGAGGCGGGCGTGCTGATCCAGGAAAAGGAGCCGTGCGTACTGGCCTACGCCCAGCGGTTTACGGCTCCCGGAAGCGCAACCGTGAAGGAGCGGCGGGGGTTCATTGCGCTGGGCAAACTGCACGAGTACGCCGACGGGGTGGTCTTCCGGCATGAGCAGACGCTCTCCAAGCCGAAGAGCGACCGGCTGAACCTGCTGAGGGCGACCAAGGCCCATTTCGGGCAGATCTTCATGCTGTATTCCGATCCGGCGGGCGCGGTGGAGCGGGTGCTCTACGACGAGAGCGGGCCGGCGGATGCCGAGGTGACGGACGAGTACGGCGTGCTGCACCGGCTGTGGCGGATCAGCGACGCGGCGACCATCAACCTGCTGACCACGGCCATGGCGGACAAGAAGCTGATCATTGCCGACGGGCACCATCGCTACGAGACGGCGCTGCACTACGCCAAGGAGTCCGGCGCCAACGGCAGGACGCGCGCGGAGCACAGCGCACAGCACCTGCCGCAGCCCGCGTTTCCTGAAGCGGCGGCGATGATGACATTTGTGAATATGGACTCGGACGGGTTGGTGATTCTGCCGACGCACCGCGTAGTGCACAGCATCGGCGGATCGGATATGGGCGGGTTCGATGCGGCGAGATTTCTCGCCGAGGCGGAGAAGTTTTTCACGGTGGAGAAGCTGGCCGAGGCGGACGCGGCTGCGTACGTGGAAAAACTGGGCGCGGAAAAAGGCATTGCGTTTGTGGCCGTGCTCAAGGGCGGGGCGTTTCTGCTGCGGGTAAAGAGCGGGGCTGCGGCGCCGTTGCTTGAGAAATTGCCGGAGCGGCAGCGCAACCTGGATTTGAGCCATCTGCACGCCATCCTGCTCGAGCGCGTGCTGGGTCTCACCGCGGAAAAAGTGCGCGAGCAGACGAACCTCCGCTATCTGCGCGACGCGGGCGAGGCCGTGGAACAGGTGCGCCGCGGCGAAGCCGATGTGGCGTTCCTCACCAATCCGGTGACCATGGAACAGCTCAAGGAAGTGGCCTTCGCCGGCGAAGTGATGCCGCAGAAGTCGACCGATTTCTATCCCAAGCTGCTGAGCGGACTGGCGATCTATGCGCTGGAGTAAGGCGAAGAACAGTGGTCAGTGGTCAGTGAACAGTGGTCAGTGAGCCGACAAGCGGACGCGTGATGTCTTTCGCACAGTTTGAGAAAAGCACGGGGCTTCGTAGATTTGCGACGGCAAATCTTTTTCGCCGAATCCTTGGTCCTGTCAGCATTTTCCTCGCTCTCACGCCCTCAGTGATTGGCGGCCAAACACCTGCGCCGCCGGGACCGCGGTTCGTGGTGGTGCTGGACGCGGCGCATGGCGGCGACGATACCGGCGGACACAGCGGGAACTGGACAGAGAAGGCGTTTACGCTGGCGCTGAGCGTGCGGCTGCGTTCGCTGCTGCAGGCGCGGGGCATTGAAGTGGTGACCACGCGCGAGCAGGATGAGACGCTCGCGGCGGAGCAGCGCGACGCGATTTCCAACCACGCGCAGGCGCAGGCGTGCCTGAGCCTACATGCCTCGCTGAGCGGGAGCGGCGTGCATCTGTTTGTTTCCTCGCTGGCGCCGGTTCAGGCGGCGCGGTTCGTGCCGTGGAAAACGGCGCAGGCGACGGCGGTGGCGCGCAGCCTGGGACTGGCGGGGGTTCTCAACTCGGCGCTGGGACAGGCAGGATTGAACGTGACCCTGGGACGGACGGCGCTGCCGGTGGTGGACAGCATGACCTGCCCGGCCGTGGCGGTGGAAGTGGCTCCGGATCCGAGCTCGGGTGAGACCGCGACCGAAAGTCTGAACGACGCCGGCTACCAGGCGAAGGTGGCCGAAGCGCTCGCCGGCGCACTGCTGGAGTGGCGGCAGAACGGGCTGAGCGAGAGTGTGCACGAAGTTTCGCGTAAGGGAGCGCATGCGCCGTGATTCCGCGCTATCAAACGGTGTTGTTTTTCGTGCTGCTGGCCGCGTCGATCATCATGGGCGCGGTGCTGTGGCAATTGCGCGATCGCGCCGAACAGAGGCGGCTCGAGGCGCAGGCCTCGTCGCCGACGCAGGCGCCGCAGGTGGCTCCGGCGGTGCAGGCTACTCTGCTGGTGGCCAACGACGCGGACGATTCGATGCAGGAGCGGATTTTCAGCCTGCCGCTTCCCTCCAGCGCGGGGGCGCGGGCGCGGGCGATTCTGGGCAAGCTGCTGGACCTGTACGCGGCGCCGGGCGCGACGCATCCCGTGGAGGGCGGGGCGAGCGCGATCACGCAGGTGTTTCTGATGCCGGTGAATGCGAGTGGGACCGGAGGCGCGCGCCGGCGCGGGGCGGCGAGCGCCGCAGCCGCGCCGGAGATGGCGGTGGTCAATTTGACGAGCGCGTTTGCTGCCAGTCATCCTTCGGGGATCGAGACCGAGAGTTTGACGGTGCTTTCCATCTGCGCCACGCTGCACGCGAATCTGCCGCAGGTGACCGAAGTGCGCTTCCTGGTGGATGGGCAGCAGCGGGAGACACTCGCCGGACACGCGGATTTGACGCGCACGTACCTGACAGCGGAAGCAGCGCCGGCGGCGGTGGGAGCGGCGCCGTGAAGGACGCACCCACCATCGGCGTCTTCGATTCCGGATTTGGCGGGCTGACGGTGCTGCGCGCGCTCACGGAGCGGATGCCGCTGGCGCGGTTTGTGTTTGTGGGCGACACGGCGCGGCTGCCCTACGGGTCCAAGTCGCGGCGGACGGTGGCGCGCTATGCGGCCGAAAGCGCGCAGTTCCTGGTGCGCGAGCAGGGAGCCCAGTTCCTGGTGATTGCGTGCAACACCGCCAGTGCGCTGGCGCTTGATGCGATTCAGGATGCGGTGCCCGTGCCGGTGCTGGGCGTGATCGAGCCCGGGGCGCAGGCGGCCAGGCGAGCGAGCGCAACCGGCGACGTGCTGGTGATGGCCACCGATGCCACGGTGCAGAGCCATGCTTACGCGGCCGCGTGCGGCGCGCAGGGATTGCGGGCGATGGAGAAGGCCTGCCCGCTGCTGGTGCCGCTGGTGGAAGAGGGATGGACGGAACATGCGGTGACGGAAGAAGTGGTGCGCGTCTACCTGGGCGAGTTGCTCGCGGAAGCGGAAGCGCGGGAGATGGACGCGGACACGCTGGTGCTGGGATGCACGCACTATCCTCTGCTGCGGCCGGTGATCGAAAGAGTGCTTGAGGGCCTTCCCCGGTCCCCAAACGCGAGGGACCGGGGGCACCCGCGGCTCATGCGCGTGATCGATTCGGCGCAATCGACGGCTGAGGCCGCAGCGCGGCTGTTCGACGGAGCCGCCGCAGGGCCAGATGCAGGCGGATCGGCGCAGACGGAGATTCGCTGTTTTGCGACAGACTCGGTGGAGAAGTTCGAGCGGCTGGGATCGCGGTTTCTGGGAAGGCCGGTGGGCAAGGTGGAGTTGCTCGATCTGGGCGGGTGATTCCCTTCCCACCCTTGCGACAAAAACAAGAGCGTCGCCAGGGTGGGGTACCCAGCGGGCTGCAGACGCGCTGCTATGCTTGGCGGAGGAGTCGGACAGGGATGGTTGATTTGAAGGGCAAGACGGCGGTGGTCTTCGGCGTGGCTAACAAGCGGTCGATCGCCTGGGGCATTGCGCAGAAGCTGCACGCGGCAGGGGCGACGCTCGCGATCGGCTACCAGAACGAGCGCATGAAACTGGAGGCCAAGGACCTCATCGACTCGCTCCCCGGGGCCTCGGGATTCCAGTGCGATGTTGCGCGCGACGCGGAGATTGAGAGCGTCTTCGCGGGGGTCAAAGAAAAGTTCGGCAAGATCGACATCCTGGTGCACGCCATTGCGTTTGCGCCGCCCGAGGACCTGCACGGCGAGTTCATCAACACCAGCCGCGCGGGATTTCTCGTGGCGCACGAGGTGAGCGTGTACTCGCTCATTGCGCTGAGCCGCGCCGCCGCGCCGCTGATGACCGAGGGCGGCAGCATTGTGACCATGACCTACCTGGCCTCAGGACGCGTGGTGCCGCATTACAACGTGATGGCGCTGGCCAAGGCTTCACTCGAAGCCACGGTGCGCTACCTGGCCTACGAGCTGGGGCCGAGGAACATCCGCGTGAATGCCATTTCAGCGGGGCCCATCAACACGCTGGCCGCGCGCGGTGTGGGTGACCTGAGCGAGATGCGCAAGGCGCAGGTGGAGCGCTCGCCGCTGCACCGCAACGTGGATCAGGGCGAGGTGGGCGGAACGGCGCTCTACCTGGCGAGCGATCTGGCCAGCGCGGTGACAGGCGAAACCATCTACGTAGATTGCGGGTTCAACATCATGGGGTTTTAGAGCGGTTGCGCAGCAGGTGCTGGATGTGCTCCTGCGCGTGGTGCGGGGGTTGGTCGCGCAGGATGCCCTTGCCTTTGGTGAGCCAGGCGACTCCGAAAGCGGCGAGGGCGAACGACTCACACCAGAACAGCGCGGGGCTGGGCGGGCGGTGGTCGAGCGAGGCGCCGAGGGTAAGCCAGACCATGAGCACAAGACCGACCACGATGACCAGGCCACAGATGCCGTAGACGCGGTTGCGATGACGCTTGCGGCGGGTGAGCAGGCGATCGGGCGCGGAGCGGCGAAAGAGAAAGATGCAGGAATAGGCGAGTACGAGAAACATGAGCGCGGCAAAGGCGGTGTGGATGAAGCCGAAGCGAATATCGAGGGGGGAGTAACGGGCGCTATGCGGGTCGAACGAGGGAAAGAAAGCGACGCCGAAGGTGAAGAGGCCGGCGAGATAACCGATGATCTCGTCGTGCAGGTCGTAGCCGCGGGAGCAGGCGAGAAAGGCGGCGATGGCGCAGAGGCTGCCGACGAGGTAGTCGCGCATGGACGTGTAGTAGTAGTCGCTGATGGAGCGCTCAAGCAGCGGATGCGGCAGCGCGTGCGCGGGGCCGAGAAGAGAAGAAAGAATGTCGCCGGAAGCCAGCGCGAAAGGCAGCGTGAGCGCGATCAGACCGACGGCTCGGCGCATGGAGTAGTAAGAAAGGACCGCAGGATTCCGGGAGGTTGGCCGCGCAGACATGGAGCCTCTGGTCGTAAATGGCTGAACGAAGAAGGATAACGCAATGGGGAAGTTGGGGCGTCCAGAAGTTGAGGTCGCCCGGTCGGCGGGTTGGCGGGTTCGTTTTTCTTTCACCCTTTTCGCAAAGATCGCGAAAAGGATGGGGCAAGGTCTGTTGCGCGATTTACAATCTGCGCATCGGTCCTGGAATCGACTTTCCCTGTGCGCAATGCGCCGATTGGGAGAATACAGATGCGGAAGAATCTTATCGCGCTCGTCGCTTTATCATTCGCTTTGCCGATTCTCATCTTCGGCGGCTCGCGCCCGGTATCGGCGCAGGCGCTTTATCCGGCCATGGCCCCCCTCGATCAGTATTTGATCCCGGACGAGAACGCAGAAATCGCGCTGGCCCGCAGTGCTGCGCCTAGCTCCATCTCCGACAGCGCCGAAGTGATGGTGCTGGGTCGCGAGGGATACAAGAGCGCGGTGAAAGGCACGAACGGCTTTCTCTGCCTTGTGGAGCGATCGTGGGCGCAGAACGAGGATAATGCGGAGTTCTGGAATCCGAAGATGCGCGCGCCCCATTGCTTCAACGCCCAGGCCGCGATCAGCTTTGCGCCCATCTACCTGATGAAGACCAGGCTTGTGCTGGAAGGCAAATCGAAGGCTGAAATCGCGCAGGCCATTGCATCGGCGCTGGACGATAAAGAGCTGCCCGCGCTGGAGCCGGGCGCAATGGCCTACATGATGTCGAAGCAGCAATACCTGAACGACCGGGGTAAAAGCTGGCATCCGCACGTGATGTTTTATTCCCCCGGCGACATGACAAAGAGCTGGGGAGCCGACGATCCCGACTCGCCGGTCATGGTCGCGAATGACCCGGAGGAACGCGTGACGGTTCTTTTCATCCTGGCGGATAAGTGGTCTGACGGCACGGCGGCTCCCTCAAGCAAGCCGTGATCTGCAGCCTGCGCCTTTCCGATCAATTCCAGCAGCGTTGGGAATGGAGCGCTTGAGTAAAGCGCTCGCCGTGCCGCTATTCGCTTAGCACGGAGACTTCGTGCAGCCAGTGCGGCGCTTTGAGCAGCTCGCGGGGACGCGAGCCGTCGGCGGGGCCGACGAGGCCGTCGCGCTCCATCAGGTCGATCAAATGCGCGGCGCGGCCATAGCCGATGCGCAGCCGTCGCTGCAAGAGCGACGTGGACGCCTTGCCGAACTCGAAGACCAGGCGCACGGCATCGTCGAACATGGGATCGTTCTCGTCCTCCTCCCCGCTCGTGCCCTCCACGGCCTGGCGCTCGTCCTTGGGCGAGTCGAGGAAGCCTTCGACGTACTCGGCAGTTCCCTGCTCTTTCCAGAACTGGACTACCGCGGCAGTTTCTTTCTCGCTCACGTAGGGCGCGTGCAGGCGCAGCAGGCGGCTGGTGCCGGGCGGCAGAAAGAGCATGTCGCCGCGGCCGAGCAGAGCCTCGGCGCCGTTGGTGTCGAGAATGGTGCGCGAGTCGACCTTGGTGGCCAGGCGGAAACTGATGCGCGTGGGCACATTGGCCTTGATGAGGCCGGTGATCACGTCGACGCTCGGCCGCTGCGTGGCGAGGACCAAATGAATGCCCACGGCGCGCGCCATCTGCGCCAGGCGGGTGATCGATTCCTCCACGTTGGCGCGGTCGAGCATCATCAGGTCGGCGAGCTCGTCGATGATGATGACGATGTAGGGGAGGGGATCTTCCTCCTGCCCATCCTCCGGTCCAAAAAGCGAAGGGGCGGAGCCCTCGAACAGCTTGTTGTACTGGTCGATGTTGCGCACGCTGCGGGAGGCCAGCAGTTTCAGGCGCCGCTCCATCTCGCGGACCGCGTTGCGCAGCGCATTCGCGGCCAGCTTGGGTTCCGTAATGATCGGAGTAAAGAGATGAGGAATCCCTTCGTACATGCCCAGCTCCACGCGCTTGGGATCGACGAGGATGAGCCTCACCTGCGCCGGCGTGGTGCGGTAGAGCAGGCTCATGATCATGGCGTTAATCGCCACGGATTTGCCGGAGCCGGTTGAGCCGGCGATGAGCACGTGGGGCATGGAGGCGAGATCGGCGGTGACAATGCGGCCGTTGATGTCCTTGCCCATCGAAAGCGTGAGGCGCGACTTGGCCTTGGCGAAGGTCTCGCTTTCGATGACCTCGCGCAGGTGAATGGTCTCGCGCTCGTGGTTGGGCACCTGGATGCCGACGGTGCTTTTGCCCGGCATGCGCTCGATGAGAATGCTCTCGGCGCGCATCGCCAGGCAGAGATCGTCGGCCAGACCGGTGACGCGCGAGTACTTGACGCCCGCCTCGGGCTTGAACTCGTACGTCGTGACCATCGGCCCGGGGTTGATCTGGACCACCTGGCCGCGCACGTCGAACTCGGCGCATTTTTCCACCAGCACGCGGGCTTCTTCGCGCAGCTCCTCTTCGCGCACGGTCTGCGGACCTTCGCCCTCATGCAGAAGGGTGCTGGAAGGGAGCTTGAATCCGCTCACATTTTTCGGCGCGACGGTAACGGTGCGCAGGTCGGCATCGGCGCGGTCGTGGATGGTGATCGCATCAGAAGGTGAAGCGGCTGGGGGAGGGTCGAAGGTTGCGGGCGCGTGGTGGGCGTACGTGGCGCGCGTTTCGGCGGGGCGCGATTCGGCAAGACGGGCATCGGCGAAACGAGAATCGGCGCGCACGCTCCCCGCATCGGCGCGGATGGGCGTCACCTTCTGCGGCGCGGGCTCGGCGTGGGCGGCAGGCTCGGGGCGGAGCTCGTCTTGCCGTTCCCAGATGCTGGAGCGGCGGGCGGGCGGAACGACGGGAATCTCTTCGCCGCGATGCACAACTTCGGTGCGCCGAAACGCGGGAATGTCATCGAAAGGATCGGGCTCGGGTGCGCGGCGGCGGAAGAGGCGTCCAAAGAAGCCGGCTGCGCGGGGCTCTGATTCCGGAACATGTTCGTGCGCGGGAAGACCGTCTTCACCCTCGTCTATGTGGTTGCGCTCGGCGCGGAGCTCGGCGCGCTCCTCGCGCCAGTTCTGCCATCTTTCGAGGGCGGCACAGATGCGCAGCCAGTAGGCTTCGAGGGTCTCTTTCAGGGTCCAGAAGCTGATGGCGAAAGCGAAGTAAACGCCGGCCAGGGCCAGCACCGCGGCGACCACGCTCGCTCCCTGGACGTTGAGGTAATTGACCAGCAGGCCGGCCATGAGCGCGCCCACCACGCCCTGGACGGGGACGAGATGGAGCCAGTGCCAGTGCCAGGGCATGAGGGCGAAGAGCGCAGGCAGAAATGCGCCCGTGAGCAGGGCGCCGACCCAGCGCAGAACGGGCGAGCCGCCGGGGCGCGAGCGCATCCACGACCAGCCGATGCCGCCCAGGCAGAGCGGCAGCAGAAAGGCGGTAAGCCCGAAGGACTGGAGCAGCAGGTCGCTCGCGTAGGCGCCGAAGACGCCGATCCAGTTGCGCACGGCATGCGGAAAGACAGGGTCGGCAGCGGTGTTGAAAGAGGGATCGGCGGCGTGCCAGGTGACCAGCGCGAGAAAGACGAGCAGCGAGACGAGGAGAAGCAGGACCCCCAGAAACAGATTGAGCGGGCGGCTGCGCGTGGGCGAGAGAACGATGCGAATCGGCTTCATGAGGGGGCGGTTCCGCTCGCCGGCTGCCGGAGCGTAGAGACACCGGCCTCGACCGGGAAAAACTCCCAGAGCAGTTCTATTATTTCGCGGCCGAGGGTGGGAAACCGGCGCAAGCGCGGTGGGGGAATCAGGGTGGGAAACAGGGAACGGGTTGTCCGCTAAGGCGACAGGCGAGCAGACCGGAGAACGGCCTCAGAGAGCCGTCACTCCATATCCGCGCTGAAGACCGGCACGTTCTGGTCGAGCTTGAAGACCAGGGCCTGGGCGCGGAGGCTGTAGTCAGAGTCGGCGAAGTGCTGCTTGAGGCGGTCGGCGAGAAGACGCGCCTCGTTGTGGGCCTCGCCGGCCTTCTTATTGTCGCCATTGGATTCCAACATGTTGGTGAGCACGGCCATGCGGTAGACCGCCTGGTAGAGAGCCTGCGCAGTGCGCGGGCCGTCAGGATACTCGTCGGCGTATTTCTCGTAGTAGTCGGCTTCCTTCGCGGGACAGTCCATGCTGCCCTGCCAGTCGCCGCAGAGCTTATTGTCGATCAGATCGAATGCCGCCAGGGCGGCCCAGCGCGTGCGCGGATATTGCTTAATCACTTTTTTTAGGTCGTCCTCCTCCATCTGCTCGCGCATGCCGGGGTCTTTTTCCCGCGCCGAGGGCAGCGTAGCGGCGTCGTGTTTTTCGATCTGCCACTTGATGTCGGCTGCGCGCCAGGCGGCTTCGGGCGCGAGCGGCGAGTTCGGAAACATTTCGTAAAGGCGCCGGTAGAGCAGGCGGGCGCTCTGGGCGGCATTGGCCGGGCCGCGCGGATCGGCGGCGAGAGACTCTTCATTGGCAGCCGCGCCCATCAGGATCTGGTCGCCATTGGGAGTGGACTCCTCCACCACGCCTTTGGCCTCGATCCAGCCGGAGACGGGCGGGGTGGTTTCCTCGGTCTGCATCTCCGGCGCATCCGGGCCGCGGTCTTCCTCAATGTCGGTATTGGCGTAGACGCGCATCCAAGGTCCGCTTTTTTCGGCAACCACCATCTCACGGCCGATCTGCACGCGATCGACGCGCTGGGAGCTGGAGTCGGGCTCAACATAGAGCGTCGTGATGCGGAGCACGGTGGCGCGCGGGCCGGCCATCGGCTTCTCCAGCTGGGCCCCGTTTTGGCCGGCGAAGGTTAGCGGAGCGCAGGCGAGGATCGCGGCGGCGAGAAGCTGGCGGGCGGGGAGACGGCGGTGATTCATAGGCCAAGAAAATGATAGTCCAAAGGAGTAGACGGAGATCGGCGGCGCGAAGTGAGAGAGCGTGGAAAGAAATGTTGGATTCGAACGCGCACCATTACGATTCCGTGAGAATTTCGGCCAGCAGCGCGGGGTCCACGTTGCCGCCGCTGACAATCGCCACGGCTTTCTTGTACGCGGGCAGCTCGTCCGAATGGAAAAGCAGCGCGGCTGTGGCGACGGCGCCCGAGGGCTCGGGGAGGAGGCGGGTTGCGGCGACGATGGCGCGCATGGCGACGCGGATTTCGGATTCGGTGACGGTGAGGATTTGGTCGACGTAGGCCTGGATGTGGGCGAAGTTGCGCTCGCCCACGCTCTGCGTGCGCAACCCGTCGGCGATCGTCCGGCTGGTGAGCTCGGCGCCCCAGGTGACGATGCGGCCGGCGCGGAAGCTTTCGGCCGTATCGCTGGCGAGCTCCGGCTCGACTCCGAAGACCTTTGCCTTCGGGTTGAGCTGCTTGACGGCCGCAGCCACGCCACCCAAAAGGCCGCCGCCGGAGACCGGCGCGACCACGAGATCGACCTCCGGCAACTGCTCCACGATTTCCAGGCCGCAGGTTCCCTGCCCGGCGATGATCTGCTCGTCGTCGTAGGGGGGAATGACCACGTAACCGTGCTCGCGCACCAGCTCCTCGGCCTTCGCAAGGCGCTCGCTCGAGGCCGGACCGACATCGACGATCTCCGCGCCCAGAGCCAGCGTGGCGGCGCGCTTGATGGCAGGCGCATTCGAAGGCATGACAATGACTGCTTTTGCGCCCACTTCGCGCGCAGCGTAGGCCACGCCCTGCGCATGATTGCCGCTGGAATACGTGATGACGCCCCGGGCGCGCTCTTCGCGCGTGAGCTGGAGAATCTTGTTGGCCGCGCCGCGAATCTTGAAGGCGCCGACGGGCTGCAGACTTTCAGCTTTCAGCCAGATTTGTTTTCCCAGACCGGGGCCGGCCACGCCGGGAAAGGGCGCGCGCAGCAGCGGCGTTCTGATGGCGATGGGCGCGATGCGCGTGGCCGCCGCGCGAATCTCGTCGATCGATGTCAGCTGAGCCGTCGCTTTACTCATCGCCTGTTCCCTGTTCCCTGCTCCCTGACTCCTGATCCCTGATCCCTGACCCCTGCGTCACTCGTACGCGAGCGCGTCGATGGGGTCTTTGCGCGCAGCCATCCACGCGGGATAGAGCGAGCCCAGCAGCGAGCCTGCGAAGGCGAGAACGTCCGCTATCGCCAGCCAGCTCGGAGTGATGTCGAAGGGCCTCGAAGGAAAGAAGTGCGCCAGGAGCAGGCGCAAAACAAAGGTCCCCGCATCGCCGAGGATCACGCCGAAGATGGCCAGCACGGCGGTCTCGCGCACCACCACGCCCACGATGGTTCCCTTCGAAGCGCCCATGGACTTGAGGATCCCGATCTCGCGCGTGCGCTCCAGCACCGCGGTGTACATGGACTGAAAGATGACCAGGAAGCCGACGATCATGGCGATGCCGGTGACGATATCAAGCGAAAGATTGAAGCCGGGAATCTTGTCCGGGGTCATCTGATTGAGCCAGCTGTCAATGGTGGTGACCGTGTTCTGCTCAAAGCCGGGCGTGGAGTGAATCTCGTTCATCACCAGGTCTTCGTTCGAGGGCGAGTCACACTTGATGTAAAAGAGCGAAGCCTTTCCGGGAACGCCGGTGAGACGCTGCATGGTGGTGAGGGGGATAAGCTTGCGCGCGCCCTTGCCCGGCTCGACGATACCGGAGATGCGAAAGGACTCGCCCAGGATGGGAATGGTGTCGCCCACCGCGTAGGGTTTGCCCGAGGAGGGATCGCGGCCGCCGGCGACAATGCTGTCGATGATCACTTCCTCGGCGTGGGGCGAGCTGAACGGTCCACCGGCGAGAAAACGGAAGGGCTTGAGAGCGTCGTAGCTTGGGTAGTCGATGCCGTAGAGGATCTCGACATTGCCGCTGGTGGTGAGCTTCTGGATGACGGGCGAAACGACGGTGACATGCGGCAGTTTCACCAGTGCCTGCGCGTCGACCACGGGCAGGGCCGCGCCGCTGACGCCGTTGAAGTAGCTGGCGTTCGAGGGCAGCATCATGAGATCGGCGCCGATGCCGTTGGTGCGTTGCTTCTGATCATTCAGCATGCCCAGGAAGATGGCGGCGATGGAGAGAATCATGACCACTTCAATGGCGACGGCAAGAATGCTGATAATGGAACGTAGCGGTCGATGAAGGAGATTGGCGAAGATGAGCTTGTTCATGCGCGAATGGGAACTCCGCGGCGATCGAGCCGGTGTTCGCCTGGTTCAAGGGTAGCAGGCGGCGGGAGCAGCGAGGCTCCAAGCCGGCAAGTCAGCGA
>JASHTS010000293.1 GCA_030040425.1 Acidobacteriaceae bacterium | reverse complement strand
GCGGCGGCGCGGCCGTTCAAGACGCACCACAACACGCTCGATGAGGATTTGTACCTGCGCATTGCGCCGGAGCTGTATTTGAAGCGGCTGGTGGTGGGCGGACTTGATCGTGTGTACGAGATCAACCGCAACTTTCGCAATGAGGGCGTGAGCACGCAGCATAATCCCGAGTTCACCATGCTCGAGTTCTACCAGGCCTATGCGAACTACTGGGGCCTGATGGATGTGACGGAGGAGCTGCTGAAGTTTGTGGCGCTCGAGGTGAATGGGACGACGGTGAGTGAGTTTAATGGCGCGCAGATCGACTTCGGCAAGGTGGAGCGGCTGACGATGCGGGAGGCGATTATTAAATGGTGGCCACCCGGGCCGAAGCGGCCCTCGCTTCAGATTCTTTCTGATCGCGATCTCCTGAGGGATGCTGTTTCTGATACTTATTTGGGCGGCAATCTCTATCGATGGTCTGGCCCGCATGTATTGGCTGCGTTCGGACAGGTTGAGATGGACCTCAATACGCCGTCGGTCCCATTTGGGAGATGCGTCGCGGCATTGTTCGAGGCGGTTGCTGAGGAGCAGTTGATTCAGCCGACAATCATCTACGAGTTCCCGACGGCGATTTCGCCGCTCTCGAAGCAGAAACCGGACGATCCGGAGTGGGTGGAGCGCTTCGAGTTTTTTGCCGGAGGGTTTGAACTGGGCAATGCCTTCAGCGAGCTGAACGATCCGGTGGAGCAGAAGAAGCGCTTCGAGCAGCAACTGGCCGAGAAGGCGCGCGGCGATGAAGAGGCGCACGCGATGGACGAGGACTACGTGCGCGCGCTCGCGTACGGGCTGCCGCCGACGGGCGGCGAGGGGCTGGGTGTCGACCGGCTGGTGATGCTGCTCACCGGGTCGAAGTCGATTCGGGATGTCATACTGTTTCCGCTCATGCGGAAAGAGTAGGGATCAGGGATCAGGGGTCAGGGGTCAGGGGTCAGGGGTCAGGGGTCAGGGGTCAGGGAACAAGGGGTCAGGGAACAAGGGGTCAGGGAACAAGGGAACAAGAGAAAGAGGAAAAACAATCCTAACTCAGGTTCGTGCTTTCCGAGGTCCCCAAACCGGGACCTGGGGTACCTTCGTCGCGATCGGGCTCGCGATGGAGACCTAGCTCCGCTAACGCCGCTAACAATGCCAACTCCGCCTGGAGTAATTCTTGAACATCCTCTTCGTCGGCGACATCTTCGGCAGTGCGGGGCGCAAGATTGTGCGCGAGCACATCGGGCACGTGCGCAAGACGCATGCCGTGGAGTTGACCATCGTCAACGCGGAGAATGCGGCCGGCGGATTCGGGCTGACGCCAGCGCTGGCCGAGGAGATCTTTGACCTGGGCGCAGACGTGCTCACCACCGGCAATCACGTCTGGGACAAGAAGGAGCTGATCGATTACCTCAACTCTGGGGACGCGAAGGGCGTGGAACGCCCGCGGCGGGTGCTGCGGCCGGCGAACTTTCAGCCGGGCCTGCCCGGTTATGGCGTGTATGAGGGCGTAACCGAGAGCGGCGTTCCCTATGCGGTGATCAACCTGATGGGGCGTGTGTTCATGAGCGGGACCAACGTTCCGTTTCATGCGGCCGATGCATTGCTTGCCGGAATCAGGGCCAAGGTGATCGTGGTGGACTTTCATGCCGAAGCGACGAGCGAGAAGGTGGCGATGGGCTGGCACCTGGATGGTCGCGTGACCGCGGTGCTGGGCACGCACACGCATGTTCCCACCGCCGACGAGCGCGTGCTGCCGGGAGGGACCGCGTACCAGACAGACGTGGGCATGAGCGGACCATACGACAGCGTGATCGGCGTGGAGAAGGACCTGGTGCTGCAGAGGTTTTTGACGAATATGCCGGGCAAGTTCGAGGCCGCGAAGGGCAACGCGAAGATGTGCGCCGCGCTGATCGGGTGCGATGCGGGGACGGGACGGGCGGAGTCTATTCAGAGGATCATGCTGGGGGAGTGAGGGCGATTTACGCCGTCAGCATTCGTGCTTTCCTCGGTCTCAAAATCGAGTCCGGGGGCGCCCTCAGGAAGACGGAACCGGTTTGGCGTTCTGCTCGGCGGTGGAAGGCGGAATGGGTTTTTCTTGATGCATGCCGGAAGGAGCATGCGTCGCCTTCAGCAGTTTTCCCTTCGCGTTGAAGATCAGGGTCCATACCATGGGCCTGGGGACAGTGGAAAAATCGGTGAAGCGGGCAATCGCCCCGCCTTGCGCGGGGATCTCCAGGCTGGGTGCGGAGGCGGAAGGAAAGTTCTTCGCTGTGGCTGCGTCTTCCGGCGCCGCCAGGGGATTGGCGCCGGCGAGGGCGGCGTAGCAGAGCGCCGTACCGAGCCAGCTTGCTGCATGACCGGCCGGGGCATCGGGCTGGTCTTCCGCGCGGATGCGATTGAAGGCGGCGATGGTAAGCGCGTTGATGGGCGCGGGCGAAAAGAGCGAATAGCTGCGCCGCTCGATGGGAATGATGCGGATGTGTCCCTGGTTGTTGCGCGGAACCGACGCGGAGAAGACGCTCACGTCGCCGGAGCCGTTGTTGCGCGTGAAGCGAAGGAAGAGATGGTTGGGAAGCGCGGGACAGACGAGCTGCCGGTAGCTCCATTTGCCCTCGTTAAAAGCGATGTCGGCATAGCCGGCGCGCTCGGCAACCGACGACTCGGAGTCGGCTTCGAGGAGACGGTCCTGCTGGCTCATCGCATCGGGTGTGCGGAGCTGAATGGAGCGGGCAATTTCCATGGGCCCGGCACCGGGTGGAAAAGGCGTGGGCACGGTGCGCTCGGGGATGGGCTTAGCGTTGGGCGGCGTTGTGGAATCGGCTTCGGATTGCGCGCGCGCCAAGGGAACGTGCGCAAAAAGGAATGCGAGCGCCAGCGCCGCGGGGAGGGTGCGAAGAGAGTGCATTCTGCCGCTAGAGTACCACTGCTGCGGGGGCGGACTCCTGGCAGAGTGAATCAGCCAAAAGAAAAGGGCAGCCCGCTTGTACAGGCTGCCTTTCCAATTCCCAGGTGAAATTGCGTCAGCGTCCCGCCGCGTGATGGCCGGCCGGAGGCCTGGCGTGGTGAACCGGCGTTGCTTTCTTTTCGAGCTGGAGGAAGCCGTCGCTCAAGACAATCTGGGCAGAAGCCTGACGGCCGTTGGCGGCGGCCACAGGGGTATAGGTGCTGTAGGTGCCGTCGAGCTCGAGCGCCGGCTGCGTGGCAAGAACGGTGCCGGGAGCGGGAGCGTCTTTGCAGGACTCCGGATCCTTCAGATTGACGATGAAGTCGGCGACCGGCGGCTGGGAGTTTTTGGCATCTTCCGTCACGGCCACGCTGATGGTGGAAACCGCGGGCTCGATGACGATTCTGTGGATGTGGGCGGGCGTTTCGGTAAGATCGTCGCCCATGGCGTC
>JASHTS010000292.1 GCA_030040425.1 Acidobacteriaceae bacterium | reverse complement strand
ATGCTGGCCCATCCCGCTGTGGCCCGCGCCGTCGCCTTCAGCCTGCCGCACAAGGAAAAGGGCGAGGTCCCGGTGGCCGCGGTTGAATTGCATCCGGGTTCCTCTGCAACGGACGACGAGCTGCTGAACTGGTGCCGCAGCAATCTGGCGGCATATAAAGCGCCGCGGCGCATCTGGATTCTCGATCCGGGCGAGCTGCCGCAAAACCACACCGGCAAGTTTCTGCGGCGCGTGCTTCAGGAGCGATTTGCCTCCGCGACGGATTGAAGCCGCTCAGAGGCCGCCACGACGGTGATGGTTTTCTCCCTGGGGGCCGATTCAGGCCAATGCCGGCACCGTGGCGCGGGTTGCGATCGCCACCATTTCGCGAATCGAATCGACGACCAGTTCCGGCTCATCGAGATGGATCCAGTGCGCGCTGTCTGTGGCGATCACTTGTCGCACATTGTCCCCGATTTTCTTGAGACACGTATCGGACAGCGGAATCGACTTGCCCGGAGTCAGCACCAGGACGGGAATGTCGCGAATGGGATCGGCGCTTTGCATCTCGAGAACGGTTTCGGGAACCGCGGAGACGTGACGTTGCATTCCGGTGTAGTAGCCGGGCCGCGACCAGTGAGCGGCGATGACCGGCCAGACCTCCCTGGGCATCTTGCCCACTTCTTCCGTGACCCGCTTGAGGACATGGCGGGCGCCCATTCCTCCGGCGCCTGCGATATGTTCTGAAAGCTTTCCCGAGCCGCAGAGCAAAGAGGTCACGGCGAGCCGTGCCAGGCCAAATCGCGCAATCGGGTTTGCGAAACGGGAGAGCTTCTTGCCCCGCTCAATCATGCCTTGCTTGTCAGGATTCAGCGGAGGCCATTCCTCGCACCGCATGGGGTCGATCAGCACCACACCGGCAACCTCTTCCGGATACATGATGGCGTAGCGGCGCATGACCAATCCGCCAAAGGAGTGCCCCACGAGAATATATGGCGGCCGGATGGCGGCGGAGGCGAGCATGGTGTGCAGCTCAACCGAGATGTTTCCAGGCGTGCGCAGGGTGCGGCATGCGCTGCTCCAGCCCAGTCCGGTGCGATCGTAGGACGCAGTGGCGGTGAAGCCAGAAACCTTCTCCTGAATGTGATGCCAATTGAGGTTGGTGGCCGCGATGCCGGCCTCGAAGAGCACGGCCGGTCCACCCGATCCCTTTTCCACCACATACAGCTTTTGGCCCCGTTCAATTTCTACCCAGCGGCCCGCGCTGGTGTAGCGCCGCCGGTCGCGCAGGTCGCTCAAGGACTGGTAGAGAAACCCCGCGGCAAGAATGGCTGCAATGCCGGACAAGATCACGAATGAAAGATTCATGGACGATCCTCGAATTGGCTGATCTGCTCGGACTGGAAATCGTTGATTCCGAGATGAGCTTTGGCGCTGCCTCTCTTGATAATCAGAAACGTGGACCCGGGACGGCCGCGAATCTTCGCCTCCACCTGGGTGGCTGACCAGACCCCGCTGGATTGGCGCAAACCATAATACGTGAATTCCTTTTCAATCCCGCCCTCTTTTGTCACCTTCTGGGCATAAACGGGGTAGCCGATGGTTTCGTCCAGCCAGGTTTGCACCTCGGCGTAATGCGTAAGGTCCGATGGCCCCGGCGTGCTTTTCAGGACATTGCAGCGGTGCGCGCCAAAAACGGCGGTCCTGAGAATTGTCTGGCCGGGCCAGAAATACTGCGGCTCAAAAAGATCCTCATAGCTGAGCGCGGTGCCCCACAGACTCTGGTTCCACTCATTGAAGGGCAGCACAGTCGGCGCAGTTTCGCGCGGTCGAAAAATCCGGATGCTGTCCTCGCCGCCCGGGCGCATCTCCATCAGAATGCGGACGCGCTCACCCTTTCCGGACGCGGCAACGCCCGCGGGCGGGGCGGCATCCACGAGCAGGTGCATGGCGCCTCGAAACCACAGGCCCTTGACGCTAATGGCGTAGCTGACGCGATTGCCTTGGGCGTCGACACGGACAATCTGCCCCGTGGCGCGATAGTCTGAATCCTCAATTTGATGCCGCAGAGGGGCAAGCGCCGTTCGCGCATCCGCGGCATGCGCCGCGCAGGCGATTGACAGTATCGCGATGGGCAACACCGAAGCCCGCCTCACGCGGCGATCCTTCCGTCGTGGATACGAATGTGGCGCGGCGCCGAGCGCGCAATCTCATCCTCGTGCGTAACCACGATCAGCGTCATGCCATGCTTTTTCTGTATGCCCGTAAGGATTTCCATAATGCGGGCCGAGTTTGCACTGTCGAGATTCCCCGTGGGCTCATCGGCCAACAGGATATCCGGCTGATTGGCCAGCGCCCGGGCAATCGCCACGCGCTGCCGCTCGCCGGCAGAGAGCTTGTTCGGACGCTGATCCATGCGATGCTCCATGCCCATTTCCCTGAGAAGCGCCTCGGCGCGTTCCCCGCGATTGCCATTGCTGCTCCGCAATGCCAGCATGGGAGCCTGGACGTTTTCAATCGCGCGCAAGGTCGGAAGCAGGTAGAAAGCCTGAAAAATGAAGCCGACGTGGTCGCTGCGATAGGTATCCAGATCGATGGAAGAGCCGAGCGGCGCGCCGCGAAACAGGACGGCCCCGCTGCTTGGAGTGTCGAGCCCCCCGAGCAGATGAAGAAGCGTCGACTTGCCGCTGCCGCTGTGCCCGCTGATGGCCACAAATTCGCCGGCCTGGATGGAGAGATCCACACCGCGCAGTGCCTCGATGCGGCCTTCGTCGTAACTCTTGCAGAGGTTGCGCGCTTCGAGAATCGGGCAAGTCATGCCGCGGCTCCTCCGCCAGGAAAGGGCACGATACGCCACTCCGCCAATGCGCGGCACGCTGCTTGGGGCGCGCAGAACCTCATCGTTCTCCACCGGCACGTGCGATCGGAAGATTCAAGACAGGTAATTCGAACCACTGTCGAGATGTCATGCGGTGGAATCCGCCACGTTTGCATGCTGGGAAGCCGACTTGAGTGTATTTGGCAGAACAGGTTGTGTCTATCGAAAACTTCCTTCCCAGAGGTACTTTAAACCCTAAACGGCTCGTTGGGTTGCCGGTTTGTTTATGGGGCCATCCGCTGGTTGGGCACCATCGCTTCAGAAAGGGCCGCCGGCGGAGCCATTTAGAGTTGCGCTCCGGCGGATTGCGTCTTCAGGGCCTGTTCGATCAGTTCTGCAGCACGGGCGGGTCCGTCGGTGTGGCGGATGGCTCGTTGCAGGTCCTGAGCCGCTTCACGAAAGCGACGATCCTCGAGAACGAGCTTGACCGCATTGCGAAGCCGGGCCGAGGTCAGGCGGCGCCGTGAAACCACCAACCCGGCCCCGCGCGCCTTGAGCCGCGCTGCCACGCCGGGCTGATCGTTGCCGAGAGGAATGGCCACAAGAGGAACTCCCTCGGAGAGCGACTCGAGCACGGTGTTGATACCGGCATGCGTGATCACCAGCGCGGCCCGTTTCAAGATATCCAATTGGGGCGCAAAGCTCACTACCATTGGATTCCCGGCCAATCGATCGAATCTGGCCGGATCCAGTCCCCCTCCGAGCGAAATCAACAATTGCGCATCGAGCCCCGCACAGGCGCCCGCGATGGTCCTGAAAATGGCTTCCGAACCGTTCTGCAGGGTGCCCAGCGAGGCATAAATGAGGGGTCGACCATCGAGGCGCTCCCAGGGAAACTCGATGGCCGGACGCTGTTGAGCATGCACGAAAGGCCCCGTGTAATGAAGCACTGGCGGCCGTTTGCCGCGGATCGGGAACTCGAACGCTTCGGGCAACTGGGTGATTCGCCCGAGGGGCGATAACGCATCTCTGGGTTCCCCGTGGGGCTTCAATCCCCAGGATTTGCGCTGCTCATTTACATCCCTGAAGATGGGCGAACCCATTTGCAAGAGCAATCGAATGGCAATGCGGTTGCGCAGACGGCCGAGCCGATCCTCTCTGGCCCCCCATCCCAGCCAGAAGGGCGGAAACCGATCGTCATCGAGCAGGGGCGGAAGTAAAGCGATCGAAATCCAGGAAATGCCCAGATAGTCGGCCACGCTTCCGGCAAAGTCGGCTTCATCCACCAGCAGAGCTTCAACGCCTGCCGCGCGTACTGCTTGCGGGCCATCACGCAGAACCATGCGCGCCGAACTTCTCACCCGCTCCAATGTGAAGCGAAGGGCTGCGAGCCCTTTCAGCCGGGCCATCCTCGCGTCCAGGTTCTTGAGTGTGCCTATCGGAAAATCGTCGCTGCCGATTCTATGAAACCCGATGCCTGCGGCCCGCACGCGCGCTTCGGTATCGGGAATTCCGAAGAGAATCACTTCATGGCCCCGCATTTCCAGGGAGCGCGCCAGGGCGGTCATGGGATTGAGATGCCCGGTTGCCGGGAAACAAAAGGCGCCAATTCTGGCCATGGTTCTCTTCCGTGATTCACTGGTTCCACGTACAGACGCATTCAGCAGAACAGACGCGGGATTGGGACATTCCCACGCTGGGTCCCCGGTCCCGGGTCACCGCCTGGCGCGCCGGCCGGCGAGCACGATTCACTTTTGCGGTACAGACGCCCGCCGCCGCCGCAACGATCCAGACCGTCTAATCGTGACGCAGCGCATCCACAGGCGAGAGTTGACCTGCGCGCCACGCCGGAAGTGCTCCGGCAATAAGCCCTGCCAGTACTGCGATTCCCACCGCTTTGGCGAGCAGCGGCCAGTGAAGGGTGGCGGTAAAGAAACTTGCCGTTTGAGGCAACGCTGCCAGCACGCGCAGAGCACACCAGCCCAACCCGATGCCGAGAATTCCTCCGCCCAGCCCCATCAGGACAGCTTCGATTTCAATGTGCGCCAGCACCTGCCAGCGCCTCCAACCCAGCGCGCGCAGAATGCCGATCTCCCGCGTTCGCTCGAAGACCGACATGGCCATGGTGTTGGCGATTCCCAATATGCCGATGAGGAGAGCCAGCAAAGAAGTGCCCCAGGCGGAAGCCTGGGCCAGCTTTACGAACTGATTGTCGTTCGCGCGTTCCGCGGCAGGAACCGCACGCACCCCCGGCAACGAAGTCTGGATCTCGGTCTGCGCGCGCTTCAAGTACTTTCCCGGCGCTTCGCCGGCAGGCGCCGGATGCAACCGCACATCGATGGTCGATACTTTGCCTTCCATGCCGCTCAGCTGCTGCAACTGGTCGAGCGGCATAATGACCGCGGCCGCTTCGAGAGTTGAAGCGCCGTGATAGATCGCAGTGACGTTGAACCGCGTGCCTTGAATGTCGAGCGTATCGCCCGGCTTCTTGTTCAAGTCCTGGGCAAGCAGATCGCCGAGCATCACCTCGCGCTGGCCGTCGCGAAATCGTCGCCCGGTGAGAACTTGCAGGGAATCCAGTTGAAACGCATTGGCCCGCCAGCCGTAGATCAGCGCGTTCACGTCCGGAGTGAGGTCCATCAGGTTGTAGATCGTAGGCGAGGCATCCTCTACAACGGGCAACTCCTTGAGCTTTGCGGTCGCCGATTCATTCAGCGTAGTGTTGAGGAAGGTTCCCTGGATCACGGAGATGTCAGTGCCGCTGCTCGAATAAATGCGCATCCACTGCTGCTGAAATGCGCTCGAAAAGCCCACCAGCCCCACAAACGCACCCACCGCCATTCCGATCCCGGATATCGTGAGCAGAGTCCGCAGCCTCCTGCGGGTGAGGTTTTTAAGCACAAATCCTGTCGATGACAGTGAGTTTGACATGATTTCGGAAGGCGTCCCCTTGGCTTTGCGGCCGAAAGCCATATCCGTGTCCGGTTCCACCCGGGGTGAGCCCGACGCGCCCCTTCAGGATAAGAGGTAAGGGGAATTCTCTCCAAGCCTCACCCGTGCCCCTCCCACAGAAGAGAACCTGGATCCGAAGGCACAGTTTTATTCAAACGGCCGGATGGTGAGCTCCGGAGCCGCGCCATAGGATAAAAACCATTCACGAATGCGTACTTCGCTGGTACCCGGAGGGGAACTTGAACCCCCACAGCCGGTGAAGGCCTGCGGATTTTTACGCCGCTTCGTCTGCACGTAATCTACAGGTAAGTAAGGACTTAAACTCAATCAATGTCCAGGCAATACAAAAGGATGTGAATGTCTCCGGATTTTGTTGCAAGTGAGACAGAGAAATTTCCACGGCGCCGATGATTTTGGGCCACCCAGCCGGTTTTACCCAGTAGACAGGCAAGAACGGGCGAGCAAGAAGGCAGCCCCGAGCCCAAAAAGGAGAACATCATGAATATCACTGGGAAGACAGTCCTGATTACTGGCGCCAATCGCGGCATCGGCCATGCGCTCGTCCTTGAGGCCCTCCGTCGCGAAGTGACGCGAGTCTACGCCGGTACACGTGGAGGGATCGATGTCTCCGACGACCGCGTCGTTCCCGTGGTACTGGATGTAACCGACGATGCGCAGATCGAGCAGGCAGTGCGGAGGGTAGGCGGCAGCCTCGATGTGGTGATCAACAACTCGGGCATCGCTCCCTACGACGATTTGAGCAATCCCGACGTCATCAAGCAAGCCCTCGCTGTCAACTTCTTCGGCATGTACAAAGTGTCACGGGCCTTCCTGCCCATGCTGAAGCGCGCCAGGGGTGCGCTCGTAAACAACCTGTCGCTGATGGCGCTTGCGCCACTGCCGCTCACTCCCAGCTACGCCATTTCGAAGGCTGCGGCACTGAGCATGACGCAGTCTTTGCGAGCACTGCTGGCCGGCCAGAACGTGAGTGTCCACGGTGTTTTTCTGGGACCAGTCGACACCGATATGACACGAGGCTTTGAGATTCCCAAGGCATCGCCGGAGTGTGTCGCGCAGGGAATCTTCGACGGACTGGAAAATGACGAAGAAGACATCTTTCCCGACGCAATGTCCCGCTCGATCGCAGATGCTTGGCGCAACGGGGTGGCCAAACAGTTCGAGCGGCAATACGCAGGCTTCGTTCCCGCGAGCGCGGCAGTTTGGTCAGCGTGATCGCGACCGGCAAAGGCTCGCCCAACCGGAAGGAAACTGCGGGAAGGACATAAATTCATTCCGTCAACAAGTTGTTAAGCATCAAACGAAAAATGACCGAACCCATGCGGAGGAGGAAGATTATGTGCCCGGTATGCATCGCCACCACAGCAGCAGTGGTGGCTGGCACCAGTTCCTCGGGAGGAATTCTGGCGGTATGCGTCAGCCAGTTGAGAAGACTTTTCAGGGCCAACCGCTTCGGCCTGCTTCAGCGGAAAAAGGAGAAATGAAATGACAACGAACGCGACGCGAGATGAACTTGCAGCACCCAACATCGTCAATCGGAGCACCTTTGAGGAGCAGTTGGACGCGCTGCGAGTTCGAGAAAAGGCTCACACGCATGAAGGAGACGCAATCGCGGCGGCCCGCCGGCGGCTACCTATGGTGGAAGTGGACGGCGCTACAACACTCATTGGCCCGAACGGCCCGGTAACGCTTCTCGATGCTTTCGAGGGACGTCAACAGCTCATTGCTTACTACTTCATGTGGCATACCGGACACTCGGCGCCGGAACAGTGCGAAGGTTGCACGTGGGTTACCACGCAGGTTCGCGAGTTGTCTTATATGCACTCTCGCGACGTCACCTTCGCCGTGTTCTGCCAAGGCCCGTACGAAGAGAGCGCCCGTTACCGCGAGTTCATGGGCTGGGTGACGCCATGGTACTCAGCTCCGCGGGAATCGCTCGAGACCCTTCTGGTTGGCGGCCGCGTGGGCAGGATGCACCTGGTTTGCTATCTGCGGCAGCAATCGAGAGTCTTCGAGACCTATTGGACCACCGCGCGCGGCGTTGAGGTGATGGACAACAACTATCACTTGCTCGACTTGACCGTTTACGGGCGGCGGGAGAAGTGGGAAGACTCGCCCATGGGCTGGCCGCAACATTGCACCATAACGCGAACCAAAACCGGCTCGCCCACCTGGCAGCCCGAGTGGCCAGGCGGGCGCCCCATCGCCCAGTGGCCGCGCCTGGAGGCCGGATATTCCGACGACCTGAGATCAGGCAGTCAATGAACCCCGTTCGCCATAACGGCGATAGCCAGCAAAAAGCCTACAATCAGAAGCGATGGCGATTGAGAGCCCAAATATCGAGCCCACAACGAATGACGCGAACAGGGACTTCGAGCAGCTCGCCGAACCACTCCGCCGCGAGATCAGACTGCATTGTTACCGGATGCTGGGCTCGTTGCACGAAGCCGAAGACCTGGTGCAGGAAACCTATCTGCGCGCGTGGCGCAGTTTTGCGAGTTTCGACGGGGGATCGATGCGCGCCTGGCTTTATAAAATCGCCACGAACACGTGCTTGAATGCGCTCGAAAGCCGCAAGCATCAGCAGCGGTACCTGCCCGACCAACTGGGGCCAGCTGTTGAACCAGCGGCGTTTGGCGCTCCGTCCAACGACATTCCGTGGCTGGAGCCGTACCCGGACTCCGACCTCGAAGGCATCGCCGATGCTTCGCCGAATCCCGAGGCGCGATATAGTGCGCAAGAGTCAGTGCAGCTTGCATTCGTGTCCGCCATCCAGCAGTTGCCGCCCCGCCAGCGCGCCGCGATGATGCTGTGCGACGTGCTCGGTTGGGCCTCGGCTGAGGCAGCCAAACTGCTGGAAAGCACCACCGCGTCTATTAACAGCGCGCTGCAGCGTGCGCGCGAAACCCTTTCAAAGAGCTACTCCAACCGCCGGACATCCATCCAAACACCGCCGACTGCTGCGCAGCAAAAACTGCTCGGCCGCTATCTGCGGGCATGGGAAGAGCACAATGTTGATAGGTTCGTCGCTCTGCTTAAAGAAGATGCTGCTGCGGTCATGCCTCCGTGGCTGCAGTGGCTGGCGGGGCGCGAGATGATCGGAGCCTTCTTCGCTGGTGCATGGAAGACATGTGGCGGCCTTCACCTTGTTCCCACAGCGGCCAACGGCCAGCCCGCCTTTGCTGTCTATGAACACTCCGCTGCCGAACAACGCTGGAAGGCGCACTCCATTCACGTGATCACGCTGGAGAACGAAGTGATTGCTCGAATAACGCTCTTCATCGAGCCAAGCCTCTTCGCCGGCTTTGGACTTGCCGCGTCTCTGCCAGACGATGCTGTCACTCGGCCAGCGAGCCATTCGAAAGGATCGTAGGCTTTCAGCGAGCACCTGCTCCTCACGCAGAAATCTAGACGCCCATGCCACTTCCATTCCGGGGTTGCGTGCAGGTTCGAGCGATTGCGCCACTTCTTGCTGGAGAGAAAAAATCGCCTTCTCCACTTCATACGCATTCTCTTGGGTGCTTGGATTTCGCGGACCTACGTCTATTGCGTGGTTAGGACCGGCGTTGCGCC
>JASHTS010000291.1 GCA_030040425.1 Acidobacteriaceae bacterium | reverse complement strand
CCGATCTCGAACGGCAGCCCACGCTCTATGTTGTGGGCTACGCACACCTGGATACGGAATGGCGCTGGGAATATCCGCAGGTGATCGACCAATATATCCCCAACACCATGCATGAGAACTTCGCCCTGTTTGAGAAATATCCGCATTACATCTTCAACTTCACCGGCGCCAACCGCTATCGCTTCATGAAGGAGTATTACCCGGAAGACTTTCAAACGCTCAAGCGGTATGTGGCCGAAGGGCGCTGGTATCCGGCAGGATCCTCGGTGGAAGAGGGTGACGTGAATGCGCCCAGTGCGGAATCCATCATCCGCCAGGTGCTCTACGGCAACGAGTGGTTCCGAAGGGAGTTCGGCAAGGCCAGCGCCGAATACATGCTGCCTGACTGTTTCGGATTCCCTGCCGATCTGCCCACCATCTTGGCGCACGCCGGCGTGCGTGGCTTCTCCACGCAGAAGCTGACCTGGGGATCGTCGGCCGAGGGCGGCGGACCGGAGTCGCTCGAAAAGACGCCGGAGGGAACGCCGTTCAACGTCGGCGTATGGGTCGGCCCCGATGGAGAGAGCGTGCTCGCGGCGCTCAATCCGGGCAGCTACGACAGCGACATTACTACGGACCTGAGCAAGCCTCTGCCCGCGGCGCCGCCTGACGCTGCGCTCACCGCCGCGCAGGCCGGCCTCGACGCCCTCGAACAGAAGCTCCGGCAGATGGTCGCCGGCGGCGAGCGGCCTGGCCAATCCCAGGTCCAGCAGTTTCTCTCCCTCAGGAGCGAGATCGCGGCCTTGAAAAAAGGCGCGCAGGATGACGAGCTGAGCCGGTTCCAGGGCGACTGGGCGGCCAGGGTGGAAAACAACGGCAAACTCACCGGCGTCTTCACCGATTACCACTACTACGGCACCGGCGATATCGGAGGTGCGCCGGGCGAGGACTCGGTAAAGCGGCTGGAAGCCATCGTCACCCACGGCCAGGCAAGCATGCCGCCGGAGAACTATATCCCGATTCCCGGCGAATCGCACCCGTCGTGGCCGATGGTTACCGTGGGAGACGGCCCGGTGCACGTGATCTCGGCAACCGCCGATCGGATGTTCCTCGATATTACCCCCGCGGAGGAGGCGCAATTGCCCCAGTACACCGGTGAGATGGAGTTGACCAATCACTCCGCGGGATCGCTGACCTCCGAGGGCTATCAGAAACGATGGCTCCGCAAAGAAGAAGTGCTGGCCGACGCGGCGGAGAAGGCGTCGGTGGCCGCATCCTGGCTCGGTGGCCGTTCCTATCCCATCGACCGGCTGAATGACGCGTGGATGCTGGTGATGGGCGGACAATTCCACGATCTCGCCGCGGGAACGGCCACGCCGCGGGCCTATGAGTTCGCCTGGAACGACGACGTGATCGCGATGAATCAGTTTGCCGAAGTGCTGAAGGACGCCACCGAGTCCGTATCGTCAGCGCTGGACACCGCGACCGGCGGGATTCCGGTGGTGGTGTTCAATCCCCTCAACATTCCGCGCGAGGATGTGGTGGAGGCGAAGATGCGCTTTCCCGGCGCCGTGCCCGGCGCCGTCTCCGTCATCGGTCCCGACGGCCGCGAAGTCCCGGCGCAGATCGAGGACGGCAAAGTGTTGTTCCTTGCCCAGGCTCCCTCGGTTGGCTACGCGGTGTACAGCGTGCGCGCCGGCGGCGCGAAGACCGGCGCAGACACGGGATTGCGCGTTTCCGATCGTTCGCTCGAGAACCGCTACTATCGCGTGACGCTGAACAGCGACGGCGATATCGCCAGCATCTTTGACAAGCAGTTGAACCGCGAGCTGCTGGCTCAGCCGATGAGGCTGGCGATCTCCTATGACAATCCCCGGCAGTGGCCGGCGTGGAACATGGACTGGGACCAGGAAGAAGCTCCGCCGCGGGAATACGTTCACGGGCCGGCCGCCGTCCGCGTGGTTGAAAACGGGCCGGCGCGCGTGGCCGTCCAGGTCAGCCGCGACACGGCGGGATCGCACTTCGTGCAGACCATCATGCTCTCCGCCGGCGACGCCGGCAAGCGCGTGGAGATTGCCAATTCCATTGACTGGAAGACGCGCGAGTCGAACCTGAAAGCCGTTTTCCCGCTCACCGCGGCGAATCGCATGGCCACCTACAATCTCGGCATCGGAACCATCCAGCGGCCCAACGACCAGCCCAGGAAATTCGAAACCCTCTCCCACCAGTGGATCGATTTGACTGACGCCACTGGCACCTTCGGCGCCACTATCCTCACCAATTGCAAGAACGGATCCGACAAGCCCAACGACAGCACCATCCGCCTCACCCTCATCCGCACCCCCGGCGTGCGCGGCGGCTACGCCGATCAGGGCACGCAGGACATCGGGCATCACGAGTTCACCTATGCCATTGCCGGGCACGCGGCAGACTGGCGCTCCGCGCAGACCGATTGGCAGGGGCAGCGCCTCAACGATCCGCTTCTTGCGTTCCAGGCAACCAGGCACCCGGGCGGCCTGGGCCGCGCATTCTCGCTGGTCAAGATCGGCAATCCCCGCATTCGCGTCATGGCGCTGAAGCGCGCCGAGCTAGGCGACGAGATTGTCCTCCGCCTGGTGGAGCTCGACGGCAAGCCGCAGCCCGACGTGCGGATTGCCTTCGCCGCGCCCATCCAGTCGGCGCGCGAGATCAACGGGCAGGAGCAGCCCGTGGGGCCGGCAACGGTGCGGGACGGGGCGCTGGTTGCCTCCTTCACCGCATATCAGCCGCGGACCTTTGCCATCAAACTGCAACCCTCCGCGGTGCGCGTCGCCCCGGTGCGTTCGCAGCCGGTCAGGCTGCACTACGATCTCGCCGCCGCCAGCAAGACCGGTGCGCCGGTCTCCGGCGGCTTCGACGGCCAGGGCAACGCGCTGCCCGCCGAGATGCTGCCCCCAAGCATCCGCTTCAACGGAGCTGAGTTCCAGTTGGCGCCGGCGCAGACCGGCGAGGCTGATGCCGTGGTTGCCGATGGGCAGACCGTTGCATTGCCGCCCGGCGATTACAACCGCGTGGATGTGCTGGCAGCCGCCATCGACGGCGACCAGGATGCCACCTTCCGCGTGGGCGATCGCGATGTTCCCCTCAAGATCGAGGATTGGGGTGGATTCATCGGGCAGTGGGACGATCGGCAGTGGGTCGCCAAAGACATCACCGTGCCCGGACGCATGGGGCAGCCGCCGCACACTGAAAATGATCCCTATGGCGAGATGGTCGGCATACGGCCGGGATACATCAAGCGCGCCCAGCTGGCCTGGTATTGCTCGCACCATCACGATGCCGCCGGCAAGAATGTCGCCTACTCCTATTCGTACCTCTTCGGCTATTCCATTGACCTGCCCAAGGGCGTCCGGACGATTACGCTGCCCAGGAACGGCAAGGTCCGGATTCTGGCGCTCTCCGCGGCGCAGCAGGAGCCGGGCATCACGCCGGTGCAGCCGCTCTATGACACCCTGGGCCGTTCGGAACCTGGGGCCGTCGAACAGCCTTGAGCGGCAGGGAAGAACGGCGGTTTCCGGGGATCGAAGCATGCGCTGACTTACAGAAAGCTTCCAGCGCGCATCCAACTCTTGGCCAGGCGTCTGCACCATCGCGCCTGCATCAGCTATGCAAAATTCCGTCCCATCGCTCCGGCGGTCGCGGATGCCTGCGCCCGATTGTCTGCCGGCCGGGCTGCTCCCACTCCTTTCCCGCTCAGCCGAGTGGCATGCCGTCTACGTCCGCCATCAGCATGAGCGGGCTGTCGCCCATCATCTCCAACAGCTTGAGTTCCATGTTTTCCTGCCGCTTTTTCGGGAGGTCCGCCTGTGGAGCGACCGTCGCAAGCGGCTCAGCCGCCCGCTCTTTCCCTGCTATGTTTTCTTCTCCGGCGGGCTCGATCGCCGCTTGCAGATTCTCAATACGCCGGGAGTCTGTTCCCTGGTCATGTGCGCGGGCAAGGTAGCGGTGATTCCCGCCTGTGAGATGGAACCCATTGGGCGGGTCGTCTTGAGCAATGCGGCGGTTGCCCCGCATCCGTTTCTCCGCGCCGGCGACCGCGTGCGCGTGCGCGGCGGACCGCTGGCCGGTCTCGAGGGCCTGGTTGCGCGCGTCAAGGACTCGACGCGCATCGTGTTTTCCGTTGAGACGCTCTGCCAGAGTATTGCCGTCGAAGTCGACGAATCCATGCTCGAGCCGGCGGCCCGCGCCGCATGAATTCCTGCACCTCCCGTCTGGCCGGCAAAGCTGCCCTGGCGGCAATCGCCGCCGTGGCCGCATGGCTGCCATCTCCTCTCAGGGCAGCGTCTGAACGCGCGCCGGCACGCCCCATGGCCCCACCCCGCATCTTTCCCATCTACACCTGGGTCGAGAATGCGCCTGCATGGGACCGGAGTCTGCACATCTCCGGATATCGCATGGGCTGCGACACCGGCGACCCCGAGGGTTGCGTCCGCGAAGCGCAAGAAGAGGTGGACCAGCGCGGCCTCACGCGGATCTTCCTCTCCATGGACGAGGATCCCGTCCGCACGCCCGCCGACGCGCTTGCCTACAGCCGCCTTAGTCTGGCTCACCCTTACCTCGTTGAGGCCGGGTTCGACGACTTTGTCGATCGCTACCAGAACCTGTTTTCCGCCCGCTTCGATCCCCGGCCTTGGCTGCGCCAGGTCATCCAGAACGTCAAAACCTTCAACCCCAACCTGGCCTTCGGCATTACCCTCTACGAAGACGAGCTCGACTCCCCTTACGCCCGTCCGCCTTACCTTCCTGCCGACCTGGCCCGCGATGTCGACATCGTCCATCTCTTCCTGCACTACCGGACGGATGCGCCGAAATTTTCACAGTATGTCGATCGCGCGCGGGCGCTCTTTCCCAATGCCCAGGTGATCGCCGGACTCTACGCCTATGACCGCATCGATTACATTCCCTGCTCGCCGTCCGGCAACCGTCCATGCTCGCAGGCTGAAGAGTTGAGCCTCTACCGGGAATCGGCCCGCATCGCCGCGCAGCTCTTGAAGCAGGGCAAGATTGCCGGAATCGAGTTTTATCCCGGATTCTTCGGCATGGAGAGCCAGTGGAGCGGCTGGAAACATGAGCATTCCTGCGTGCCGCAGCGCCTGGCACGGTGCGTTGGCGACACCCGGCAAATGCGCCAGGACACGCTCGACATCTTCAGCTCCGTACTGGGCTGGAAGTGAATGCGAAGTGGCCATGAATTGCATCGTAATCGGCTGAGAGAGAAGGGGATTTTCTCAAAGGGCTTTCGATCCTGTGAAAGAAGCCGCGAAAAAGACGCGCGCCTTTGAACTCCAACAGCAATGTGGGTAAACGAAAGTGAGCATCTAAAAAGGACGGGATTCTTCCGGACAGGATGACCGGACCCTAAATAAAAATGGACCCAAAATTTAGAGTGAATGCCGGTTTGACGGTAATCGGCTCCATGATTTTAGTGTGCTGGCTTTCCTCAACTGCTTCCAGTGCGCAAACGTCCTCGCAACTGCAACCGGTCAATGCGCCGGCCGGGCGGGCTGCGCCGCAGTTGCTCGAGCGCCCTCGCTACCGCATCGAGCAGGGCGATGTGCTTGACCTCGTCTTTCCGCTGGAGACCGATTTCAATCAGACCATCACCGTGGCCCCGGATGGCTATGTCGCCCTGCGCGGCGTAGGCGATTTTTATGCCGCGGGCAAATCGCTTCCCGAATTGCACGACGCCCTGCTCACCGCCTACTCCGGAATCCTGCACAACCCCATCATCAACGTCGATCTCAAGGATTTTCAGAAGCCGTTCTTCATCGTCAACGGTCAGGTCGCCCATCCGGGCAAGTTTGACCTGCGTGAAAACATTACCGTTTCTGAGGCGATGGCCATCGCCGGCGGCGCTACCGAGAAAGCCAGGTGTTCCCAGGTTCTGCTCTTTCGTCGCCTGCCCGGTGGAACCATGGTGGAGGTGCGCAAGCTCGATGTGAAGAGGATGCTCAAAAAAGGCAATCTCACCGAAGACGTCACCCTGCAACCGGGCGACCTGATCTTCGTTCCGCAGAATACCATCTCCAAAATTCAGCAGTTCCTGCCCACCTCGTCGATGGGCGTATATAGCACGGGCGTGCCATAAGCTCGCGATTGAAGGGCAATGAACAGGGAGGAAGCCAGTGTCGTGGAATCCACAGCGTGCGCTTGATCGGCCGGAACTTGATCGGCCGGAACTTCACCGGCCGGAACTTGACCGGCCGCAGTCGGGCGCTCTCGCCTTCCCCAACGTTTCTGCCGTGATTCACCGGCAGATGCACGTGATTTTGGTTGTCGGCATCGGCGTCTTTCTGCTCGCCCTGGTTTACGGTCTGCTGCTCTCTGACCGCTATGAAGCGCGCATGGAGATTCTCGTCGAGCAGGCGCAGTTGCGCAGGGCCGATCCGGTGCTCACCGGCGATGCCAACGCCGGGCCCATCGTCAACGACCAGAGTTCCACCAGCGACGAAGTCCTCAACTCCGAAATCGCCCTCTTGCGCAGCAACGATGTGCTGCAGCAGGTTGTCGCGCGGTGCGGCCTCGATGCGCAGCCCGGCCTCGTCTTCGGCGCCGTGGATGCCATGTGGAAGGCCGCGGGCTGGCTGCACCTCACGGGAGCTCTCGCCAAAGTCTCCGCGGTCCTCCCTTTCCTTCGCCGGCCCACGCAGCAGCAATTGACGCAGAAAGCGGTAAGCCGGCTGGCCGGCAAGCTGCAGATTGAAATCATCAAGCTCAGCGACGTGATTGCCATCTCCTACCGCGCCGGCAATCCGCAACAGGCGGCGCGTGTGCTCAACGTGCTGGGAGATGTCTATCTCAACGAGCATGCCCGCGCGCATCATCCCGCCGGAGAGGTGCAATTTTTTGAGAAGCAGACCGGCCAGGCGCGCGCCGACCTGGCCGCGGCGGAACAGAAACTGGTCGCGTTTACGCAGAACGGCGGCGTGGCCGATGGCGCAACCCAGATGCAGGATGCGTTGAAGCGGCTGAGCGATACCAAGGCCGCCGAAGATCAGACGCAGGCCCAGATTGCCGGCGCCAGCTTTCGCATTACCGCCCTCCAGAGACAGGTCGACAGCATTCCGCCCCGGCAAACGACAGTGCTCAAGAGTTCTGACTCGGCGCTGCTCATTCAGCAGTTGAAGTCGTCTCTGCTTGATTTGGAGCTCAAGCGCACGCAGCTGTTGACCCAGTACCAGCCCACCTACCCGCTGGTGCTCGAGGTCGAACAGCAGATCAAGCAGGCCTCGGCGGCTCTCCAGCAGGCGGAAAAGTCGCATATCGAAGAGCGAACTACCGATCGCGATCCCAACTTCGAGCAGGTGCGCGAAGACCTGACGCGGTCGCGCGTGGAGCTGGCCGGGCTCCAGGCGCAGGCCATCTCATTGGCCTCGGAATACTCCGCCGACGATCGCCAGGTGCGCTGGCTTGAGCAACAGGGCATGAGCCAGCAGGACCTGGAGCGGCAGGAAAAAGCAGCCGAGGACAACTATCTTCTTCTCCTGCACAAGCAGCAGGAAGCGCAGGTTTCCGAGGCGTTGGATCAGCGGCGGATTTTCAATGTGAGCATTGTTCAGACTGCCTCGGTGCCCGCGCTGCCCATCCACCCCGCGCTCTGGTACGTGATGTACGGCCTGATGCTCGCCCTGGTGGCGGCATTCGCGGCCGGAGCCGGCGCGGACCGGCTCGATCCCACGCTGCGCACACCCGAGGAGGTGGAGCGCGTTCTTGAGGCGCCAATCGTGATTCTGCTCTCTCCGCTGGCGCTGATTCCTCCGTTGATCGAGGATGGCCGGAAATTGGCGGGTCATCAGATGTTGAAATTAACCTAGGCGCTCGTCCCGGACGCGCGTCGAATCTTGGTTTAAGGGAAATAGAAAAATATGCCGATGGCTGCATCCAGGCGAATCGTGCTCGAACCCGCCCACATTGCTCCTCCCCTTTCGACGGAACCCCTCGAGAGGGACCAGGTGTCCTCATCCTCCGCAATGGCTGTGCCGCTCATGAGCTTCCTTCCCGAGCCGCCGACTCCTGAAGAGCTTCAGTTCGTGCAGAGGATCTTTTTCCTCTCCGGAGCTGAGGTGCCGCGGGTCGTGGTTTTCTCCGCCGTGCAGCCGGGAGATGGATCGGAAATGGTCTGCGCCCGGACTGCCGAAGTGCTGTCGACCCTGGTGAGCGAGACCATCTGCATCATGGATGCCGATTTTCGTTCGCCCTCCCTGCACATGCGTTACCAGCTCGACAGCGCTTTCGACTTTCACGCGCAGCCAGCCGGCGACCTCGAAGCAGCCAAGCTCCGCCTGCGCGCGCCCAGCCTGTGGGTGCTGCCGGCCGCGGCGCTCAGCGATGCCCGGCCGGGGTTTTCCCCTCACCGGGTGAACACCTGGCTCACCAATCTGCGCCAGAGATTCGGATTCTTGTTGATCGCCGCCCCGCCCTTAAGCACGGCGGCGGAGGGATTTCTGCTGGGCCAGATGGCCGATGGAATAGTCTTGACGATTTTGGCAGGGAGCACACAGCGTGCCGTGGCTCACAAGGTGCGTCGCAATCTGGAACTCTCGAACGTGCGCCTTCTGGGTGCGGCCATGCACGAGCGCAAAAAGAAGCTCGCCTGGGAACGAATTCGACTGAAGGCTTCGCGCAAGCCGCGCCTTGGCGAGGACTGATTTTCGCTCACTCTTTTTGGGGCTCCAACCTGGGCCAACTCCTGCTTCCCGGAGGGGTCACGCAATGTGACTCATAACGGCGAAGCTCTGCCCTCAATGCGCAATCTGCCTGCACAGCCAATCCTTGGTTCCCCGGCCCCAGGCATTTCCGCGGCCTGCCCGGAATCTCTACTGTCTGGAACCTCAAAGTGAACTTCGAATCGGAATCCGAAGTGCTCGAACTCGAAACAATTCCGGAACGCGAACGGCTTGATCGGCCCGGCCGCAATCGGCGCCGCCGCAGTGCGCCTCGACGCCTCTTCCTGCATGACCTGGCCATCACCATGGGCGCCGAGGCCACCGCCATGGCGTCAAGCCTTTTGCTCACCGCCATTCTCAGCCGCTGGATGGGCGCGCGGCCGCTCTCGGAATATCTGCTGCTCCGCCGCGTGCTCAGCTGGGCGCTGGGCGTCATGCTGCTGGGCATGGCTACCGGCCTGCCCCGCTACGTGGCGCACTCGGCGGGCAACGGCAGCAAGAACGAGTCGCCCTATTTTCTGGCGGCGCTGCTTTGCATGATTCCCGCCAATCTGTGCCTCGGCGCCGTCATCTATCCCTTCCGCGCCGCATTTGCGCTCTGGCTGTTCGGCGATGCCCAGGAAGCAGGGTTGGTGGTCGCTCTGCTGCTGCTGCTCATCGGCTACGCCATCCATCGCGCGGTCTACGGATATTATCGCGGCCTGCTCGAAATGGCGCGCGCCAACCTGCTCGAAGTGTTGAACGCGGCCATTCTGCCGCTGGCCGTGGTGCTGGTCATGGCCCGCAGCCACTCGGTCGCCGCGATGATGGGAACCACCGGCGTCCTGATGGCGGGTGTAGCCGCGCTCTTTGCCATACCCGTGCTGCGGCGGCTGCGCGGCGCTCCTTCGCTCCATCTCGTCAAGTGCTGCCGCGAATTGATCCAGTACGGCGTGCCCCGCATTCCCGGCGAGTTCGGCGCCGCCGCCATCACCGCCCTGGGACCCATGCTGGCCGTGCACTACATCAAGATTGCCCGTGTCACTCCCTTGCTTCTCGGCCTCAATATGCTCATGGTCATCGGTTACGCCGCCGGACCGCTGGGCGTGGTCCTGCTCTCCAAAGTGAGCATGATGCTGGGACAGAACCAGCATGACGCGGTGCAGGCGCGGCTGCGTTTGCTCGTCGCCGGCGTCATGGAGCTCTCCGTCTTCACGTGCATTCAGCTCGCCATCTTCGCTGACGTTGTGGTGCGCGCCTGGGTCGGACCCGGCTTCGTCAATGACATGGGCGTCATTCGCGTGGTCCTGCTCGCCATTCCGTTTTACCTCTTCTTCGCCGCGCTGCGCAGCACCATCGATGCCGCGACCGTGAAGCCTTACAACACGGCCAACGTGATGACCAGCCTCGCCGTCTATGTGGCGCTGATCTTTGCGTGGATCGAATTCTTCCCCGGCCAGTCCCTGCTCGGGGGCATCGCCGCCGCTCTGCTGATCTCGCAAATTCTGCTCGCCCTTCTCACAGCTCGCACCTTCCGCCGCTCCTATGGGGTCGGCGTTCCCTGGCGGAAGCTCGGTCCGTCCTTCACGGCGGCGCTGGTGCTGGGCGCGGCGGCGCTTGCCTTCCGCTCCTGGCAAAGCGGTCCTCTGCCGCTGCCTGAAGCCGTGCTCGCCGAAGCCCTGCTCGCGGCCATCTATCTCGCCGTCCTGGCTCGCCTCGGATCGGGCTGGCTCTCGTATGCATGGAATGTCGGCGTCTGCCGGCGCGCCGGGTGGACCGTCCCTGCGCCCGAGTCCGGAGGCGCGAAATGAGCAACGCCGCATTGCGATGGACGTCCCCGGCTTGGCTCGCGGCGTTTTCCTTGGCGGCGCTCGCCGCTTTGCTCGCTTTCCGCCAGGTTCTGGGAATCACCGCAGACCCGCTGCGGCTCATCGCCGCATGTTTTGCAGCCGTTGCCGTTCTCATCGTCGTTGCCAGGCACCCGGCGGCCTTCATTGCGCCGGTGCTCTTTCTGCCGCGGCTCAAGGATGTTTCCATCTTGAGCCAGTTTGGCCCGGCCGCCCTGGTGACCGCTCTCGAACTCGCCTGCTGCTTGCTGGCGGTCGGTGTCTTTTTGCGCTGGGCGGCAGGGCGGCAAAAATCCGGATTGGCTCTGGCGCCGCGCGACTTTGCCTTCTCACCGCCGGCGGAGAGACGCACCTTGCTGCCGGCCTCGCCGGGCGCCGCATTTCTTCTCTTCGCGGCCGTCGTGGCCCTCAGCTATCTCTATACCCCTGCGCCGCATTACGGCCTGCAGAAACTGGAGAACTTCGCCGCGCTGGGATGCGGCCTGTTTTTTGCCTCCTTCCTGCTCTTTACCTCAGAGGGCGACTTCCGCGATTTCACCATCGGAACCGCCCTCTTCGGGATGGTCGTTGCCGCCAGCAGTCTCAGTTTCAGCGCCACCGGCGCCATGGGCGCCGAGGACAATCCCGCGCATATCGGCAAGGGCCAGGTGATCGGCCTGGCCATTCTGCTCCTGATTTATACGCCGGTGAAGAATCGCTGGCTGCGCAGGGCCATCGTTTTCCTTTGCATTCCCGCGCTGGCAATCGGACTGGTATCGGCCGAGACGCGCGGGCCTCTGTTCTCGCTCCTCCTGGTCCTGCTTCTCTCCTTTTTCCTCGAGTCGTTTCGCTCCCCCATGATCTCGCGCCGTCAGATGGCCTTCGTCGGGGCAGCCCTGGTCGGCGCGGTCATGCTTCTCTCCACCTTCTGGTTCTACGGAGCCGAAGCCTTCAAGTTCCAGTACAAGGCCGCTGAGATCGTCAACCTAGTCGAAGGTGACAATCAGGCCCAGGGCACCGCCGTCGAACGGCTGGTTTTTTACCGCGCCGCCCTGGATCTCTCCACCCAACGCCCCATCTTCGGCTGGGGACTGGGCGGCTGGAGCATGGCCTATTGGCATGTGGACGAGCGAAATTATCCCCACAATCTCTTTTGCGAGGTGCTGGTTGAGCAGGGCCTCGTAGGCCTGGCGGCGCTTCTTCTCTTCCTGCGAGCGGTCTTTCGCAATCTTCGCGCACATAGGGCTCTGGCTAAAACTTGCCTGCCCTGTCTGCTGCCCGGGCTCGTTTACCTGATTTCCATCGCCATGTTCAGCGGCGATCTGGATGACGATCGTTTCCTCTGGTTCTGGTGCGGGCTCACGGTGGCTGCGTGTGCACTTCTTGAGCGCATGTGCTCGGCTGGCCGGGAGACTATTCGCGAACATCCGGTCCAGCCTCTGCCGGAGTCCGCGGTCAATCCGGTGTCTTAAAGAAAGTATTTGTTGGAGGTCCTAAATCTACGAATGAATATCTATCTTGAAATCCCCGGCGATGCGAGTGAAGCACTGCGCGCTCGTCTTAGCTACGCGTTCCGCCTGTTTTGCGCCATCTATGGGCATACGCCCGTGCTCAATTCGCTGCGCGGCTCGCATGCTGACGTCTTCATCCGCTACCGGCCGCAGTGCGGAGGGACGCCCCTTGCCGACGCACGCACCGTATGGCTCTCCCGCGGGCTCACTGACCGCGCGCCGTCTGAGCCCGCTCCTTGCCCGGTGAAGTACCTGCGCCGCGGCCTCGCCACCGTTCTGCACTACGAGCCGGAGCGCTGTCTCGCTCCGGACTGGCTCGGCGAAATCTTTGAGTGGGCTTCCTGCGCCGACGAATACAGCGTGAAGGCGCGCGACCGCCACGGCCGGCCGGCCTTTGCAGCCACCTACGCGGGTCGGCACGGCGTCGATATCCGCGTGCCCCACGCCGCCATTGCCATGCGCGGTTTGCAGCAGGAGATCTGCCGCGTGCTTCCCCGCGCCGAGGAGACTCCCCGCGCTCCTCAGGACGACAAAACTCACTTCGTCATTCCCACCCACGACATCGATTATTTTCCGCGCGGGCGCGCGCATGCCGCTGCGCGGCTGATGCGCAATGCGCTCATCTCCTCTTTGCTGGGCAGACGGCCGCTCCTTGGCGTCTCGCAGGCGTGGCAGGGGCTGTCGGTTGCCTTCGGGCTTGCCGGCGATCCACTCGACCGGCTCGCCAGCCTCGCGCTTCAGGAACAGCAGTGCGGCATCCGCTCGAGCTACTACTTCCTCGCCCGCCACGCCCATCGGCTCGACGCCGGATACAATCTCCTTGGACCGGGCGTGCTCGATTCCATGCGGGGCCTTGAAAAACAGGGAATGGAGATCGGCCTGCATGGCTCCTACACCAGCCTCGACGACGGCGGCCAGCTCGAGCGGGAGCGTGACTCCATGCAGAGCGAAGGGGTTCGCGTGCGCGGCAGCCGTCAGCACTGGCTGCGCTTCACCCTCGATCGTCTCATTCCCGAAGTGGAGAATGCCGGACTGGACTATGACACCTCCATCGGCTGGTCGACAGAGATCGGCTTCCGGGCCGGCGCCTGTTTCGCCTTTCCGCCTTATAACTTTTTGAGGGAAGCTCCCGCCGGTTTTCTCGAGTTTCCGCTGGTGGTCATGGATCAGGCTCTCCGCGGCGACGGGCAGCAGTTCCATGAAGTGGCCCAGCTGATCGCCGCCAGCCGGCGTTGGGGTTGGGGCGGAATTTCGCTGCTCTGGCATCCCGCCGCCTTCTGCACCGCCTGGCTGCCGCGGGAGATCGGGGACATGTACTGGCGGCTCGCCGAAGACGGCGCCCGCTTCAACGATTGCTGGATAAAAGCTTCGTCGTTCCTCGAAATCGCGCGCCGTCGCTTCGTTGAGGCAGGCCTGCTTCCCGCCGCTGCATCCTCGTACCTTCCCTTGGAAATCCCGTTGCCCGCTTCCGCCGGCCAGCGGCGTGCGGAGCCTTCGCTTGCTCCCGCCCGGGCGGCCGTTAGCGCTTAAAACAATCGTCAGGATCGAAACCTTAAAAGGAGATTCACCGTGGCAGAAAATCAATTGGTAGTTGTTGCCGGACTCGGCGAAGTGGGCCGTCCGCTCATGAGCATCTTGGAGCGGACGTACCGCTGCGTCGGAATCGATATTGATCCCTTCCCCATCGAGGAACCGGTTTCGGTTCTGCACATCTGCTATCCCTTCCAGATTCCGCGCTTCGTTGCCGTGACGGCGAATTACATGCGCCGCCTGCGTCCCCAGCTCACCATCATTCACAGCACCGTCCCGCCGGGAACCACGCGGCAAGTGGAGGAACAGCTCCCGGGAAGTCCGCTGGCCTTCAGTCCCGTGCGCGGCAAGCATGTGCGCATGGAGCAGGACATGCTGCGCTACAACAAATTTGTCGCCGCCTCCACGCCTGCGGCGCAAACGGCCGCCGCTGAGCATCTCCGCCGTGCCGGTTTCAACACCGCCGCGTTCCCCTCGCCGCAGATCGCCGAGCTTGCCAAGCTGCTCGAGACCACCTACCTCGGCGTCTTGATCGCCTGGGCGCAGGAGATGGAGCGCCTGGCCGCGCAATATGGCGGATCGTTTGCCGATGTGAACGCCTTCATCGAAGAAGTCGACTTTCTGCCTTCGCAGGTTTTTCCCGGCGTCATCGGCGGCCACTGCGTGATGCCCAATATCGAGCTCCTGCGCTCGCGCGTGGAGTCGTCTTTCCTCAACCTCGTGGTGCAATCGAACTTACTCAAAGCGCAGACCGCATCGACGGTCGCCGTGGGAGCCAGCCATGATTAAGACCGGACTGATTGGATTGGGCTATTGGGGGCCGAATCTGGCCCGCGTCCTTGCCCAGGCGCAGAAAAGCGACTTCACCGCCGTCTGCGATCTCGATCCGGCGCGCCTCCAGCGGCTCGCGCGCCAGTATCCCGGCGTCAAAACCTTCGCAGACGTGAACCGGTTCCTCGATTGCGGCGTCGATGCGGTGTTCATTGCCACGCCCATCGGCACGCATCACGATCTGGCGCGCCGCGCCCTGCTTGCGGGCAAGCATGTATTCGTCGAGAAGCCGCTCGCCGATACCAGCGCCCGCGCCGCCGAGCTCACTGAGATCGCCTCCTCGCTCAGCCGCACCCTGATGGCCGGGCACACTTTTGTCTACAGCCCGCCGGTGGTGAAGATCAAGGAGCTCATCGATTCCGGCGCCCTCGGCGACGTGCACTATCTCAGCTTCTCGCGCGTCAACCTCGGCCTCTACAGCAAAGACGTCGACGTGGTCTGGGATCTCGCCGTGCACGATGTCTCCATCCTTCTTTATTGGCTGGGCGAGATGCCCGAATGTGCGCAGTCCTTCGGCCGCTGCTGCGTGCAGCGCGCCAAGCGCGACGTGGCCAATCTCTGGTTTCAGTTTCCCAGCGGACGCGTGGCCTGGTGCGAAGTGAGCTGGCTTTCGCCGCAGAAGATGCGCCGCACCTGCATCGTCGGTTCCGAGCGCATGGTAGTTTACGACGACACCGAGCCCAGCGAAAAAGTGCGCGTCTACGACAAGGGCGTAAGCCTGCGCCGTCCGGAGAACTTCGGCGAATTCCAGCTCTCCTATCGCATGGGCGACATGGTGGCGCCGCACCTCTCAAACGCCGAGCCGCTGCTCATCGAAGTGGATCACTTCCTCGACTGCATCGAGGCCGGCAAGCAGCCGCGCACCGGCGGCCGCTTCGGTGAAGACGTGGTCCGCGCCATCGAGATGGCCACCGACATCGGCTGGAAACCGGGATGCTCGCTCGAGGACATCTTCGACCGGAACGTAAAACCGGAACTGGCCGGCGAGGCCGCCTGAGGAGGCGTCGCAAAGCATCATGAGCACATTGGCTGCCTTAAGCAAATCGAATCCCTCCGCGGCATCGCCCGGCGAAGAAGTCTTCGTCCATCCCAAGGCGCTGGTGGAGACAACGGACATTGGCCCCGGCACGCGCGTGTGGGCCTTCGCGCATGTCATGGAAGGCGCCCGCGTGGGCGCGCGCTCCAACATCTGCGACCACGTCTTCATCGAAGGCGGCGCGGTGGTCGGCGACCGCGTCACCATCAAAAACGGCGTAGCCATCTGGGATCGCGTAACCATCGAAGACGACGTCTTCCTCGGTCCCAATTGCGTTTTGACCAACGACTTCGCGCCCCGCGCCGCCATCCGCAAGCCGCGCTCCGATCTCGCCCCAACCCGCATCGGCGCCCATGCGACCATCGGCGCCAACGCCACCATCGTCTGCGGTGTCGGCATCGGCCGCGGCGCCTTCATCGGTGCGGGCACTGTGGTCATCCGCGACGTTCCCGCATTTGCCCTGGTGGTCGGCAATCCCGCTCGCCAGACCGGCTGGATGTGCGCCTGCGCAAACAAACTGCGCCTGCCCGTCTCCGCCGCGATCGGCATGAGCACCACGTGCGACGCCTGCGGGCGCGCATTCACCGTCACCGGGCAAGGACTGGCCCTGGCCGCCGTGCCTTTCCCCATTTTTTTGGAGGCTCAATGAACACACTCCCCATGATCGCCCCAACCATTCCCCTGCGGCGCCTCGAGACGCATGTGCCCTTTCTCAACTTGAAGGCGCAGTTGAAATCCATTCGTGCGGAGATTCAGGAAGCCGTCAACCAGGTGCTCGACTCCGCGCATTACGTCGGCGGTGAGCGGGTGGAGCGCTTTGAAGCGGAGTTCGCCGCCTATGTGGGCGCGCGTTTTGCCGTGGCCGTGGGTTCGGGCACCGCCGCGCTCGAGCTGGTTCTGCGCGCCAGCGGCATCGAATTCGGCGATGAAGTCATCGTTCCCGCCAACACCTTCTTCGCCACCGCCGAGGCCGTCACCAACATTGGCGCCACGCCGGTGTTTGCCGACGTCGACCCCTTCACGCTGCACCTCGCCGCGGAGTCGGCTGAAAGCAAAATCACGCCGCGCACCCGCGCCATCATTCCCGTGCATCTGCATGGGCGCGCCATGGATATGGCCGAGATCGAGGAGCTGGCCACGGTGCGCAGGCTGCTGGTGATCGAGGACGCATGCCAGGCGCACGGCGCGCAGCTCAACGGAGTCCGCGTCGGCGGATCGGGCCGCCCCGCCTGCTTCAGCTTCTATCCCGGCAAAAATCTGGGCGCCTATGGCGACGCCGGCGCCGTCACCTGCGACGACCCGGCCCTGGCGCGCGCGCTTCGCCTGCTGCGCGATCATGGCAGTCCGGTAAAGTATGAGCATGCCATCGTCGGCACCAACTCGCGCCTCGACGCCATCCAGGCCGCGGTGCTCTCCGTCAAACTGCGCAAGCTCGAAGACTGGAACCTGCAGCGCGCACAGCACGCCGAGCGCTACCTTCGCTCGCTCCATGCATCGGGTCTGCGGCTGCCCGCGCCGGCGCCCGCAGGAGCGCACAATTTCCATCTCTTTGTGATTGCCACCCCGCTGCGTGAAGGCCTGCGCGCCTTTCTTGCCGAGCGCGGCATCGAAACCGGCATCCACTACCCCACGCCTCTGCATCTGACGCAAGCTTACCGGGGACCTGGCAGGAGTGCGGAAGGCAGCCTTCCGGTGGCCGAGCGCATGGCGCGCGAAATGCTCTCGCTGCCCATGTTCGCGGAATTGACTGAGACGGAGCTGGCTCATGTCGTCATCGCCGTTCGGGAATTTGTCGCTGAGCACGCCCCGCTGGCCGGCGAGCCATCGCGTGCGGCGGCATAGGGGGAGCACATGGAGACGGCAATGTCCGCGGATCCGCTTGTAGAAGAAAAGCCTCTGGTGTCGATTGTGCTGGCCGCCTACAACGAGGCGAAAGCCCTCCCAGGCTGCCTGGCCTCGCTGCTCGGCCAGCTCACTTTCAGCCCGTCCGTCGGCCGCTTCGATATCGAAGTGATTGCCGTCGACGGCATGTCGAGCGATGACACGCGCGCCATCCTTGCGCGCTACGCCGCCGGCGATTCGCGCCTGCGTGTAGTGGACAATCCACGCCGGCGGGCGCCGTTCGCCTTCAACCTGGGGCTGCGCCACGCGCGTGGGCAATACGTCTGCATCTTCGGCGCGCATACCGTCTATAACCGGGACTACGTTGCCGTCTGCCTCAGCGAGCTGCTCGCGCACAACGCCGCGGCCTGCGGCGGGCGCGTGATGACCGTGCCCGCGGGTTCGGGCCTGGGCGCCCGTCTGGCGGCGTGGACCATGAGCCATCCGTTTGGATCGTCGCGAAAATCCTTCCGCACCCAGGCTGAAGGGTCCGTCGATACGGTAAACTACGCGGTATTCCGCCGCGATCTCGCACTCGCCGCCGGAGGTTACGACGAAGACCTGCTGCGCAACCAGGACAACGATCTCAATCAGAAGCTGCGCGCCGGCGGATTCGTTTTGTGGTGCACCTGGAAGACGCACTGCCTTTACTTCCCCAAAGGCACCGTCCGCGATCTGTTTCGCTACGCATACGGCAACGGCCTCTGGAACGTGGTCTCGCTCCAAAAGAATCCTTCCTCCATGGGCGCGCGTCACTTCGTGCCGTTCCTGTTTATCGTGTGCCTCGGTCTGGCGGCGCTCGTCGCCGTGGCGGGAGCCGTCGGCCTTGTTCCCGATGCGCGCATGGCTTGGGCGCCGCTCGCCGCGTTGCTGGCTCTCCATCTGGGCCTGGGCGCCGTGGCCGGCGCACAGCTCGCGGTGCGGGAGCGATCGCCCGGAGCGTTGCTGCTGCCTTTCGTGTTCCTCGGCTTCCACTTTTCCTATGGCTTCGGCACCCTGCGCGGGTTTCTCAAGCAGCCGTGGAGCGCGTGGCTGGCCAGGCAACGCCTGCGCCGCGGCGCGGTCCCCCTCGGCGATTGAGGTCCTGGTCGGGTATCGATCCGGATTGTGATCGCGCGGTTCTCTTCGGCACGGCCCGGGCTTCAACCCGCGCCGCGCCGGCATTGACAATGAGTGTTGCATTTCCCACAGGAGCACTATGCAATCGGCATCATCCCCGTTTCTTCCCTTCCATCTTCCTCTCATTGAAGAGGACGACATGCGCGCAGTCCACGACGTGCTCAAGACCGGCTGGATTACCACCGGCCCCAGGGCTGCGCGGTTCGAGCAGGAGTTTGCCCAATACATTGGCGCGCGCCATGCCCTCGCCGTCAACTCCGGCACTGCGGCGCTGCACCTCGCCCTCGATGCCATCGGGATCAACGAAGGCGATGAAGTGCTCGTGCCCACGCTCACCTTCGCCGCCACCGCGGAAGCGGTCATCTATCTCAAGGCGCGTCCCGTTCTGGTCGATTGCGATGCGGAGACCTTCAACCTCGACCCCGCGCTTGCCGGCCGCGCCATCACCGCCAATACGCGCGCCATCGTTCCCGTCCACTTTGCCGGCCAGCCCTGCGATATGGATCCGCTGCTGCACACCGCCCGTGCGCACAACCTCAAGGTGATTGAAGACGCTGCCCACGCTCTGCCCGCCCGCTACCGGGGAAAAATCATCGGCACTCTTGGCGATCTGACCTGCTTTTCGTTCTACGCCACCAAGAGCATCACCACCGGCGAAGGCGGCATGGTGACCACCCACGACGAAGGCTGGGCCGATCGCATGCGCGTGATGCGGCTCCACGGCATCAGCAAGGACGCATGGAAGCGCTACACGGCCGAGGGGTCCTGGCGCTATGAGATTCTCGCGCCCGGCTTCAAATACAACCTCACCGATATGCAGGCGGCGCTGGGCATTTCGCAGCTTTTGAAATGCGAGCGGCTGTGGAGCCGGCGCAAGGCGCTCGCCGCGCGCTACACTGCGGAGCTCGGCGCGCTCGGCGCCTTCGATTTGCCTGCGGTGCGGCCCGATGTCGAGCATGCGTGGCATCTCTATGTCCTCCGCATCCGGCCGGCGGAGTTGACCATCCACCGCGATCGCGTCATCGAGGAACTGAAGCAGCGCGGCATCGGCACCTCGGTCCACTTCATCCCCCTCCATCTGCATCCTTACTACCGCGATCACTGGGGCTATCGCCGCGGAGACTTCCCGGTTGCCGAGGATTACTTCGAGCGCTGCCTCTCGTTGCCGCTTTATCCGGCCATGAGCGACGACGATCAGACGCGTGTCATCGCCGCCCTCCAAGAGATCGCGAATCGATATCGGCGCGCTGCCGTTTCCGTTCCCGCAGAGCTGCTGCAGGAGCCCGGAGATCTCCCCCAACCCGCCGTTTCCGGTCTCATGAGAAGCCAGGATGGAGCCGATGCTGAGAACGCTGTCCTCTGCGCGGCTGAGCGCCGGCCGCGCGGCGAGCACAGTTGGTATCTGCGCAGGGGCAAGCGCCTGCTCGACCTTGTTGGTGCAACGGCGGCCCTCGCCCTTGGCTCTCCGCTAGTGTTGGCTTGCGCGGCGGCGGTGCGTTTCGGCTCGTCTGGCCCCGTCTTCTTCCGCCAGCGCCGCGTCGGCTTGGCCGGGCGCCCCTTCGACGTGCTCAAGTTCCGCACCATGAAGAGCGGCAACGCGGGCCCGCTCGTCACCGCTGCCGGCGATCCGCGCATCACCTCCGCCGGCCGCTGGCTGCGCCGCTGGAAGCTGGATGAGCTGCCCCAGTTCCTCAACGTGCTCAAGGGCGAGATGAGCCTGGTCGGCCCTCGCCCTGAAGTCCCCGAGTACGTGGCGAAGTACAACGCCGCCCAGCACACCGTGCTCGCGCACAAGCCCGGCATCACCAGCCCTGCCTCGCTCACCTTCATTGATGAGGAAGCCGTGCTGGCCGCGCAGCCTGACCGCGAGAGTTACTACGCTGCCGTTTTGCTGCCGCACAAGCTGGAAATCGATCTGGAGTATTGCCGGACGGTGAGCCTTGCGGCCGATCTGCAGATTCTGCTCGGCACTCTCCGGCGGCTTTTGCCCGGCAATCGCGACGGCCGGCAAACCGCTCCCGGCACGTTGAACGCGTCGGCCCCGATCGCCGAACAGGTCGCCTCGGCCCCTCGTTAGTCAAATTCCATTTCGCCGCCCGGCCTGTTTGCACCGGTTCGGCTCTCAATCCCCAGGAGGTTGTGTGAATCTCTCATCCTCGCGTCCAGTTGCTTCCCCTCTTCCGCCCGCGGCATCGGGCGGAAAGGCGGGCACTCCGGCTCGAAAATTGCAGGAACGGTTGATGGCTTGGTTGAATTCGTGCGGAGACGGCCATATTCGCGGAGCTCAGGCTGCCGTCGATGGCTTCATCATCCTGCTCTCGTTGCTCACGGCGTACCTTGTCCGCTATGACGGCGTCATGTCCCACGATCATCTGCTGCAATTTTGCTTTTGGGCTCCCATTCTTCTCGGCGTCAGGCTTCTTCTCATTCGCAATCTGGGCGTTCACCGGTTCCTGTGGAGATTCGTCTGCCTCTACGACATCATCGTCATTGCGCGCGCCCTCTCCTTCGTCACCCTGGCCTTGCTCCTGCTGCGCTGGCTTTACCCCTCCCGCGCGGCCTTCGCTTATGATCTTCGCCTTCCCCTGGGCATCATCGTGCCTGAATTTCTCCTCAGCCTGGCCGGCGCCATCACCATCCGCAGCATCTGCCGCATCGCGCAGGATCGCCAGGATCGGGCGCACCGCGACCTGGGCCGGCAAATCCGGCGCGTTCTGCTCTATGGCGCCGGACGCGCGGGTGTGATGCTGGCGCACGAACTTGCCAATCACGGCGAACTGAAGATCGTCGGCTTTCTCGATGACGATCCCCGCAAGCGCAATACCGTCATTGCCGGCGTCCGCGTGCTCGGCACCGGCGCCGCGCTCTCCCGCATCGTGCGCCGCAGTGAGATCGACGAAGTCATGATCGGCATCGCCACGCCGCCTCCGGGAACCATCTCCCGCATTCTTTCTGAATGCCAAAGCATCCCCGTAAAAACCACCATCGTCCCGCCGGCGCAGGAGATCATCTCCGGCCGCGTGAAGATCAGCCGCGTGCGCGAGGTGCGCATCGAAGACCTGCTCGGCCGCTCCAGCGCCGCCACCGGCGAGTGCCCGCCGCAGGTGCGCGCCGCCTATCAGCGCAAACGCGTCCTCGTCACCGGAGCCGGAGGCTCGATCGGCAGCGAGCTTTGCCGCCAGTTGCTGCTTCTCAAACCCGCCCAGCTCGCCATTCTCGACAAGGATGAGAACTCCATCTACGACCTCGATCACGAACTGCGCTTCCGCGATCCGCAGGTCGCCGTCGAGCCCATGGTGGCCGATATCAAAATCCGCGAGCGGCTTGAAACTCTCCTCAAAGAGTTCCGGCCGCAGGTTGTGCTGCATGCGGCGGCGCACAAGCACGTGCCGCTCATGGAGAAGCATCCCTGCGAAGCGGTCCTCAACAACGTGTTCGGCATGAAAAACCTTCTCGAAGTCTGCCGCGCGGTGGAAGTGGAGCGTTTTGTCTTCATCTCCAGCGACAAGGCGGTCAACTCCGCCAACGTCATGGGCGCCACCAAGCGCATCGGCGAAAAGCTGCTTTCGTTCTATACCCACGGCAGCATCATGAAGGCCGCGGCCGTGCGCTTCGGCAACGTCATGGGCAGCCGCGGCAGCGTGATTCCGCTCTTTCAGAAGCAGATCGAGCTCGGCGGCCCGGTGACCGTCACTCACCCTGAGATCGTGCGCTTTTTTATGACCATCCCGGAAGCCGTGCAGTTGGTGCTGTGCGCCGGCAGCATGGCTGCGCGCTGCGAGACCTTCGTGCTCGATATGGGCAACCCGCGCCGCGTGCTTGACCTCGCGCGGCAGATGATCGAGCTTGCCGGGCTCAAGCCGGACCAGGACATCCTCATCGAGTTCACCGGCCTTCGCCCCGGAGAAAAAATGGAGGAGGAGCTGGCCTGCGCAGGAGAGTCGCTGGACCAGACCTCTTTCGAGAAGATCTTCCAGATACCCGGTACTGCCGTGGAGGAGATCTCCTTCCGGCAAAACCTCGAAAAGCTCATCGGGATCGCGCGCCAGGGCGACCGCCAGGGTCTGCTGAGCATGCTGATGTCGATGAACATCAACTATCAACCCGTCAATGAAGTGGTTCCACCCGCAGCCGGAATGGGCGAGATCGCATACGCCTCCTGAGCGACGGCCGCAGCCAGGTTCGTTCATCTGAACCGGGGCAGGGAAGTTCGCCCTGGAATGGGTCGAGGTGACCATTCATGTTACCTATGGTTCGCACATGCACTGAAGTCGAAGACCAGGCGCCCGAATCGGAGCTCGCCTCCGCTCCGGAAATTGCGCTTCCTCATCTGCACTACGGGAGACTCGAGCACCGCGCACCCGCTGCACCGCAAAAATGCGGCCTTTCTCTGCTCAGCGCCGCGGAACTTCCGCTCTGGGATGCGTTGGTGGAGAATTCGCGGCAATGCTCCGTCTTCCTCAAGTCCTGGTGGCTCAACGCCGCTTGCGGAGAGGCGCGCGTGCTGGGTTACTTCGAGTCCGGCCGCCTCGTCGCCGGCATCCCCTTGCACTATGAGCGCAGGTTCGGCGTGCGCATGTGCAGAATGCCCAAGCTCACCCAGACTCTCGGCGTAGTCATCCAGACGCTGCCCGGCAAGAAGGTCGCGCAGGAGACGAGAGAGACCGAGATCCTCGACTGTTTCGCGGCGCGGCTCTGCCAGGAGCCGGTCTTCATCCAGGCATTCCATCCCGTGCAGCAGAATTGGCTCCCGTTCTACTGGCGCGGCTACACGCAGACCACGCATTACACCCACGTTCTCGACGATCTGAGCTCGCTCACCACGATCTGGGACGGGTTGGACAGGGATCGGCGCAACAACATTCGCAAAGCCCGCCGGCTCAATCTCTCCGTGCGCGAGTGTGGCCCGGAGACCGTCCACGCGGCGGCGAAGGCCAGCTTCGAGCGGCAAAATCGCTCCTGTCCTTACACTGCGGACTATCTGGCCGCGCTTTATGAAGCCGCGCGCGCCAACCATGCCGGTATCTGCCTGGCGGTATCGGATAGCCAGGGAAGAATCCACGCGGCCGAGTTCTTTGTATGGGATGTCCAGCGCGGTTACCGCGTGGCCGGAGGTCACGACACAGCGCTGGGGCACAGCGGAGGCGCGGTCCTCCTGGTCTGGTCGTTGATCGAGTTCGCCGCCACACGGACCTCGGTCATCGACTTCGAGGGCTCGATGCACAAACCCATCGAAGCTTCTTATCGCTCCTTCGGCGCCCGGCGCGTCCCCTACAACCGCATCGTCAGGATGCCGCGATGGCTTCGTGTCAGTCTTTGCACCGCCGGCCTTCCCTTTGTGTGACCCTCCGCCCGCGCAAAAGAACCGGCCGCCGCGGCCATCGATCTCCAGGGCGGAAAAATAAAGAGCAAGGCTTCAAACAACGGCCGACGACTGCGCGTCGCCGCCGGCTGCCTGCATCGCAACGCCTGTTGCGGCAGAAGTTCATAACGGACGTCGATCACTGGTGCTCGTACGCGCCCACGTCCGTGGCTCCTGTCGTCGGTCGCGGATCGTCATCGAAATCGAATGACGGCGCCAGGATCACCGTTCCCGCCAGAATCGCGGGGCTGGTGGAGAGCAGTTGATAGTTTCCCGTTGAGCTTCCCGTGTAGTCCACAAAGCCCGGAGACTTGCTGACCGTCGCCTTGGCCGTCAGTCCATTCTGCAGCGAATAGGCGCCGTCGGCATTCCCGCTCATCAGGTTGTTCTCGTAGACGTTGTGAATCCCGGTGCTGCTCGAGGAAGCGCCCTGCTCCGAGATTCCCACGCCGCCGTTATTCACCACGATGTTGTTGGCCACGGTAATGTGGTCCACGGTATTCGATCCGTCGGTCCCCAGGACAATCCCGCCGCTTGCATTGTTGAAGACGGTGTTGTTGAAGATCGCCTCGCCCGACGGGTAATGCCAGAGCTGGATGCCGAAGCCCGAATTCGCAAAGCTGATGTTGTTCCAGGCGTAGCCGCCGGCCTGCAGGAAATAGATCCCCTGCACATAGCCGCACGCCGAGGGAAACGGCCCGATGTTGTGCACGTAATTGCCCACCACTTCGGCGTTCGTCCCGTTCAGGTTGATCCCCGAGCCGCCATCGTCGTTGCACGTGTTCGTCAGCACATCATGCACATGGTTGCCGCTGATGAGCGTCGCGTTTCCCTGTGTGTAAATGCCGTTGATTCCCGGGCCAGTCACGTCGAAGCCTTCAATCGCCACGTAGTTGCCATTATTCACCCAGGTATCTGTGTCAGTTCCCACCAGGCGCGCGCACAGCGACAGGTCTCCGTGGTCGGCTGCAATCTGCGCGCAGTTCACCGTTGCGCTGAAGCTCGAATTGCTCGCCGTGTAGGTGATATAGGCGCTCGCCGTCCCCGATGCATTGGTTGTGAACGAGGCGGTGTAGACGCCCGGCGCCACGTACACGGTTGCGCCCGGCCCCACCTTGGTCGAGGCGTGCGCAATCGTCGCCCACGGATGGGAGATGGAGCCGGTGCCGCTCGCATCGCTTCCCGAAGTAGAAACGTAATAACTGGAACTGGAAGGGCTTGCTGTCTTGTGTTCCGTTGTTGCGCTCAGCATGCTGGTGCTCTGGCACCCGCTCAGGCCCAGCGAACACACTACAACTGCGGCGCCGATAGGCGCCAGATTTTTGATGGCCATGCGATCTCGCTCCTCAGGTAAAAGTCGCCTCGATCGCATCGAGCGCCGCTGAAGCCAGGGGAGGGCTCTGTACTCTGACGCGGAAAAACTCCAGCTACAGAGCGGCAAAGTGATCAGGGCTGTATGGCCCTATATTCTCCTCTCGCCTCCAATTCCGCAAGAAAAAAATCAGCCCGGTCGTAGGGGCCCGGAAGCCGCGCTGGGCCTGTATTTTTGTCGCATGGGTGTCGCTCGCGAAGCGCGGTGATCGAAAGAGTTTCTGCGCGCCGGAGCAGAAATTACAGCCGGGCGGGAAGATTCTTCCCGTTGCTTTTTCCCACACTCTGGGAGTTTTCGCCGCGCGCAGCCGCGGCTCCGGGGCGCGAGTTACCGCGCGAAGCAGGCAGATCGCGCGCACGCGATTAGGTAAGGGTCCGCGCGTCTGCCGGAGCGTCCTGATCGCGGTCGACCCTGCGCCGCTTAGCTGAGTTTTATCCTTGTGCGCTCTTCACGCGCGACAGGAACTCCTGAATCTCCGCGATATCCGCGCCAAAGCTCATGCCGTCCGCGGGCCGCTGCCGCCGGTTGCCCTTTTCCAGCACGAACCGCAAGCCCACGCCGTCGTCGCCGCAGCGAATCACCGTCGTGTTCAGCGTGATGGAGCGTTCCGCCGACCGATCCGAGCTGTCGGAGATCGTCATCCGCACCATCGTGCCCGGATACCAGCGCTCGTTCGTGAATACATACATCCCGGTCAGGCTGATGTCGCGCACGCCGTGCGCCACCGGCGCGCCGCCGGTAAAGAAATAGGCTGACAATCCCGGCAGCGCATGCCGCGCGGTTCTCCGATTATCGGCCGGCTCTGGCGCCAGCAGCCGTTGCAGCCAGCTCCGTTGCGGCTTGGCTTTCCCGGTTTGCGGTTTCTCCTCGGCGGCATTCTTCTCCACCGCCGGTTCGCTCTCCGGCGCCACGCGCGTTTCCACTAACGCCGTGCTCGGCTCCTGAGCCTGCGTCTCCGGCGCCTGCGGAACCGAAACCTCCGGCTCCATCGCAATTCCGGCCGTCGCCGGTTCTTCCCCAGCCATCCTCTCCGCCGGCGTTCTCGCCTTCGACCGCGCGTCCCACTCGAGCACCCTTCCCGTGCTGTTGCGGGCAACGCCTGCGTCCGCCTTCGTGTCCGCGCCCCCGGTGGCCAGCTTCTTGAGCCGGCGCTTCATCTCCTCGGGAGCGCAAACCATCAGTCGATCGCCCAGTTGCGTCTCTGTCGTGCGGATCGTCTCCGCCGGCAGCACCAGCACGCTGATCGAAGGCAGGCTCTGCACTGACCCGCGCGCCAGCGGGAACGACTCCACCGTGTCGATGACCATGCACTCGCTGTCCAGATAGATCAGGTCCACCGGAATGCGCACGCTGGTGGCGGAAATGCCCATGAACGGAACCAGCCACAGCCCCGCTCCGGGCGCCAGTGAAGGCAGGCGGTTGTCGATCAGGCTGGAAGTGGAGAAATCGACCGCGTCGATCTCCGCGCTCAGGAAGCGCTCGCGATTCTGGTTGTACGCGCACTGTTTCCCGGTATCCAGGCTCGGCGGCGCGGCCACGGAGGCTTCGGCCGGACGCAGGTTTGCGTCCTTGCGTACCGTCGCATCCGAATGATAGCCGCGTATCGTCATCTCGTTCCCCTTAGCCGCCTATCGGCAGGACGGGCCGTTCCTTTCACTCGCCGGGGAAATTTGCTTCCATCTCTCCCTGAACATCGGTCGCACTTTTCTACTCAGGCGCAACCTTTTTCACCTTCCATTGACAAAATATGGCTCTTTCTGTCTCGAATTGGAATACAACTTGCCTCCAATGCAACCGGATTCCGTGTTACTTCTTCGCACCTAAGTAATAGGGGCCTTCCCCTATCCCCGCCATCTCGGCCCGAATTCCTCTGAATCCATTGGTTTTGATTGAGGGTCGCTTCCGCCCGGCCCCGGAGATCCTCCGGGCAGGCTCATCCAGCGGGCGCAGGGCAAGCGCTTCCCTCGGAAGAGACCGGCGCGGAGGAAATCGTCAGGATCAGCCCGGCGTGCCCGGTCGCGCCCATCGCGATTTCCGGATTTCGGACCGTCTGCGCGGTCAACCCCTCCCCGCTTCGCGACCATCCAGGCCGACATTACCAGGATTTCGCAACCTTTGAGGCCAGCATTTCCGCCTTCCCCGGCGCCTTCAGGGCGAACATTTCCGCGGATTCTGCGCGATTTAGGGCTCCGCGCCCTCCGGCACCAGCAGCGTCAGCGCGTCGGGCACCGTTTCCATCCGCGCCGGCAGGTGGCCCAGCACCTCGCCGTCGGCCTCCACGTAGAGCACGTCCGTGGATCCGTTCACCGTGCGGCACTCGACCGTCTCCGTCTCCACCAGCTCGATCTCCCGCCCGAATGTGTGCCGCCCGGCCAGCACCGCCAGCAGAAAGCGCAGATACCGCAAGCGGCTGCGCGTGCCGAACGCCACCAGGCGCAGATCGCGTCCCAGCAGCGTCGCTCCCGGAGCGAACTTCCTCAGCGCTCCGCCGAACGAGCGCACGCGCACGGCCAGCAGTTGCGAAACCTGCGCCACGCGCGCCCCTCCATTGCCGTTCTTGAGAAACACCGCCTCGAAGTAGGGAAACGGATCGGTAGCCCAGATGCGAAAGGCTTCGACGAGGTAGAGCACATAACCGAGGCGCCGTTTGAGCACCGGATCCAGCCGCGCCATCAGCAGCGCATCCGCGCCCACACCTGCGGCCACCACAAAGTAGCGCGAGTCCGGCGCCGCGCCGCCGTTCTGAAAGTGTATGCGCCCTACCGGAATCCGCACCCGCTCCGCAGCGAGCAGCCGCCGCGCCGCCTTGGCCGGCGACCCCACCAGCCCAAGGTTGGCCGCCAGAGCATTCGCAGTTCCCAGCGGCACCACCCCCAGCGCTACCTCGGTGCCCACTATGCCTTGCAGCACCTCGTGCACCGTGCCGTCGCCGCCGCAGGCGAGGATGGTGTCGAAGCCCGCGCGCACAGCCCCTTGCGCATGCGTAGTGGCGCTGCCCGGCGTCTCGGTCACAAACGCGTCGGCCTCCGCGCCTGCTTCGCGCAACACCGCCAGCACCTGCTCAATGGCTGCCTTGCGCCGTGCGGAGTATTGGCCGGAAGCAGGGTTGTAAATAAGCGCAACACGGCGCATTCCGAGTTTCACCTCGTTGGCTTCGCCCTCAGGGAACCAATTTGATTCGGCCCTTTGCAGGTTCTTTCTATCTTCGCAGGTCCGGGCTGCCAAATCGAGTGTTCGATTGCCAATGCCCGCCTGAAAGTCACAGGGGGGCCCGGCGCGGCCAGCCTGGAAAGAGCGCAGCTCCCCGGCCTCCGGGCCGAATCCGTTCCATTGTTCCGGTTGGTTAGACGCCGGCAGGCGGCGCTTTGTGCGGCGTCAGCGCAGGACCAGCGCTGCGCGCCAGATTCCGTAGATGAGCAGCGCGGCCATGCCTTCGAAAGCAAGGCCCCAGGCAACTCCGCGCAGGCATACGGCTGGGCTCTGAGCTTTACCGGCCGCGGTCTTCCCTGCGTGCGCCATGCTTGCGCCTTGCTTCGCCGGAGCAGCGAACACGCGCATCCGCAGCGGCATCCGGCGCGGCGCCGATTGCCCGCTCACCGTCCTGCGAACCGTCATGCTTTGCCCCATTGAGCCCGCCTCTCTGCGGATCGGGTGCCTCTCGCCGCTCAGGCACAGAATCCCTGCGGACCCCGATCGCCTTTCATTATGGCTTGGATGCGTCCCGTGCGAAGTGATCTCAATCACTCCCTCCGGCATGCGCAGATTTCCGGCCCTAAGCGCGGAATCTCTCCACGCCGCGGGGGAAAAAAATTGCCGCAGCCCCACCCGGCCGCGGCAACTTGCAAATCCTATCCATCGTGCGGACGTCGTCTTACTGCCAATGCGCGGTGCGCCACGCATCGTCCACGATCGTCTCCGCGGCATCGATGTGCCGCAGGGCCCGGTTACGCAAACCGCGCGCCTCGGGCACATCCTCGGCCTGCGCGACATCGGCGTGCGCCGTTTTGAGCAGGATCTCGGCTTTGTGGAAACGCTCGTGCGGGCCGGCGTGAATGTCGATGGGAGGGTGGTCGTTGGTGTTCTTGCCGTCGTCGATGGCCGCCGCCTTGATTTCGTGGATGGCCGCATCGATCTCGGCGATGGCCTGGTCGTCCTGTTGCCGCACCGGCTCCCACGCCCAGTTGTCGTGCAGGTAGGCGCGCGCCAGGCGTAGATCCTGGAGCGCCCCGATGTAGTGCGGATGAGGGCCGGGCACCTGCGCCTGCGCTCCTTTGGGAAGCAGAACGATGGCCCCGGCAAACAGAGAGAGCAAAAGCAGAGACTTCATGGTGTTTCGTGTCATGGGGGACCTTTTCCTTTCTGTACGCTCGGACCCGAAACCGGGAATCGAGTTTCGCCTTCGCCTGAATTTCGGAGTTCCGTGTACAAGCATCGTAAGCTGACCCACAGGGGATTTGTCTACGGGCAGAGCGCAGGTCGGTTTTTCCGAGTTTTCCTATTCGGCCGCCGTTGTCAACAAGATGACCCAAGACCAACCCACGGCGAGTTCTGCCCTACACTCTTGAGATATGGCCGCGCTCTCCGGCGGCCACTTTTGAGAAAACATGGCCTCGGTCCCCGATCTCTCTCTCGAATCCGGCTTGCCCGCCA
>JASHTS010000041.1 GCA_030040425.1 Acidobacteriaceae bacterium | reverse complement strand
CCCGTAGGAGTCTGGACCGTGTTTCAGTTCCAGTGTGTCCGTGCGCCCTCTCAGGCCGGATACCGATCATCGTCTTGGTGGGCCGTTACCCCGCCAACTAACTAATCGGCCGCGACCCCCTCCCAGAGCGGATTGCTCCTTTGACCCGTGGGTATTATGCGGTATTAGCTAAGGTTTCCCTCAGTTATTCCCCACTCCAGGGTAGGTTAGTCACGTGTTACTCACCCGTGCGCCGCTTTACTCATGGTATTGCTACCACTTTCTCGCTCGACTTGCATGTGTTAGGCACGCCGCCAGCGTTGATTCTGAGCCAGGATCAAACTCTCGTTTGAAACCTGATGTCAACCCACTTGACGGAGGTCAAAGTGAATCGACCGTATCTCCAGATCGGACCGAGGCCCGAGCTCGAGATACCTTACCTTGTGAGACTGACCAAGCCAAACCTGATCGCATCTCACGACTGGCACGTTCAACCAAATTGTCAAAGATCCTTGAGGGCTACCCGCCTGGGCGGGACCCTTGGGATCGAGTCTCCGGGCTTGCGTCTGGAGTGTCCTCGAACTTGATGCGCTCTGCCGAAATTCGCTTTTCTAAGGAATTCGATCCGGTCGAGAGTTCACTTCCACTTCGTCGCTCTCTCGCTCGCCCCGGATTTCGGCGCCAAATGCGCTCATCTTTGCAGCATTCGGCGTTTTTGCGCGAACTTTCTAAAGGTACTAAAGCACCCGCATCGTGTCAAGGTAGAAACTTGATTCCTGTTTCCCGCCCTTGAATGCATGGGAACGGGCTCAATAGGCCCCCGTCGCGCAGCGCAAATATCAAAGAGCAACCGGCAAAAAGCCCGCGCCCGCCGCGGCGGACGCGCGAAAGCGTGTGCTTTCAGGTCCTGCAATGGCTTGTTCTCTCTAGGGAATCCCTACAGGGGCTCGAGGGGCGGGCATCACTTCCATCGCCACCCTCACTTGGCCCAGCGAACCAGCTTCCCACTTCCCTCAATCCGTTACGCCGATCGGGGCAGGCCCTTGATTCCTTGTGCTTTCGCACCTTGGGCCACCGGGAGGCTCCACTGCCTCATTACAACCTCTTTAGAGTAACACAGGCTCCATCTCGATGCAAATGATGGGGATGCGTCTAACTCCTTTATTCCCAGTCAGGAGAGAGCCGCCTCGCGTCCTCCCCTCCAATTTCCCGCCTTCCCCGGCCTGTGGAAAGCGGCCGATTCTGTGGGAAACCGCCGCACGAAGGACGCGCCAATCGCCTGACGTGTGGAGCCGTCGGCCGGCTCGCTCACTAACCCGCTGACTCGCTGGCTCGCTCACTCGCTGCCTTCTTCATCGCCGCGGAATAATTCCCAGATCCGTCAGCCCATTCACGAAAAACTGCATGGCCAGGGCCACGAGCAGCAATCCCATGATGCGTACCAGGATGCGGATGCCGGTTTCGCCCATCACGCCGCGCACGCGGTCCGCACCGGCCAGGACCCAGTAGCTGACGAAAGCGGTGACTGCGATCGACCCCAGGATGGCGCCCATCTGCCATCCCCATAGCTTTGGCGCCTGCCCCACCAGCACCATCACGCTGGAGATGGCGCCGGGGCCGGCGAGCATGGGAATACCCAGCGGCACAATCCCCGCATCCTCTTTTGCTGTCGCCTCTTCGGTGTCGCCATGCGCCTCTTGTGTAGGCGAACGTTTCGCCTCCAGCATGTCCAGGCCAATCAACAGAAGAATCAGTCCACCGGCAATCTCAAACGCCGGCAGCGTGATACCGAAGAGGCGGAAGATCAGCTGGCCCGCCAGCGCAAAGCTCGTGAGCACGATGAAGCAGGTGAGGGCGCCTTTGCGCGCCATGCGCTTGCGACGCGCCGCATCCGCGCCCGCCGTGATGGCCAGAAACGAGCCGATTGCCGCGAACGGGTCGACGAGAAAGAAGATCGAGCTCAGCGCCAGCACCGAAAAGCGCACAATGGGTGCGGTGCGAATCTCGTTGAACGCTACTTCCGCTGGATTGTTCCAGAGCACGGTTCAAGGTTACCGCATGCCTTCAGGTGAGCCGCCGGACCCCTGCGCCAAAGATTCCCTGCTCGTACTTGAGCCCCGGAGCGCCGCGGTCGTGCATCGGGCAGCGCCGCAGATGAATGTCGCTGCCATTCGCTCCGTATACGTGGCCGCAGATGGAGCAGGCCATCTGGTAGACGCTCTGCCCCTGCTCGTTACCGGGCAGCCCGGTGTTGCGGATCACCACCTGTCCATTCCGATTGACGTAGCCTCTGCGAGTGGTCGAGGCGGCCCGTTTCTTTCTCTCCGGAGACGCGTTCAATCAATTCACCTCTTGGAATGACCCGATGATCGCATGCCCGTGCGCATCTTCGACCGGAGGATTGCCTTCACGGACGACCAATCCCGTGGAAAATCCCGCCTCGCGTGCCGCGTCCAGCTCCCGCACCAGGTCGGAAAAGAAGATCGACTCCGATGGCGCCACGTGCATTGCCTCCGCAATTGCCGCGTAGCTCGCGGGCACCGACTTCGGTCCGGTGCGCGTGTCGAAGTAGTCCGCGATGAACGGCCGCAGATCGCCGTCAATCGTGTGCCCGAAGAGCAACTTCTGCGCCTCCACGCTGCCCGACGAATAGATCGCCACTTTTCCCGCGCGCGCCCACCGCTCGAACGCCGCCGGCACATCGGCGAAAAGCGTCCCTTTCAGTTCGCCGCTCTCGAATCCCGCCTTCCAGATCTTGCCCTGCAGGCTCTTCAAGGCGGTCGATTTCCGGTCGCAGTCCATCAACCAGAGCAGATAAAGGTACGCGCCCATGCGGAACCGCACCTCATCCTCCGCGCTCGGCCCGCTGACCTCGTCGAACCGGCAGGGCACCGCCGGATCGGTCTCCACGCGATTCTCCGCGGCCAGTAAAGCCAGGTCCTCGCGCACGGCGGCAGCGGAGGCATTTTCTTCGAGAAACGCCCGCATGTGCGCTCGCGCATAAGGAAACAACTGCTCGCTCGTCAGCGTCAGCGGCGCAACGGTGCCTTCGATGTCGAGCAGGTAGAGGCGCTCAGCGCTCATGCATTTCGGTTGAGCTTAATTGCGGATTCGACTCGCGGCCCCAGATATGCCGGACCGAAGCACAGAGGCTGGTAGCCTTGGTCGACACCGGAGCCGGTGTAATGCGGCGTCCAGCCGGTTGTGTCCTGGAACCAGCGGATGGCGCGGATCCTGCGGTCTTCACAGAGCGTGAACCAGTGCGTGGTTTCCCGCGGCACGCGCAGCATGTCGCCCGGCCCCACTTCGACCGAGTAGACCTTCTTTTCCAGATGCAGGAAAAAAATGCCGCGCCCCGCAAGAATAAAGCGCACCTCGTCCTCAGAGTGTGTGTGCTCCTTGTCGAAGCGCGCCAGCATCGCCTCGAGGTTTGGCGTTTCGGGCGTCACATCGATCACGTCTGCGGTCACGTAACCGCCGCGCTGCTTCATCCCCTCAATCTCCGAGCCATACGCACGCAAGACATCCTCCGCGGAACAATCGGCCGGCACGCGATCCAAACTCCAACGCTCGTAGTCAATGCCCACTCGGCCGAGCGCCGCGCGAATGTCGGCTTCGACCGTAATCTTCTCACCTGTATCCGGAATACGGAGCACCGCCATTGCTCTACCCCCACTCGCTCTCAGCCGCCGCGCCAAAACCGGCTGCCCCAGGTATCGTCCGCTGCGGCGGATTAGACTTGGGAAAGTGCAAGCACAGAGGCCGCGCGCTCACGGCAGAAAGTCCGGCTCGATCGCGGAACGGCTCAGCAGCCGCCGGCCCTCGATTTCAAACAGGAATTCGAGCGCCTCGAGATGCCGACGCGCCTCGGCCACCGATTGCCCCCAAGTATAAAGCCCGTGCCGGCTCAACAGCACGCCATGCGCGGTGGGATTCTCCTCGAGCGCCGCCTGCATCTTCTGAGCCAGGACCGCATAGTCCTGGGTATTCTCGAGCACCGGCACGCGCTCGAGATGGGCGTGTGTGGTCACGCCGCTCAGGCCTTTCAAGATCTCGTACCCCTCAAGGGGCACGAATCCGCCGGCAGCATAATGCCCGCTGAGCAGCGTGTTCCACACCGAGTGCACGTGGAGGATCGCCCGCGCCTGGGGACGTGCGCCGTAAAGAACCAGATGCAGCGCTGTCTCGGCCGAAGGCTTGCCTGTGCCCGCAACCACTTGGCCCTGGCCATCGATCTCGATCAGATCGCCGGGCTGCAGTGTGCCCTTATCCAGGCCAGAAGGCGTAACCAGTACCCGTGCGGAAGAATTCATAAATGGCCGCACGCTGAAGTTCCCGCTCGTCGCGGGAACCCATCCGCGCGCATAGCACCACCGCGCCGTCGCGCACAGAGCATCGATCTCCACGCTGGAAGACCCTTCGCCCGCAGGCTGCGCGGGGTCTGTTCCTTGCACCGGCTCGCTCATCCGTCCTCGCAGTGTACCAACTCCGCACCCACTCCGCTCTAGAATGAAGCCTTGTCCTTCTCATCCCATCTCGATTCAATCGACATCGTCCTCGTCTCCCCGCGCAACCCGCTCAACATCGGCGCCGCGGCGCGCGCCATGGCCAACTTCGGCTTCACGCGCCTGTCCGTCGTCGCACCCTACGAGCCGCACTGGCGCGAGGCTCGCTCCGCGATTGGCGCGGAGAAACTTCTCCAATCTGCAAAAGTGACTGAGTCCTTGCAAACAGCAATTGCCCCGGCAACGCTCGTACTCGGCACCGGCATGCTCACACGCCGCAAGCCGGAGCAGCCCGCGGTTTTGCTGACTGCGCTCGCCCCGCTCGTCCAGGAAGAACTGAGCCGCGGCGGGCGCATCGCCCTCCTCTTCGGCCCCGAAAAACGCGGTCTCACCCGCGAAGATCTCTCGTACTGTCACGCCCTGGTCCAGATCCCCACGCACCCGAGCCAGCCCTCGATGAATCTCGGCCAGGCCGTCGCCGTTTGCCTTTACGATCTCGCCCACCGCCTCTCCGCGTCCGAACTTTTAAATGAGGAAGAATCCGGCCGCGCCTCCAACGAGTCGTCAGAGAATCCGCCCGCCGCAACCTCGTCCGAGCTCGACCGTCTCGCCGACGTCATCGACCAGGTCATGCTGGCCGCACGCTATTCGCCACCCGCGATGCGCGAGGCCAACCGCCACGATCTGCGCCTGCTGCTCCGGCGTCTCGCGCTCTCTGCACCCGACGCGCGCCGAGCCCTCGGCTTCTTCCACCGCGTTCGTCATCGATTCGGCCGCAAGGCTCGGCCATAACCGGCCGATGCGCGGTGGCTCGACACCGGGTCCCGGAATGGAGCACCTTCCCATTCCGGGTTACCTCGTAAGTACCGGAAAGTGTTAGGGAAACCCCGCAATGGTTTGCGCACAGCCGGCAAATTCCTGCTACATTGGCGCTCAGGGGCTCCCCCACATGCCTTCAGCCTCGTCCAGACCTCGTCCCAGGTTTGCGCTTACCTCCGCGCCTGCCCCCGCGTCTCGAATCGCGGTCCGCGCCCTTGCCGCAGCCGCACCCATCGCGCTCGCCCTCGTGTTTGGGATCGCCGCCTTCGCGCAGCAGGATGCACCTCCGCCGCCCGCGCCTGCACGGCCATCGGCGCCGGCTGCGACCGATCAGCAGCAACCGCCCTCATCCGCAGAGCCGTCCGCACGGCAAACGCCGGCCTCTGCGCAGACTCCAGCGAGTCCGGCTCCAACAAACCCGCCCGCGGCCGCATCAGGTGCATCCGCCGCGTCTGCCAAGCCGGCTGAGCAGGGCATCACCGAAGAAGATGTCAAGCAAATGCTGGTGGGCAAGGAGCTCTATCTGCGGGGCGGCTTTCTTGACGACTCGCTCACCTTCAACGAGCACGGCAAGCTCATCGGCCACTCGGCGCAGGGCTCCTACACGCTTTGCGGCATCGAAATCGACAAGGTTCGCCTCACCAGACATAAGCTCGAACTCGAGGGCGCGCGCTACGGGCTGCATTTCCTCGGCGCGCTGCCCTATGAAGATCCCACCAAGGCCGTCGACCGCGTGCGCATTACGCCGAAGAAAAAGCTGGTGAAGATCACCATCGACCGCGAACTCGTGGTCAAGCCAAAAGAGAAAAAGGAAAAAGGCAGGAAGCTCGAAACCGCAGCCAATGCCGCTCCCGTAAAAGGCGCACCGGCCGCGAGCGCGCAGCCAGCGCCAACCGCCGGCGGCTCTGGTTCGGAAAACGCATCCGCAGCATCGGCAACGGCAGACAATGCCCCCACCGCGCAGCCCGCATCGCCGGCTTCACCAGAAAATGCGTCGGCTTCGTCCAGCGCCCAGCCCGAGGAGCCCGACACTGACGAAGCGCAGAAGGAGATCGCCTCGGCCTCGCCCGAGGAGCGTCCGGCTGATCCCAACAGTGTCACTGCCACCACCTCGCCCGCACATGCCGCCCAGGTCCTCAAAGACGCCCTCAATAATGTCTTCTCCGTCGGCCTCGACGAGCGCATGCTGTCCGCCATGCCCGACTTCTGGAAGCTCTACTACCAGGCCGCCGCTGCTCACACTGATTTCCGCCCCACCGACCCGGGAGTTCTGCGCCAGAACACGGTCGACACCAAGGCGCGCCTGCTCACCACCTTCGAGCCGGCCTCCAACGAGTTCGCGCAGTCGGCCGGAGTGGCCGGCATGGCTCTGTACCATGCCGTGATCGGCCCTGACGGCAAACCCGCCGAGATCGCCGTCGCCCGTCCCATCGGCTTCGGCCTGGACGAGAGCGCCGTTGACGGCATCCGCAAGGCACAGTTCGCGCCGGCCATGAAAGACGGCAAACCCGTGCCCGTGCTGCTCGATCTCGTAGTCCAGTTCCGTATTTATTCAAAGCGCACGAATGTGACCGACTCGCCCGAGCAAGCGCAGAAGCCCTCTGCGCCCATCCTCCCCGGCCCCTACAGCGTGGAGCACCCACCTCAGCAGGCGCAGCAGTAAGCCTCACGGGCAATCAGCCAGATCCCGCGCGCATCGCGGGGACTAAAAGCCCCATTCGCACCTTTGGAGCCGGCCTTAGCGTGCAGCTCGAGCCTTGACTCTTCGCAGTGTGCCCCTCCAACTCGATCAGAAGCCGCACATTTTCTCGGGGAGGTCACGTTTCGCGCGCATGGAGACACATGCTTTCAAACCGGCCATCCTCTCCTGGCGTAGCTGCGCCGTGAACGTTCTAGAATGAATTCCCATCATGCATCATTCCCGCCGGTCGTTTCTCAAAAACGCGGTCGCCACCGGGGTCGTGCTGTCGACGCCCAACCATCTCGCTTTCGGCCGCACGGAAGAATCCGCGCACGTCGCGCGTGTCTTTCCCGATCTCAACAGCATTCACAAGTGGGATGACTCGAATGGCGACACGTGGGATCCCTTCTGGGCCGACGACGGCAATCTCTATGCCTTCAACTGCGACGGGCGCGGCTTCGGGCCAAAGGGGCGCGGGCGCAATCTCGCGTTCAACCGGCTCGTCGGCGACAGTATAGACGCGCTCGCCGGCGCGCAGGTGAACAGCATGGACGAATACGGCAAGGGCGGCGAGAAGCGTGCGGACGGCGCCACCTGGAAGGCTTGCGGACAGGAGTGCATTGACGGCGTGTTCTATGCTTTTGTCTCGCGCAACACCTATGGCAGCGAGAGCGGCGACCCGCTGATGCGGCAGACCGCTGTGAACTCGAGCCTGATCAAATCTACGGATCGCGGATTGACCTGGACGCGCAGCGCAGAGGAAAGCTACATCCGGCCCATGTGGCCTGCATCTGCTTCTGGACCCGCATTCGGCGCGCCATTCTTCGTGCACTACGGACAGAACGGCGGCGCAGTTGCGCGCGACGGCGCGGATCGCTTCGTCTATGCCTCCTCGACCAACGGCTTCTGGAACGACGGTGACGCGTATAACCTTGGCCGCGTCGAACGCAGCAAGCTCTCCGCACTCTCAAGTGCAGACTGGAGTTACTATGCGGGAGGCGATGGCGTGCGGGAAGAAAGCTGGTCTGCGTCCATTGCCGAAGCCGCGCCGATCTTCTCCGCGCCGGCGCACTGCGGCCAGGGTCCCATCTGCTTTATTGCCGCACTCAACCTCTATCTCCTTATCGCCTGGTACAACACCGAGAGGCTCACCAAATGGTTTGAGCCGGCGCGCATGCGCTATGACTTCCTTCAAGCCGAACATCCCTGGGGACCATGGACACGCATAGATTCATTCGACGACAGCTTTCTCTCCGCCGGTCACATGTATGGACCAAGTCTCTGCGCGCGCTTCCAGAAACGCATGGGCTCCAACGTGAGGATTTCGATGTTTACCTCCGGCTGTCCATTTGAGGACATTCCCGAAGGGCTTTACAAAATGTGGGAGATCCCACTCATCCTCGACACGCGGCTGTTGCCTTCGCCGGTCAGCATTCCCGCCGATGATCCCGCTGTGGTATACACCGGCGCATGGCACGCGGGCAGCGATGCTCTGCCGAGCCTCAAGGCGCGCACGCGCTACACCGGCGCTGCGGGCGCAGCGGTGGAGCTGCCGTTCCATGGAACGGGCGTGGCGCTCTTCGGTGAAAAGGGTCCGGAGTTCGGCGCGGCTGATATCTATCTCGACGGGCGGCTCGCCTCGGCAATCGAAGTGCGCATGCCAACTTTTCCCAGAATCTCGGGTGTGCAAGTTTTTGCGGCTGCCGATCTGCACCCGGCCGCGCATAGCCTGCGCCTCGTGAACCGGGGTACAGGCTATTTAGCCGTTGAAGGATTTCAGGTTACCCCCTAGAGCAGTGCCACCCTGTTCGGATTCCTGAAAATTCCCTCGAGAGGATGAAAAATATCTTCCGCCGATCTTCGGTCTATGTTTGCCGTTTCGTCTGAAGAAAATGAGTGGAATCAACGCCGATCAACCAGTACAATGCCCCTTGCGTCAAACGTAATGAGGTAAGTTTGCAGAAATTCCGGTTATGATGGAAATCGAATCACCTCGGAAATGGCCTTCACCATGAGCACCCTGATGCACTGGCTCGGAGTCAACGGGAACATCCTCGCCGTCCTGATTACGGTGGGTGTTGCCGTGCTGCTGGTTTGCTGCCTGGAGTGCTCCGACTGCGGCTGCCGCGAAAAAGACGATCTCTTTAAGCGCCACGAAGTCTGAACACGCTTTTCAGGCGCGCATCGCCCGATGGTCATTTACCAGCAGGCATTAAATACGTCTCAAATTGAGCCAGGATCCGTTTAAAGAGGTGCGTCCGCACATCGGGGCCGGCAATCGCGTGCGTTTTGCGCGGGTAGATTTGGAGATCGTACGGAATGCCAGCTTCAATCAGCTTCTGCACAAACTGCACCGTGTTTTCGATGTGCACATTGTCGTCACCGGTGCCATGCGCCAATAAGAGCCTTCCCTTGAGATTCGCGGCGGAATTCACCACGGAATCGTCGTGGTATGCATCCGCATTCTGGTCAGGCAGTCCCATGTAACGCTCGGTATAAATCGAGTCGTAGTCACGCCAGTCGGTCACGGGCGCCACGGCGACGCCTGCCTTGAAGCGGTCTGAGTGCGACATCGCGTAGAGAGTGAAAGTTCCGCCCCAGCTCCAGCCCCACCAGCCCAGGCGCCTGGGATCGATTTGCGGGTATTTGGCCACCACTGCATCCACCACGGTGAGCTGGTCCTCGAGCTGGACGGGGCCGAAGTTGTGGTAAGCGGCCTGCGCAAACGTGCGTCCGCGCATGCCCGTGCCGCGATTGTCAGCGTGTAACACGGCGAATCCGTGCTCGGCCAGCAACTCGTCGAACAGCAGCGCGTCGCTCCAGCGATTGGATACGGTCTGCGGCCCGGGGCCCCCGTAAGGATTCACGATCAGCGGCACGCTGGCCCGCGCTGTGGCGTCCTGCGGCAGCAGCACCGTGGCGTAGAGAGTTGTTCCGTCGTGCGCCTTCACCTCTAGTTGATCCGGCGCGCGCAATCCATACGGGCCGAGGGCGTGCGTCCGCCAGAGGACGCTGCACTTGCCTGCAGCCTGGCACAGATCGTCTTCCGGCGGATCCATGCGCGTGGAGTGAATGTCAATGAACGCGGTGCCCGCAGGCGCAAAGTTGCCTTCGTCAAAACCCGCACCGCTGCTCAACCGCTTGCGCTCGCCATCAAAACTCACTTGCCACAACTGCTGCTCCAGCACGTTGTCTTCGTTGGAAGCGTAAGCGACAACTTTGCGATCGAAATCGACGCTATAGACGTCGCTCACCTCGAAGTCGCCGCTGGTGAGCTGCTTTACCAGGCTCGCGTTCTTATCCATGGGATGGTGCTGGTCGTAGCTGTAGAGATAGAGGTGATTGTGACCGTCGCTCCAGTCGGTGAGGACAAGGAAACCATCGCCTAGGCTGATGTTGTAGTTTTCATCCAGAAATTTTTCGTCCTTGATTTCGAGCATCAGTCGCGCATCGCCGGTGCTGGGATCGCCAAAGTAAAGATCGCGATGCTTCTGGTCGCGCGTGAGCGTCTCGATCCAGAGCGTCTTGTCGTTGACCCATCCAAAGCGGGGCACATAATCTTGTCCGGCTTCGATCGGCAGATGGATCCAGCTCACCCGCCCGCCGCGCGCGCTCACCACACCCACCCGCACGCCCGGATTGGCGTCGCCGGGCTGCGGATAGCGCTGCTCGGCAACCGACGCGTGAATGGGAATCCAGTCCGTGAGCGGGTACTCCGGCACCTGCGCTTCATTCATTTCGAGGAATGCAATGTTCTTTGAGTCCGGCGACCAGAAGTAGTTGCTGCGCGTGTCCAGCTCTTCTTCGTACACCCAATCGACCTGCCCGCAAAGAGTCGCCGGATTCGGCGCCGGCGCAATCATCGCGGTCGGCGTGTCCGGTTCCTTGAGCCGGATGACGGCGATGCCATGATCGCGAATGAAGGAGATGGTCGAGCCGTCAGGCGAAAACTTCGGATCGTCGCCCGAAGCCGCGCCGGAATAACCCATCTGCACGCCCACGCCATTGTGCAGGTCGTAAAGCCAGATGTGGCCGTCGGAGTCGAACAGCAGGTGCGTTGAATCCGGCGACCACTGATAACTGGCCGCGCCATAGCGCCGGCGATGGTCGCGGTCCTGCTCCGTTCCGCTTTCGGTCAGCAAAGGAGAGAGCTTGTCGCGGCTCACAAGGACGTGGGACTTGCCGGTGGCCGGATCAAGCGCAACCATCTCGCCGCCGTCGAGATAGGTGAGGAGCTTCCCATCCGGCGACCAGGTCAGCTCATCGGGCGGGCTGCCGATCAACGATCCATGGCCGTAGATGGCCTCTACCGTGAGCGGCTTTGAGGTGGTTTGCGCGCAAAGACAGGTACAGGCAAGGCACAGGCCAAGCGAACCCGGAAACAGGAAGGAGGCTGCACGGGTCAAATGAGTTTCCTCCTGAAACAAAATACTGGAGCAAAGTGCGGCCGAGCAAAGAGCGGCAGCGCCCGAAGGCCGCGAGGGAAAGGAGCGGGCGCTTTAAGCATGAGTGTAAATCAGCCTGGCGCCAGCGCCGTACTGCAAAGGCAGGCGGCCCGCGAGCGTGGTTCTACAATTGGTTTACCTCGCAGTTGCCATTTCGCAATAGACCGGCGAAGCGAGAGAAAGCGGAGACGCGATTCATGCAGTGGACCACGCCTCAGGAGCGGCGCAAACTCGGCCAGGCGCGGCGCAAGCAGATCGGCCGCCAGCAGCATGACCAGCTGCGCGCCAAAACGCGTCCGGCTACGTCGCTCCAGCTTCTCGAGCACTCCATGCGCGGCCGAGTCGCCTCGCTGGTCAAGCTCAAATACGAGCTGATGGCCGAGTCGCCGTTTGCTTATTTTCGCGGCGCCGCGCCGGTTATGGCCACCGACTTTTCCGTGACACCATCGACCGGCATCATCAGCCAGCTTTGTGGCGATGCGCATGTGCGAAATCTAGGCGCCTTTGCCGCGCCCGACGGCCGCCTGGTCTTCGACATCAACGATTTCGACGAGACCATTCGCGGACCCTTCGAATGGGATCTGAAGCGCATGGCCGCGTCGCTGGTCCTCGCCGGCCGCGCAGCGGGCCACAAGGAGGGCGCAGCGCGCCGGGCAGTCGAGGCATGCATCGAGCGCTATTCCGCACAGATGCGAGCATTCGCACGCATGCCCCTCCTCGAGGTCGGTCGCTTCCAGGTGCACCGCATCGGGATGGCCAAGCCGGTGCATGCGGCACTGCTCAAAGCTGAGCGCGCCACGCCGATGCACACGCTCGAGCAGCTCACCGAGCCCCGGTCGACCGATCTCAGCGCACCGCGGCACTTCAAGGAAGCGAAGCCCATGCTTACGCGCGTAAGCGCCTCGCAGGCGGCCGCGGTGCTGGCCTCGCTCGGTACGTATCGCGCTACGCTGGAGCCGCAGCGTCAGCACCTGCTCTCGCTCTATCGCCCCATCGATGTGGCCTTCAAAGTGGTCGGAACAGGCTCTGTCGGTCTACGCGACTATTGCATCTACCTCGAGGGCAATGGGCCAGGCGATCCGCTCTTCCTGCAGATCAAGGAAGAGACCGCGTCGGCTTACGCGCCGTATCTTCCAGACGCACAATCGCCGCACCACAATGGCCAACGCGTGGCTGACGGCCAGCGCGCCATGCAGGTGCAGACTGACCCGTTCCTGGGCTGGACGCACATCGGCGCGCGCACGTTTCTGGTGCGCCAGTTGAACGACCACAAGGGATCGATCGAGCTCGATGACCTCGCCGGGGGCGGTCTGAGCGCCTACGCAGAAGTCTGTGGCGAATTGCTTGCGCGCGGCCACGCCCGCTCCGGCGATCCGCTCGTGATCGCCGGCTATCTCGGCTCGGGCGGCGGATTTGCCCAGTCGCTGGCCAAATTCGGCTGCGCCTATGCCGACCGTACGGAGAAAGACTGGGAAGATTTGTGTCGTTCGCGCAAGAGAAGGAACAGGTCCTGAAGTCCGGCCCTCACCGCGTATGATGCAGCAGTGCGAAAATTCCCTCCTCAAGGAGTCCTGCATGATCCTTAGCCGTAAACGCCCGTTGTTGTTCCTTGCCTTCCTTCTGGCGCTGAGTGCGCCGTGTGCGCTCGCTGCCGACGCAATCTCCCTTGCCGTGGATGCAACCGGCACGGAACAGAAGCTGCTGCATGCCCGCATGGAGATCCCCGTCGCAGCCGGTCCGCTCACCCTCTACTATCCCAAGTGGATTCCCGGCGAACATGCCGCGTCCGGCCCTATCGCCGACGTTGTCAATCTGCATTTCGAAGCCGACGGGAAGACCATCCCGTGGAAGCGCGATCTGCTCGATGTCTTCACCTTCCACCTGGACATTCCCGCGGGGGTGAACCGGCTCACAGCAAGCTACGATTTCATCGAGCCCGAAGGATACTCGGCTACGGACAAGCTGATGGTCCTTGAGTGGAACGACGTGCTCTTCTATCCAGCCGGTACGCCCGCAGAGCAGCTTACTTACGACGCTTCCCTGCGCATCCCCGAAGGCTGGAAGTTCGGCACCGCGCTTGCGGTCGAGAAGCAATCCGGCAACGACATTACGTTTAAGCCCGTGGCCCTCAACCGGCTGGTGGATTCGCCTCTCATCACCGGGCAGTACTACCGTGACATCGACATCACGCCGCCGGGAGAGCCGATTCATCACGAGCTTGACATGGTGGCCGACAGTGAGGAGGCGCTCAACATCAGCCCGGAAAACCAGAAGGAGATGGTGAACCTGGTGGCCGAGTCGGGCAAGCTCTTCGGCACGCGCCATTACCGCGATTACCATTTCCTGCTGACGCTCAGCGATCACGTGGCCCACTTTGGGCTCGAACACCACGAATCGAATGACAGCCGCCTGCCCGAGCGTGCGCTGCTGGAGCCGAGTTCCGGCTTCATGCTGGGCGGGTTGCTGGCGCACGAATTCGTTCACTCCTGGAACGGAAAATTCCGCCGTCCCGCCGATCTGGCGACTCCCTACTACGAACAGTCAGAGGAAACCGATCTTTTGTGGGTCTATGAAGGGCTCACTGATTACCTGGGTCCAATGTTGGCCGCGCGCAGCGGATTGTGGACGCCGGACCAGTACCACGAATACCTCGCCAGCATCGCCGCGCAGCTGGGGCCCGGCCGGCCGGGACGCACCTGGCGCCCGCTCCTCGATACGGCCGTGGCCGAGCCGGTCCTCGGAGGCGGCGGGCCCGGCGAACGGGGGTGGCTGAGTGAACGCCGCGGCACCGATTACTACGATGAAGGCGACCTAGTGTGGCTGGAAGTGGCCACCATCATCCATCAGCAAACGAATGGCGTCCAATCGATCGACGATTTCTGCCACTTGTTTCACGGCGGACCGAATAACGGTCCCGAATTGAAGCCTTACACCTTTGACGATGTGATGAGCGCGCTCAATTCGATCGCACCCTACGACTGGGCGTCGTTCTTTCATGAGCGGCTCGACTCGACTTCCGCCGAAGCGCCCGTAGGCGGGATCGAGAACGGCGGCTGGAAAGTTGTATTTTCAAGCGAACCGGCCAAGCTGCCGGGCCGGCGCGGCCACCAGGGCGAGGTTTATTCCATCGGGCTCCAGGTGGGCGACGACGGCATGGTCAATGACTCCATTTTCGGTGGCCCGGCATTTCAGGCCGGGATTTCTTCGGGCATGAAGATTGTCGGGGTCAACGACCGCATTTACACGCCTGAGCTGCTCGCCGATGCGGTCAAGGATTCGAGTGACTCCTCGCAGCCGATCAGGCTTTTGGTCGTTTCCGACGGATATTTTCGCACCTGTAACATCGACTACCACGGTGGCCCACGTTATGCGCACCTGGAGCGCGTCGCGAGCAAGCCGGATTATCTTGACGACCTGATCAAGCCGCGTGCCGGCGCGCAATAAATTCCCGTTTTTTTCGATGAGGACGGGTCGAGGCTTTGCCGCATGAATGGGACGCTGGCTTTCCTGGTGCTGGCTGCGCTCGCGCCATGGGCTGCGCAGCCGGCCGGCGTACGGTCCGGGGTCCTGGGCGACTGGCAGGATCCAACCGGCTCCGTGATTCGCATCGGCTCCTGCGGCAACCAGATCTGTCTGCGGCTGATCGAGCTCAGCCCGTCCGCGCCGGCTACAACTGACATCCATAACCCCGATGCCAGTCTGCGCCGGCGCGCGCTTTGCGGTTTGAAGATCGGCTCTGGATTTACCCTGCGCGACTCCGTTCATGCGAACGGCGGGACGCTCTACGACCCGAAGACCGGGAAGACGTACCACGGGTCCATGACTGCGGCCGGGTCGGCCACGGGAAACTCTGCGGGTGCAAGGCTGGAGTTGCGCGGCTATGTCGGGATCTCAATCTTTGGTGAGTCTCAAACGTGGGTGCGGCCCTCCGTGCCGGTCGTGCCGTGTGCCCCTGGCCTGCCGGCAAATTGAAATTGACGGGGATGAATCAAGAATCGAGCCATGGACATCGCAGCGCTCGCAATTTCTTGCAATCCAGTCCTTTTTACACGTAAATCAGCTCTTACAAATGTCCGATTTACACGTAAATTCACTGCCTTGCGGACAGCTCCCTTTCAGGCCATAAGTCTGGCGCCGCCTGCACTCGCCGAATCGGGTCTCAAACCCTCGTTCCGAGTCACAGGTTAATTTATCCCCGGCTTACGTTTCCAGTTCTGCTCACGGGCGCGTTCAATGCTTCTGGTTTCAAGAGCACCTTTTCATGGCCGTTCTGCGGCCAGGCTGACCCGAAGGGCGGAGCTCATCGTGGCGGCTTCCGCGCGGAAACCCGCCCTAGCAAAAGGGGGCTCCGGCTCAGAAGCAAAGGTTTACGCGCAACATCTGCTCCGCACCGCCAAACCAGGTGCGGCATTGAGGAGGAACCATGAGGATGGGCAAGCTTTGGGGAAAGGCTCTGGCGATCATTGGGTTGGCCGCGCTCAGCACGGCGAGTGTGCTCTTTGCGCAGTCGGACCGGGGAAGCATCACCGGCACGGTCACGGACACCTCGTCCGCCGTATTGCCGGGCGCGCAGGTTCAGATCACCAACGCCGGCACCGGCCAGATGGTCACGACGACCACCGATAGCGCCGGGTTTTATCGGGTCAGCGATCTTGCGGTTGGCAGCTATTCCGTCGAGTTTTCGAAGTCCGGCTTTGAGACCCTGCGCCGCACCGGCGTTACGCTGCTGATCGGGCAAATTGCCGAAATCGACGTCGCGTTGCGCATCGGCCGGGCCAGCGAAACCGTAGAAGTCACCTCGGCGCCGCCCATCCTGCAGACCGAGGACTCCACCGTCTCCACCAACCTGAATGGCGAAGCGGTCACCGAGTTGCCGCTCAATGTGCAGGGCAGCCGTAACCTCTCCAACTTCATCTTCGCCTATGTGCCCGGCGCCGAGGGCTCCGATTACAGCTCGCATATCGACGGCGGCATGGCCATGACCAAGGAGGTGCTCATCGACGGCACCTCGGCAACTTCGCAGCTTGGCGGCTACATCAGCGAGTCGCAACCTCCGATGGAATCCGTACAGGAGTTCGAGACCGACACCGCCGGCATTACAGCGGACGCGGGCCGCACGGGCGGCGGCGTGTTCCGTTACGAGCTCAAGTCAGGCACCAACAGGATTCACGGCTCGCTCTTCGGCTTTTCGCACTCGACCGCGCTCGATGCCATCAGCGCCTCGAATCACCTGTCGGCGATCACCGATCCGGCCAATGCGGCCGCATATCTCAAGATCAGCGACTCGCTCTCCGACTGGGGCGGCAGCTTTGGCGGAGCCATCGTGAAGAACAAGCTGTTTTACTTTGGCGCATTCGAGCGCTACATGCAGTCGATGTGGAACCTCGGCCCCAATTCGCGCACCGTGCCCACGGACGCCATGATGGGCCTGGACTCGAGCGGCAACGTCACTGCGTACGCCGATCTGAGCCCGATGCTCTCGCCCACCGTGCCCGTGCTCACGTACGGCGGCGCGCCAGCTCTGGATAGCTGCGGCAATCCGGTTTACAAGGGCGCCATCGTCGATCCGGCCACGGCGACGAACGGCGCCTTTGGCTGCGTCTTCGTCAACAACCAGATTCCCACCAACCGCATCAGCAGGGTCACGTCGGAGATTCTTCAGCTGTACCACCAGTACTACCAACCGGAGTCGAGCCTGACGGCCAACGATGCCGGGCCTGGCTATCAACCCGATCCCTGGTTCCACAATACGCAGTCGAGCCTCAAGATGGATTACTACATGAACAGCAGGCAGCACATCGCCGGCTCTTTCTATTGGGACGACTACCCGCGCATCAACGCCGACCAGGGCGGCGTGTGGTCGCCCACTGCGCCCGATGGCGGTCCCATGGCCAACTCGTACTGGCACAATACGACCGCGCCCGGCGCGCGCCTGAGCGACGCCATCACCATTTCGCCCAACCTGCTCAACACCGTCTACGCTACGTTCAATCGCTTCCGCAATCCGAGCATCGCCGTCTCCCAAACCGGCCACTGGGACAACAAGCTGCTGGGCTTCGATGGCGCAGGAAACTTTCCGCTCATTTATTTCGATTCCGGAATGTACTTCGGCGGCGCGAATTATCAGAACGGCTGGAACTTCTCGCCCCTGGGCAGCCAGTACAACGACTACTATGCCGGCAACACCTACGTCTACAACGATGAGACGGTCTGGAGCCACGGCCGCAACAACGTGAAATTCGGCATTGAGTTTCGCGCCATGCAGTTCAACTACACCACCGACGACAACACCTTTACCGGTGGTTACCCGCTCATCTTCGATCCCACGCAAACCGCGCCCAACTGGTATGACTTCAATGCCTATGACGAGGTGGGCAACGCCTTCGGCAGTTTCCTTCTTGGCCAGGTGTACAACGCGGAGACCAACAACCCCGACAACGAATATGGCCGCCGCAAAGCCTTCTCCTGGTATGCGAGCGACGATATCCGCGCCGGCTCGCGGATCACACTCAACGTAAGCCTGCGCTGGGATTACAACAATCCCTACAAAGAGAAGTACGGCCACTGGTCAAACTTTGTGACCGACGCGCTCAATCCTGTCACCGGCGAGTATGGCGAGTACCAGTACCTCACCAGCGGCAGCCAGTCGTTTGAAAAGCGCCAGGATTATTTCAACTACTCGCCGCACATCGGCATCGCTTACAAGCTCACGAATAAGATGGTGGCCCGCGCAAACGTCGGGGTCTTCTTCACTCCACTCAATCTGAATACCTGGGGAGGCGTGCCGTATCAGCAGGCAGGCGATGTCGGCTTCCATCCGGTAACCCAGGAGGGTTTCGCCACCAATGGAGTTGCATTCGACTGGGATAACGGCTACAGCCCGGTCAGCTCCCAGGTGAAGACGCCACAATACACGCAGGCCGATGTGATCCACGTCGACCCGCGCTCGCTTACTCCGGGCAACGTGCAGCAATACAGCGTGGGCGTGCAGCGGGAGCTCGACAGCGTAACCAAGCTCGACGTTAACTGGATCCAGAGCCACAGCTACCACCTGCAGAGCGGCATCTTTGAGACCAATCAGCCCACGGAGGCCAACTACCAGAACTATGTGGTCACCGGAGAATTTCCATCCACCTATAACGGGTATTGGGGCAGCACCGGCCCCGGATGGGAGGGCCTGACGCCGTATCCGCAGGCCGAAGCCGGCTACGGCCCTATGCTTTCCGTGGGCGCGCCGCTCGGTAATGGGGACTACAAGAGCCTGCAATTCAGCGTGCAGCGAAGAGCAGCGCACGGCCTTTCGCTGCTGGGCAGCTACAACTGGTCGCGCACTCACGGTGATATCGACAGCGACTTCCAGGAACTCTGGTGGACAGGGTCGCTGCAGAATACGTACGACCTGAAGGACGAAGCCAAGGATATCTCTGACTTCGACGAAACCCATATCGTGAAGGGCTACATCATCTATAACCTTCCCTTCGGGCGCGGCAAGCAGTTCGGTTCGGCGGTAAGCCCGCTCGCTAACGGCTTCATCGGCGGCTGGAGCCTCGACGGCGACTTCCACTACGACACCGGCACGCCCATCTCCGTGCACTCGACGAATTACTACGAGGGCTTCAATGCGGTCTACGTCAACCTGGCCTCCAACTGCAAGCTGACCACGGGCACGCGCAAGCTCTTCCAGCCGTTTTTGAACACGGCCTGCTTCCAGAATCCCAATCCTGGCGCATATGGAGGGGCTGCTCCGCAATTCGGCAACGGCGGCAACTATCAATCGCAAGTGCGCAATCCCGGCCTGGCCACGGAAGACCTGGGCGCGCACAAGACTCTCGGCTTCGGTCCCGAGGGCCGATACAACCTCACTCTCCGCATGGAGTTCTTCAACGTGTTCAACCGCGATGCGCTGGGCGGCCCGGACACGAACATGGCTGACGGAACATTCGGACAGATCATCAGCTATGGCGGCGTCGGCGGGCGCATTGGCCAATTCGGTGCGCGTCTAACGTTCTAGCGGATTTGCCTGCGCGCCGCGCTCCGGCCATGATCTCCGGAGCCCGGCGCGGCAAAATTTGAATGCTGATGACAGACGGAGCAGGCAGCCCAGATTCGCGATTCGGCGAGGCGCGGTTCATCATGGAAGCAAGCGGGCGCGAATCCGCACGACCCGAGGAGAAAACTCTGCCGCATGTCCCTTTCTTCTGAGTTTCGACTCCGCTGCGTGCTGGCCGTCAGCGCTATTCTGCTGGCCGGCTGCGGCAGCGGCGGCGGCTCAATGACCGGCGGCGGCGCGACAACGCAGACCGCCGCGCCCACGGTCGCAACAAGCGCGGCCCAGGGTGGCGCCGTGATCGTAAGCCTGAGCGCTACGACTGCGGGCGCCACCATCTTTTTCACGACGGACGGTTCCACGCCTACCACATCCTCACCGATCTACGAAGCACCCTTCCTGGTGGACTCGAATCTCACTCTCAACGCCATGGCTGCGGCGCCAGGCGACACGAACAGCCCCGTCACCAGCCAGACCTTCGCGGCCAACATTCCGTCAGGAACCCTGGTGTGGAGCGACGAGTTCTCGAACTCGACCGGCGCCAACGCCCAGCCCAATCCCGCCACCTGGACCTACGACACAGGCGCCGGCGGCTGGGGCAATGATGAGCTTGAGGATTATTGCGGCTGGAACTCCTCCGTTTCGCCATGCAGCAGCGCCAACCCCAATGTCTACGTTGGGACAGACGGCTATCTGCACATCGTGGCTGAGGAGCCTTCCCCGGGCGTCTACACCTCGGCCCGGCTCAAGAGCGAAGGCCTGTTCAGCTTTCAGTACGGCCGCGTCGAATTTCGCGCTCAGGTGCCGGAGGCGCAGGGCTTTTGGCCTGCCAACTGGCTGCTGGGGAATAGCATTGCGACTGCGAACTGGCCGGCCTGCGGTGAGATGGACGTGCTCGAGCGCGTGAATGCGGCCGGCTCGCCGGATTGGAATATGGGTTCAATTCACGGCACCGGATTCACCGGCAGCAATCTCGGCACGCAATTCAATTTTCCCGCCGGCGTCACTGCCGCGACCTGGCACACCTACGGCATGATCTGGAGCAAGGGCAGCGTAGCCTATTACGTCGATGACCCATCCCAGCCGTACGCAACGTACACGCCTTCGAGCATCAGCGGATTTTCGGGTTCGGTTTGGCCGTTCGATTCCGGGCCGAGCTTCCTTCTTCTCAATCTGGCCATCGGAGGCGACTGGCCCGGGTCTCCTGACTCGAGCACCCCGTTTCCATCGCAAATGCTCGTCGATTATGTGCGTATCTACACCAACTGAGAGCGACCCCCAGGAGATCCATGCGCCGCGCTTCGCCGGAAACTGTGGAACCCGTGCCTACGATGCCTAAATTTTGGCGCAACTTACCATTCCTGCCAGGCACTGTTGCGCTGCTCGGGTTCGCCCTGGGGTTTAGCGCGATTGCAGCTCAGGCCGGCAGGCCCAAAAAGTCGGGTGCAGACACTGCGGAAAAGGCTCGCACTCTTATTTGGAGCGATGAATTTAACGGACCCGACGGCAGCATGCCCGACCCTGCAAAGTGGGCCGTGATCACCAATGATTCCGGCTACGGCAATCGCGAGCTCGAATACTACACGGGCCGGCCGGCAAATATCCACGAGCAGGATGGGAACCTCGTCATGAACGCCCGGCGCGAGTCCTTTCTCGGCCCCGATGGATTGAGGCGCAACTATACTTCCGCACGCATCGAATCGCAGGGACGCTTTGAGCTCAAGTATGGCCGCATCGAAGCGCGCATCCGGATCCCTCAGGGACAGGGAATCTGGCCTGCATTCTGGATGCTCGGCAGCGACTACGATCGCATCGGGTGGCCGGCCTGCGGCGAGATCGACATCATGGAGAACGTGGGCTACGAACCTTCGCGAATTCATGGCAGTCTTCACGGTCCCGGCTATTCCGGCGGCCACCCTCTCAGCGGTTTCTACACCCTTCCCGGCCAGGGACGATTCAGCGACGGATTTCACGTCTTCGCCATCGAATGGGCGCCCGGAACCGTCCGCTTTTACGTCGACGATATCCTTTATGAAACGCAGACCGCCGACAACGTACCCCCTGGCTCCCATTGGGCATTCGACCACCCCTTTTTTCTGGTGCTCAACGTAGCCGTTGGTGGCTACTGGCCGGGCGATCCCGACGCGTCCACTCCGTTTCCAGCGACTATGCTGGTTGATTATGTGCGCGTTTACCGGATGGGCGAAGAACGCGCCGAAAAAGGCCGACCGTAAGGTTCTCGCGCCTCTGCCGCAATGGGCTGCCGGTTCGGGGACGGGGTCTTCATTTGCGCACAAACAAAATGCTATGATTCCAGCTTACGAAGCTCAGGCTGCGCGCTGACGGCGTCCGCATTGCAGGCACATGCGGAATCAAATCAGGCCCCGGCTGCCGCGCGCCGCCGCGGAGACTCGTTGAGCGCGCATGCCACTGGACGCATCGATCGAGAAGCTGGAGAAACCTGCCGAGTCGGGGCCGCGCCCGCACGGCGCCAGCGTCGCGTTCCGTGAAGAACGCGAAGAATTGGAACGCATCCTCAACGATCCCGAGATCAGCCGCTCCCAGAGCCTGGTTCGTTTCCTTTCCTTCATTTGCAACAAATACTTCGATGGCCAGACCGACGACATCCGAGAATACACAATCGCTGTCGAAGCGCTCGGGCGCAAGGAGTCGAGCTTCGACTCCCACATTGACCCCATTGTTCGCGTCACCGCGCGCTCGCTGCGCAAGAAGCTTTGGAAGATCTATTCGACGGACGGAGGGAGTCATGCGCTGCAAATCGTGCTGCCGCTCGGCCATTACGTTCCGCAATTTGTCCGTCCGAATGCGCCCGGCGCGCACGTGGCCCTGCCGGATGAAGCCACGATCGACGCCTCAGAAGCGGATGAAGAGGCCGAGACGGAGCAAAGCGCAAATTCCGCGGGCGCGCAACCGAAGGCGCGAGCCGGGTTTTTGGCCGGACATCGGCGCCTGCTCCTTGAGTCCGCGCTGGTTCTGTTCGTGGTCCCTGTCATCTTCCTCGCAGGTTACTTCTTTGGCCGGAACAGGGAACATGCGGTCCAACCCGTCGCACAATCCTTCCGGTGGGGTGATCCCGTTTGGAGTGACGAATTCAACGGCGCTGCCGGGCAAGCGCCGGACCCTACCCACTGGACTTATGACACCGGAAGCCATAACGAATTCGGCAACCAGGGATGGGGCGACCACGAAGTGGAGACGTACTGCGCCCCTGTGGGCGCAAATCCTCATGGATGCGATCCACGCCGACCCAACGCCTTTTTAGACGGCTCCGGCCATCTGGTTCTGCGCGCCGAGCGCAACGCCGACGGCGATTGGACGTCAGCCCGCCTCACCACACGAGGCCTCAAGGACTTTGAGTACGGGCGCATTGAAGCGCGCATGAAGCTGCCGGTGGGCACCGGGTTGTGGCCCTCATTCTGGATGCTGGGCTCGAACTTTCTCACCACGGGCTGGCCCGCGTCGGGTTCCTTCACGATCGTCGAAAACGTCGCGCTCACGCAGCGCACCAACGGCATCGGCCCCACACGGATTCGCGCAACGCTGCATGGTCCTCGCTACTACGGCGGCAATGGCCCGTGGCGCGACTTCCAGTTCCCCAACGGCGCGCGCGTCGACGACGGCAATTTCCATACATACGGCATAATCTGGTCGCCGGGCATGATGCAGTTCTACGTGGACGATCCGGCCAACATATTCTTTGTCCAGAATGCGAGCGATCTGCCCGAAGGCGGCCAGTGGGTCTTCGACCACCCCTTCTTCCTGGTGATGAACCTCGCGGTCGGCGGCGACTGGCCGGGAAATCCCGACGCGACCACGCCCAACCCGGCGGAGATGCTCGTCGATTATGTGCGCGTGTACAGGATTCCGCCAGTGCCCGCGCCCGCCGTCCAGTGGCAGCCGGTCGATGTGAAGGCCGGCGCGTCTGTGGCGAGCGTGATTACCCTGCGTGCGCGCGAATATGCGGGCCGCGTGCATCTGGGCTGCTCCATTGAGCCGGCCGCGGCGGCCTGTTCTCTTGCATCCTCGGTCGTCGATCTCTCCGACACGCTCTCGCAGGACGACAGCCTGACCGTCTCCACGGACTTCTTCTCAGACAAAGGCAGAGTGATTGCGCCGCCCGGCCGGTACAAGATGACCATCACCGCCACCACCATCAGCGGCGACCACTCGCAGCTCACCGTGCCATTCGAGGTGCGCGCCGCCGAGTAACGCGGCCGGCGCGCGTTCCCGGTCCAACCGCGCTTCAGGCGTCCTGCATGCCAAGGCGCATGCACATCGCCCGCTTCAATCGCCGCTTCCCGCTGAAGACTCGCGACTTGACGGTGATCACGCCGATGTTGAGCCGATGTGCAGCGGCGCTATGAGAAAACTCCTCAAGCACGCACAATTGCAGAGCGCGACGAGAAACGGAGTTCAGCTTCTTGATTTCCCTGCGCAGCATCCACTCCAGTTCCTTGCGCTCGCAACGATCTTCGGGGCTCTCCGCGGGATGCGGAAAATCGAAGAGCATGGTTGAGCCCTCGCTGGGACGTGTCTGTTCGAGCGGCAGGTGTACGCGCCCCTTCTGGTTGCGAAGCCAGTCGCGCGCCGTGTTCTGCACGATTGCGCGCAGCCAGCTGGTCATCTGCGCGTCGCCGCGAAACTGCGCCAGGTTGCGGAAGGCCTTGAGCAGCGCCTCCTGCACAATGTCCTCGGCCTCCTCGCGCTGCGGCGTGATCCGCTGCGCCAGCCACAGCAGTTGCGCGCGGTGTTTCTCGGCTGCCTGGGTAAACCTCTTCAGCTTGTCCTCGGAGGCTGGCAACCCCATGTCGTAAGCGCCTGCTTGAAACTCGCCGGGCTCGCACCCTTTGAATTCGCACTGAGGCGGTTTGGATTCGATGGCCAACAGAGATGTGCTCATGCTGCACCCTCCTGCCGGTTTGCCGCGCCCGCAGGCCGCATTGAGCCTGCAGCTTCGCGCAGGGCCAATGATGCAGCCCGCGCCGAATCAAGGGTCAGTTCCGCCGGGGCCGCGAAAGATAACAGCCCGGGCAAGAGAGGCCCGATGGAACTCATGTGCTCCTCCACTAAGCGACGTCCTCGAAATGCACTGGATGTATGGAACACGCATGAATGCGTCTCGAGAAGAGCAATCGTGCGTGGCCCGACTATGCCAGGGAGACGCGCTGAGGAGGGGGTGAACGGAAGGGAATGAGGAAACTGAAGCGTGCAGGCCGGCACTCTTCGACAAGAGCTGCGACCCTGAGATGGGCGGCCAAGCGGTGCGCCCGCACCGGCGAGGCGGGCAGTGGCTGGGAATCGGAGATGAAGCGGTTCTTGCCACCGATCCGGGGGATTGCCGTGACGGAATGGTTACGCGGCTCAAGCCAGAAACGCGTTACGGTGGCGCGGTTAGCCAGCGATCCGTGCAGATAAGAAGCCAGCCTGTGACCGAGGCCGCATATGGTTACGGCAAAGGCCAGCGCGACCAGTCCAAATGCGTATGGCCTGCGTAGCTTGCCGGAGATAGAATGCAATTTCTTTGAGGGATGGCTCGCACCGGCAACGCAAGCCTCAGGCATCTGAAGAGCGTTCGTGATTGGTCTTCGGGCGGACAATTTCGAGCCGTACTCTCAATACGAGTGCTTCACGAAACTGTAGTATAGCCCTCCGCTGCCCGGAAAGATACACAATTCCGCCGCCCGGATCAGGGAGCACAGGGTTTCCGTGCTGTCCCGGCCAACATTGACTGTAGGGGAAAGGCCTTCAGCTACTTGGCCATAGAGCTGGCCGTATGCTGCTCGGCGTATTGAACCAGCGCGGTAAACCGCGGGTCGCCGTGCAGCGCCGCCAAGTCGGGGTCAGTTGCCATTTGCGCCGCCACCCAATGCTGCAATCCGTGATCCGCCGCATCGCGCAAGGTCGCGAGCGCTTCCGTGCGGCGGCCGCGCTTGAGCTCCAGGCAGGCCAGGTTGTACATAGTGAGGCCCACCGTCGGCGAGTTCGGTCCCAGCGCACGCAGCTCGCCCGCCTGCGCCTCCTTCAGAATGCGTTCGGCAGCCTCATAATCTTTCAGCTGCGTGAGGACCTCCCCGAGATTGCTCATTGCGGAGAAAGTGAGCGGATGGTCAGGTCCGAGCACACGGGTACGATAGGCCAGCACCTGCTCGGCCAGGGGTTTGGCATCGCTTAACTTGCCCTCATCGGCGAGTATGGCGGCCAGAGTATTCATCGAACGAACCGTCTCCGGATGGTCCGGTCCCAGAACCCTCAACTTGTCTTTGAGCGTCTGCCGTTCAAGCAATTCGGCATCGGCCAGGCGCTTCTCCCGGTAAAGAATGATCGCCAGATTGTCAGAGGAAAATAGTCCGCGCTCGGAGTCGGGGCCTTCAATCTGCCGCCAGAGGCTCACCAGTTCGCGGTCCAGTGATTCCGCCTCTGCCCAGCGGCCCTGCCCCTGCAGGGCAAGCGCCAGATTGTTGATCACAACAAGCGTGTCCGGATTATTGTTGCCCAGGGTGCGCTGGCGGTAGGCCACTGCCTGGCGCAGCATGGTCTCCGCTTCGGCGGAGCGTCCTTCCGAGTTGAGCGTCGCACCTAGGTAGTCCATCACGGTCATGGTGTCGGCATTATTGGACCCGAATCTGCGCAGTCGAATAGCCAGCACCTGTCGCAGAATGACTTCAGCATCGTGGTATTTGCCGCGGCGGTATTTCATCCAGGCCAGAAGGGTCTGCTCTCTCAGCGTGTCATCGCCTTCCGCGCCCTCGAGGCCCCGGTCGATCTCGTGCGCCTGGCTGAAAAGCGCCTCGGCGCGATCGTAAATGCCCAGGTTCTCATAGACCGAGCCCATCACCGCCATCATTTGCGCCTGCAGCTCAGGATCCCGCGACAGCCCGGTATCAATGTCCTTCGAGGCTTTGTCGAGAATTTCGCGCGCGGTTACCTGATTGCCGTGAGCCTCGCTCGGGTTGGAGACCTTGAACATGCCGGTCATGAAGTCGGTAATGCGGTTGGCGCGGTCACGCTCGCGCTTAATGCGGCGCAGTTGCATAGCCTGCAAAGCAGCAAAGCCGGCGAACAGCAGCACCAGCAGCGCGGCCATGGCCAACCCGACGCGATGCCGGCGCGCGTATTTCCGGAGCTGATAGGCCAGGCTCGATGGATGCGCTTCCACGGGTTCATGGCGAAGGAAGCGGCGAATGTCCGCGGCGAGCTCGTTGGGCGTTCCGTAGCGCCTTTGCCGGTCTTTTTCGAGCGCCTTAAGCGCGATCAGGTCCAGATCGCCGGACAGCTGAGCCGCCAGCCTGCCCTGCCTGCACTGGCGGTGCACTTCGGCTTCGTGCGTGGCCTCCGATCTCTCCGCTGCCTTTGCGCTCGGCCGCGGAGTATTCTGCTTCTGCGCGCGCTCGAGCGCTTCGCCCAACGGCAGATTCCGCCATTCTGCGGCGTCGAAGGGAGTCTGTCCCGCGAGCAGCTCGTAAAGGACCACGCCCAGGGAATACACATCGGTGCGGGTGTCGATGTCGCCGCCGGCAGCCTGTTCCGGGCTCACATAGCCCGGCGTGCCCGCGAGAGCTTCTGTATCCCGTACGCCCGGCTGCAGTTCGATCGCGCGCGCCAGTCCGAAATCGATGATGCGCGGCGTGGGCTTGCCGTCGACTTCAGCCACCAGAATGTTGGCCGGCTTCAGGTCGCGATGAATGATGGCCTTCTGATGCGCGTGCTGCACGCCCTCGCACGCCTGAATGAAGAGCTCGAGCCGCTGCTTCAGGCTAAGGTTGTGCTCGTCGCAATAGCGAGTGATGGGTTCGCCGTGCACATACTCCATCACCAGGTAGGGTTGACCGTCCTCCGTGGCACCCGCGTCGAACACTTTGGCGATGGCCGGATGCTCCATCACCGCCAGCGATTGCCGCTCCGCCAGGAAGCGCGCCAGCATGGCGCTGTCATACACTCCAGCGCGGATCAGCTTGAGGGCTACCTGCCGGCGCAGAGGCTCGGTCTGTTCGGCGAGCCAGACCTGTCCCATGCCGCCTTCGCCGATCTTGGTGATGAGCCGGTAGGGTCCGACCAGGTCCCCGGCGCGCGCGTCGGGAGGCAAATCAACGGGGGCGAAGGGCTGCGAGAGGCCTCCCGAATCCACGTAGGCCGATAGCAGCGATCGAACCTCTTCGCGCAGCGAATCATCCGGACCGCAGGCGTTCTTGAGGAATTCTTCCCGCTGAGCCGGCTCCTGCTGAAGGGCCGCATCGAATATTTCTTTAACTCGCTCCCACTGCCCTGTCTTTTCCAATGGAGCTTCTCCCCACTTCGCGCGTGAGCCATGCTTTGGCCATGCTCCAGTCCCGTTTGACCGTTGCGGGAGAAACCTCGAGCGCCTCAGCAGTTTCCTCCACCGTGAGGCCGCCAAAGAAGCGCAGCTCCACGATCCTTTCCTGCTGAGCGTCGCGTCGGGAGAGCCGAGTCAACGCATGATCCAATTCCACAAGATCGACATTCGCCGGTAGGGGGAGATCGAAATTTTCAGACAGTTCTACTTTGTACTGCGGTCCCCGTTTCGCCGCGGACCGACGGCGCGCATAGTCCACGAGGATCTGTCGCATCAATTTGGCCGCAACCGCGACAAAATGCGCCTTGTTTTCGGTGCTCAATGGGCGATCGGCGGCGAGCCGAAGATATGCCTCATGCACCAACTCCGTGCTTTGCAACGTGTGGTCGCTGCGTTCCGAGCGCAAACAGCGCCGCGCAGCCAGACGCAGCTCCTTATAGACGAGGGGGATGAGTGCTTGCAGTGCTTCCTGGTCCCCGCTCCTCCAGCGAAGGAGCAGGTGCGTGGGCGAATCCGATGGCTGTAGCACGCATTCCCGTCCCTAAATTTCTTGTTTCACGTAAAATAGCCTACCTTCGAGTGCGAGTCAACAACCATCTTCCGGCGCGCCTTCTCGTCTGCTTCTGCCAGTCATATCTCCATTGAAAAAACAGCACCGTTCCCTTCGCGGGAATTTCGAGGCTGCCCTACCGGCACGCGCTGGTCTCATGCTCCCGAGACAGAATTCGTCGACCGGCAATTATGCAGGATATTTGAGAATACTGGGGATTTCCCTAAGTTCAAAAGCCGGGACGACCTCGCTGAAACAGGAGCCGGGACCGAAAGGTCAGAGGCTCTCTCGTCAAGCGCTGTTCGAGTTAGACCAGCGCGATCCAACTGGCTCCATCCACGTCCCGATCGTTTCGCATCAAAAAATACAGGTGTTGCTATCGACGCCTGCAAGGAGTCACGGAATGTCCCTTGCTTCTGTTTATTGCGATCGAACCAAGCCTCTCAACCATTTGTTTCTTGGTTATGCCGGCTCTGCCTTCTCGATTCGCCCTCCCCTGTGGAGTTGGTCCTCATCTTCCTGCTCGCAGCCAACTTTCTCTCTGATTTTTCGCAGCTCGAGGACATTCGAAAGCCTGCTGCGGCCGTCTGAGACCTGTCTGGGGGAAGCTTTTGTATCCGGCGAACTCGATGTCGAGGGAGACATTTTTGCCGCGTTCGGTGTCGCTGAATGGCTATTCGACCGGCACATCGGCTTGCGAGATCGAATTTTGGCCGAGTTGCACCACGATTCGCTGGCCCTCGCAAAGTGGTTGACAAAGGGCCCCAAGCATTCCCGGCGGCGAGATGCTGCTTCCATCTCCCATCATTACGATCTCCCCGTGGAGTTCTATGAGCCTTGGCTCGGTCCAACACTCCTGTACTCCGCCGCGTACTTTCGCGATTCTTCGACGGACCTTGATGCTGCGCAGATGGATAAACTCGATCTTATTTGCCGCAAGCTCGACCTTCAGCCCGGTGACCGCTTCATGGACATCGGATGCGGCTGGGGGAGTCTGGCGATTTCCGCTGCGTCTATTTACGAGGCGCAGGTGCGCGGCATCACTGTGAGCAAACGCCAAGCTCGGGTGGCTGCCCAAAGAATTTCGGAGGCGGAGCTGGGCGATCGATGCTTCGTCGAATATCGCGGCTACCGGGATGCCCTCGATCTTCCGTTGCGCTACGACAAGCTTGCAAGCATCGGAATGTTCGAACATGTCGGCGTGAAAAACCTGCCCGGCTACTTTAGGATCGCACTCAATCTGCTGGCGCCCGGAGGCCTTTTTCTGAATTCCGGAATCGTCCGTGCCGCCGAATCTCCGCGCAGAAAACAATCTTTCATCGATCAATACGTTTTTCCTGACGGCGAGCTTCCTACGCTTACCGAATCGCTGCGCGCAGCCGAAGGGTCCGGCTTTGAGATTCGCGACGTCGAGTCTCTTCGCGAGCACTATGCCCGCACACTCCGGCTATGGGTCCGAAATCTTCAGGAACGTTCTTCCGGTCTCCTTCAAACCGTCTCAGAACGCACCTTGCGCACGTGGCTGCTCTACATGGCAGGTTCCGCGGCTGCCTTCGAGCGTGGAGACATTTCGGTTTGTCAGGTTCTACTGCTTCGCCGTCATCCCGGCCACAAGGCCGAGTTACGCACTCGCGAAAACTGGTATGCGGGTCATCGCGCCGAGTCATCCCATTCAACTCCGACGATTGAGGTCTTCGCCAGAAAGAATGGCGTTCGAAAGGCGGTGGGCTCTCACCACGGCGAAATAATTGGAAATCGGCCGCGGTACCTGCCGTGTGCTCGATTCCAAGTCGATTCCCATCAGCGCCCGCAGCGATAACCTGGAGTGAAGGCGATGGCGCGCGGATTCGAGAGCAATCCGCGGAACGTTTTGGCTCCGGTCGAGACGATGATCGGCTCCAAAGATAGAAACTATCCTGCGGCGCGGCCTAGGGGAATGGGGAAGCGCAGGCATGGATGGCCCGTGCGTCGCTACCCCTTGTCGAAGCGGAGGAGATCGATGGCGCCTGCATGAGCGTTGTCCATGGTCAGGACTTCCTCAAGCAGCCGAACTCCCGCGGCCTCCTCGCCCAACCCGAGCCGCGCTTGCCCTTCCAGGAAGCGAGCGGTGATGGTCTGGCGACGGCCCAAATCTTCTTCGAAGAGGAGCATGGCGGGCAGCGATGTGGCGAAGTAGTCGATTTTGGGTTTCTGACGTTCTATTGCGGCGGAATAGTCGAGAATCGCGTGGAAGGCATCGAGGGCATCTTGCTCGCGGCCGAGGCGGCGCAGAGCCAGGGCGCTCCAATACGTGCAATCGGAGACGGTCTTGGCCTGCATCTGCTGGAAATCCCCCCTTGGGTGGGCGGCGCGGGCCCAACAAAGTTCGGCCTCGCAACCATTGCCAGCATCATGGTGCGCCATACCCAGCCAGTAATCAACAATGCTGAGATTCATGAGCAGGTGTCTGGCTTCACTCAGATTTTCCGGCGGCTTGCATGCGGCGAGCAGGGCTGAAATGGCCGACGCAGGCTCTCCTCGTTGCAGGAAGCGATGTGCAACTAGAACGTTGGCGCGAACGTATTGCGAGAGCACGAGGCCCTCACCGCCTTCCCAGGGCTGGAAGCCGCGGTTAAGAAGAAGGTCGAGAGCGCGCTGGGGTTTGTCGAGGCTGTTGTAAAGCGAGGCAAGCTCGACAGAGAGGTCATCGCGCTGGCCAACCAGCGTGGCATTGGCCTCGAGTTTAGCCAGGCGCTCCAGCAAGCCGAGGCCCGTGCGCTTCAGGAGTTGGTCATATTCGTAGAGGATGCGGGCATCGCGCGGCGCAGCAATGCGGGCTTTGGCGAAGGCTTGCAAAGCGCGAACGGGATCGTGGAGCTCATTGAAGTACGCAATACCCAGGTTGCGCCACGGGGTGGCGACGGAAGGCTCGAGCGCAACGGCGCGCTCCCACATCGAGATTGCTTCGTGGTAACGGCGACGATCATAGAGGAGGTTGCCGAGATAGCAAGGTGCATGCGGGTCGCGTGCGTCTGCGATGACCGCCTTGCTAAGCAGAACCAGCTCTTCAAGGCGGCTGGGGAAGACAAACGCAGGGTCAGCCTGGCGAGCACACTCGCGAGCGGCGGCGCCTTCGCTGGGACGGCCAAGGCGATCGAGAATATCGGCCTTCAGATAAAGCAATATGGGTTCGGCGCTCCCGGTTGTCCCTCGGTCTATGGAGCCAAGCATCGACAGTGCTTCATCCAGAAAACCCGCGCGCGCAAGGTCAAATGTGAGGTCGAGCATTAACTGCCCATCCTGGGGAGGCACATCTGAAGCCAGCCAGCGGCTGAAAATGTCGAGAGGATCGAGGGCGCAGGTTTCCTCAAAGAACGCTGTGGCCTCGGCCACGCGGCCGAGACGGCGCAGCACCAGAGAGCGGAGATTGCGAGCGTTGAGGTTATCGCTTTCGGCGCGGAGCGATCGATCGAGATGATCGAGGGCAGTTGTCCAGTCTGCGCGAGTGCAATCGATCTCGGCGAGGCGATGATACGCGGGACCGCGCCAGGCTGCATTCCAGGTGCTCTTGTAGAAGGCGTTGTACGCTTTGTCAGAACGCTGCTGGTACAAGAGCGCCAGGCCGAGGACGTAGTGCGCTTCGCCGTCCGCCGGATTGGGATTGCGCGCAGTGAGGCGCGCGATGGAGGCAACCAGAAACTTCTGGGCCTCGAGGAATTCGCCGCGGTTCAGATGCCAGCGGCCGAGGGCAAGATTGCAACGGCAATCGCCCGGGTCGCGCCGGATACCTTCCTGCCAGTAAATCTCCGGCATACGAGTCGGGTGGCGATATTGCTCAAGATGAAGGCCGTTCAGATAAAGCTCATCGTTGTTGAGCACCTCTTCGGGCAGCGGTGGCTCGGTAGCCACTGCGGGAGACGGCTCCGGCTCAAATTCTTCCGGGCCGTAGCGAAGAACGGCGCGATCGCCATGGGTAAGTGTCACGGCCACAAGACCGGTAGCTCCACCGGTAGGAAATTGCAGATGCAACGGCTCAGCGGTAGTGAGGTTGCCGGTCCAGCGCCCGATTTCGGATTCACCAACACGCACCACGAGAGACGCTTCGGGAAGATCCTCGGTGGCTTGAAGATGGACTTTGACCGGCCCGCCGCAGTTTTCGACGCGGAGCGCTACGCGCAGGTTGGCGAGATCAGGTACGCCGATGTCGCCGATCGGATACCAGTATTGGCAGAATGTCTTCGTTTCACCGGGAACGAGGAAAGAGAAGTCCGGCTGATTGTCGGTGTAGACGCCGGACATAAGCTCGACGTAGGGTCCGTCGTGGTCAGTGAGACTGCGGTCCCAGGCGTAGCCAAATTCGTGGTTGCCCCATGTCCACTGCTTCTTCCCGGGTGCAATGTGGTGTTTCGCATAAGCCACGGTGCCGGCATGGACGCGGTGGTCGTAACCACCGAAAAAATCTCCCCGCGAGCCAACGATCATATAGCTGGTGGGGACGGGGATGTTCGCGTACCAGCCGAGGTCATTTGGCGGATAGGAGCCGTCGGGAACGAAGCGGCTCGGCATCTCTTCCGGCGGAATGCCGGTTCGAGCGCGCTCCCCGTAGTCGATGCCGTAGTAGATGCTCTGGCTGAGAGGGTATTCGGTTACCGCGCGCTTGGCGTGATCGGCGGCGTAGCGCACGTCTTTCGGGAAAAAAGACTGGTATTGCTCGTGAACGTGGGTGGCCGCATTGGCCCACCAGAGGAAGGTCTGGGTCTGAAGAGTGCGGTTATAGAGGCGGACTTTGAGCTGGACGTAAGCCTTGCCCGGATGCAGGCATATGCCGTGCATGCCTTTCATCCGGACCATCGGATCGTGGTCGCTGCACCATATCGTTATCGAACCGTCAGCATGGCGCTCAATGGCGGTTTCCACGGACATGAATGTGGCCGGGCGATGGTGCTGCGGCCAGTTGAATTCCACGCCTCCGGAGACCCAGGGACCGGCTAGGCCCACAAGAGCAGGTTTAATGACGTTCTGGCGATAGAAAAAGTCGTAGCCCGTGCGCTTATCGAGGCCAACGTGAATGCGACCGCCAATGGCAGGCAAAACCATGAGACGCAGGAATTCGTTTTCTATGTGGACAGCGTCCCAGGAGCGTGGATGAGGCGTTCGCTCGACGCAGTCGATTACCGGCAGAGGATAGACGCGGCCGCTGCTTCCCTGATAAACCCGCTTCTCGAGGAACAAGGGATTCGGATCGGGAGAGGCTGGTTCGTAAGTCAACACGGTAACCGGCGCCCGCCATGCTTTGACGCGTCCACGTTCCGCGGCTGGCGCAGGTGGCAATTCGAGTTTGGGTAGATCTGTCGCCGGCTGAGGGGCCGGGTTCTTCGCGTCGACGACATCCTGCCCCATGGGATCCCTTCTTGCGGCCGAGGCGGAGACGCAACGCCGCCCGGAAGGAGCGCGCGACCTTCACTAGCCGTGTACGTTACCGTACATGCCACTTTAAGAGTTGTCCATTGCGGTTGTCAAGTATAGAACAGTCGACGAGCGCTCGTCTCGCTCACGCTGAATTGGATCTCCCAATCGTACTTCTAGCCTGCCTGGAGTGAGACGGCAGAATTGGTCTGCTGTGCCAGGGCAATCGTTCGGCTTACGCCAATCGGCCGGAGTTAAGCTTCACAAAAGATGTGCCTACGTCCTGGGACGAGTCAGGCGTGCTCAATGGTGAGCCGGGGGGAATCATCACCATCGCGCGGCGGCACGGCGACAAATGATATCTGGGAAGTCCGACCAACTGGAAGACGTGCTCTTTACCCATCCTCTTGCATTCTCCCGGGGCATGGCGCTGAGAAGGCAGAGCTTTACGAGGACGCTCGCGGCATGGCTCAAAATCCAAAATATGCCGCGTTGCGTCAGCAAAATGTCTGCAGCAACAATGCACTCATCCTGCATCCGGCAAGCGGTGGCGGCACCGCCATATGATTCGTTCCAGTCCAAAATTAACTGGAGATCAATGACTGGCCGAAGATGCTCCCGATGGGGCGGCAAGTCTATTGATAAAAAGTGAAAGGTTGCTGCGGAGGATGATATGCGGAGCGAAGCGATGAACCTTCGTGGGCTTGTTCTTGTCCATTAGGTAAGCAAGGAGCATTTCCATTGCGGTTTTGCCTTGCGCTTCCGGACGCTGGTAGAGCGTAGCCAGCACTTTGCCTGATTCCAGCAGTGGCACCAATTCGGGAAACAGATCGGTCGCAATGACCTGCACACGGCCGAGCAGTTTCAGCTCCTCCAGCGCCCGCAATACCGGGACGCTGTTTGCCGTGCTGATATAAATCGCATCGGGCCGAGTTCTGGTCTTCAACAGAGCCAGGGATTGGCGATAGGCGTCTTGCGCACTTTCATGGGATTCGACCACGGGAAGCAGGGTAAGGTGGGGAGCGAGCATCGCAAGGGTCGCGGCAAAACCGCGAAGTTTCTCCGCATGATCGAAAGTGGCCAGATCGCCGGTTATGGTTGCGACTCGTGAGGGGGTCTGCAGCCGGTGCGATAGCAGTTCCGCTGCCAGCGCGCCGCTGACATATGCGTCCACAGTGACAGACGAGATGCGGCCGCTGTCTGGCGCATCGCTGGCGACGCAAAGCATGGGAATGCCCTGTCCCGTGATGCGGCGAATTATTCCTGCCAGTTCGCGCGGACGACCGGGAGTGAAGAGTATTCCGTCACACCTCTTCCCTGCTGCGCTCTCAAGGGCCGCAGCATCGCCGGACCCAAGATGCGGGTAGTCGATAAAATCCAGCGTAAGCTGCATGCCTACCGCTTCGTCCGCAGCGTCTTGAATTCCCCTTCGCAACAGATCGAAGAAAGCCGCAATCTCGCGGGGAAATACGGCCGCAATTCGGATATTCCGGTTAAGCTTGAGTGATCTGGCGGCGATGTTGGGCTTATAGCCAAGTTGTTCGGCCATGCGCAGCACTCGCGCCTTGGTTCGGGCGCTTACTCCGCTACGTCCATGCAGGGCGCGATCCACTGTGCCGATCGAGGTTCCCAATGCCTCCGCGATGTCACGAATGCCGGCCGCTTTGCTGGTTTTGTTTGCTGATCGCATTTCCAGAGTTGCTTTCAGTTTCGCACATCGCGCCGCCGGCAAGGCAATGTTGCAGGGTTTGACATCCTTGGAAGAGGATGAGTAATTTGGATGTCGTGAACGTACACGATCCCTAGTGAATATCCGCTGGCTTAGCAAGCGGAATGGCCGCGTGAAACCGAACCGTCGTGACTTTCTGCTCGGCGCTGTGGCGGCTGCGGCACTTAGCCAGGGCCTGGCCATGCCTGAAATCAAGAAGGTGCCGCTATGGTTTGCGTGTCCGTCAGACCGTTAGCTGGACAGGGGAAGGAAAACAGATTTTGCTCGGTCCGATTTTGGTCCGACGCTGAGACCGATCGAGTCTGCTATTCGCCGACTTACCACGATTGAGTGCGAACAGACACAGCTACCGATTCTGTTTAACGCTCCTCCGCCGATTGGATCTTTGAAGGAACGGAAAGGCGAGCCGGGATCGAACCGGCGTATAAAAACCTTGGAGACCTCTATCCAAGGGATCTCGAGCCAGTTTTGACACGGGTTTTACTCACCCAACCCATTGTTTCGGTCCGACTTTGGTCCAACCTTTACTTCACTCGGTCTGATTCGGAATGCTTATCATTCCCAGGGCCTTCGCGGCGTCCCGATCGTCGGGGTTGAGTGCGAGCGCTTTGCGTAGCTCTATGGCTCCCCGTTGAATCTGGCCATCGCGGCAAAGAGTCAGGCCTAGGTCACGATGAAGCGAGCTCTCGATCTCGCAATCTCCGCAGGTGTCAATCGCCTCGCTGTAAAGGCGGATGGATTCGCGCCAGTCCTGCACCGTAAATGCGTGGAAAGCCTGGTTGGCAAGCGTCTTGGCCTCATCGACAACGGAATTCTGTGCGTTGAGCCGGTCGAACTGGCGACGCAGTCTCGCTGATTCCGCGGGATCGCTCGCGTGAAGAGCACGCGAAAGCTTATAGAGGGCTTGCGCCGAATTGGGATCGATCGCAAGGGCGGCGCGAAGCTCGGCTACAGCTTCGGCGGTTCGATTCTGGTCCGTCAGGCTATTTGCGAGCATGATATGAGCTCTTATATTGCCAGGTTGCAGCTCCGTCACTCTCCGCAGCAATTCTGTCTCTTTTGTCACATTTCCCTGCGCCTGCTCAGCGTAGGCCCAGTAGAAGAAACAGTCCGGATTGTCAGGAGCCAAGCCTGCAGCAAGAGCAAACTCTTTGCCAGCGTCCTGGTCCTTCTTCAGATCGCTAAGAATGCGCGCCCGATTCAAGTGCGCGCTGGCCAGGGCGGGGGCGATGGAGATCGCGGTTGCCGTTTCCGCCAAGGCACCGTTCAGGTCGCCAGAGTCAGCGAGAGCAATGGCAAGATCGACGTGAGCCTGAGCCGACCGCGGAGTAAGCTGAATTACCCGTCGGAGGAGATCGACGGCACTGGCATACTCACCCAGCCGGCCCTTCACCCTGGCATCCAACGTCAGGATCACCGGATCAGAGGGAGCGAGTTTCTCCGCGCGATCCAAAACCAATTCGGCTTCGGCGAGCTTCCCTGCCTCAAGCAGCTTTCGGCTTTGCTCGAGGAGTTCGCTCGGAGTCTGCGTATCCTCTGGGACGCTTGCGAAGGTTGAGCCCAAGTTAGCGCAGCATACAATCGCCAACGCAAAGACGCGAATGCGATTATTCTTGCCGGCCGGCCACAAAGCGCTTGCCCCTCGTCCATTTGAACGCGCCTCAGGGTTGAGAGGACTCGGCTGCGACTGTTCTATTCCGAGCTCCTGCAAAAACACCGCCATCAATTTGATTATCTTACTTCGCGCAAAACCGGGCCAGCCACGCCGGCCTGGTCTTGCTCAGCCCCCGACATTCCCTAGAAAACAAACTTCACTGCAATCTGAAGCTGCCGGTTTAAGGCCGTGTTATCGTATGCAGTGCCGCTGATCGTGCCGAACGTCGGCCCGTCGGTGATGGCGCCGTCGGGCTGACCCAGGTTCACGTGGTTGGCCACATTGTATGCCTCGGCTCGAAACTGGAATTGCCGCCGTTCACCCACCGGAAAATCGCGGAAGACCGACGAATCCCAGTCCCAATAGCTTGGGCCCCGGAGGGTATTGCGCCCTGCGTCGCCGTAAGTTCCAAAGGTCGGCGCGACAAACGCGTTGGTATTGAACCATGTCCCTGCCACCTTGGGCGCGGGGCTCGGTACCACATCACAATGCTCATATGCAACAAAACCAAGCGACCCTGTATTCGAAACATCATTGCCGTCAAGGCAAGTAAGAGGTGAACCCGAATGGGCCTGGAAGATGTTATTAATCTGCCAGTTCCCGAGGATGTAATCCAACGTGCCGTTTCCAGTGGAGAACCTCTTTCCCCTCCCAACGGGAATTTGGTAAAGCGTATTCACGGCGAGAATCTGCTTCAAATCAAGTCCCGATACAGACCGATCGTACTGACCCGGGTCGTAGGCATTCTGCGGAACACCGCCTTCCACGCCGAAGTATCCATCGCCTCCGACATCCATGGACTTTGACCAGGTGTAGGCCACCGAGTAGGAGAGACCGTTGGCGAACCTCCTGTCCAGCGAGGCTTGTAGCGCGTTGTAATTGCCGCGGCCTGTGCTGCGATCGTAAAACGTCGGTTCAATGTAGGGAAATGGAGAGTCTGTATACCCGAGTGGATTTCCGTTGGCGTCGAAGTTCTGCGTGTTTGTAGGTGATGGCGTGAGCGCGCCATTGTAAATGCCGCCAACATCGAGCCGGTGTGTGCTCGCTCCGACATAATTCACCGTCACTGTCGTCGATGAGCCAATGAGTTGCTGCACGCCAAAACTCCACTGTTCCGAATAAGGATCCTTCATTCTCGGATCGTATTCAAACCCTTGCTGACTAAATGGCGTAGGCGCCGGAACAAAGCTGCCGCTGCCGCTGCTCGCGAGTGGATTCTGAGAAGTGACTGTCGGTGTCGGTGAACTCGCACTCGGTACGTTTAAGTTCGTGGGTTCCTGTTGACCGATGTCGGGCCACAGTCCGTCGACATTTTGCGCCAGTTGCAATACGCCGGCCCAATTGTCATAGACGATGCCGACGGCACCATGAACAATCGTGTTTTCTCTCACCTTTAAAGCGAAACCGAGGTGTGGGCCGACATTGGTGGGCGTGTTATCAATGAGCTTCTCGTTTGGAGAGACCACTACGTTCGCCGGAAGGCCGGTTCCGGGAATACAGGGTGCGAAGCCGCGCACGC
>JASHTS010000290.1 GCA_030040425.1 Acidobacteriaceae bacterium | reverse complement strand
GGGGCAAAGCCTGAGATAAGCGCGGCGCGAGCGCGCAAAAATCGTCCACGCCACCGGGAGTCCCACGCCGGCCGTGGCCGCCAGGTAGCTCAGCACCACCCCATCGATGCCCCACCTTGGCGCCGTTGCCAGGGCAAGCAACACGCTCAGCGAAGCCACGAGCAGCGATTGCCGAAGAAACGGATCACGCTTGAACGAGCGCAGCAGCGTGGCCAGGCCCTGCACCATGCAATTGCCGGCCGCGGCCAGCAGCAGCAGAGCCAACAATGCCGGCGAAACCATGCGCGCCGCCAGCCCGGGCGCAACCATGGCCAGCGCCATGGCTCCCAGCTCGATGGCGATCGAGAATCCGGCAAACACGCGCAGCGCCTGTCCCATAGCGCGCATGAAGACGCGGTCCATCTGCCGCACGCTGCCGGCCGCAATCATCTGTCCGAAGGGCGTGGCCTTGGTGGTGACCCACGGCAACACCAGGCTCGTGAGGTAGCCGGTAATGCTCAGCGACATGCCCATCTGTCCCGCTTCGACGGGGCCGCGCAGCGCAAAAAGAATGGGAATGAATACCTGCATGGTGAAATAGGCGCACAGCAGGCTCACCGCGATGCGCCACTGAAACGGCCAAACTTCGCGCCTCCAGCAAATCGCCGCATCGCGACCGCGATAGCGCAGCAGCCCGCCGAGCAGCCGGCGATGCGAGCCGAGCAGCAACAATCCCGCGCCGCTCTGGCCCAGGATCACGAGAGCCGGCGCGTAGAGCCCGCGATGCAGCAGCATGGCCGCCCACGCCAGCACCGACGACACTATCGCCTGGTGCAGCCGCATGGCGGCCACCTCCCGGATGTGCCCGCAACCGTCCAGAAAGGAATAGAGCGGCGTGCACCACAATCCCAGCATGGAAGCGGCCACGGCCAGCAGCCACGGCGCCAGCCACGCCACGTGCGCCGAACCCGCGGCCGGGCGGCGTGCGAAGAACGCCATCCCCAGCGGCGCCAGGCTCGCACCCATTACAGCCGCGGCCGCCGTGTACCAGCCCAGGCTCAGCCGTAGAACCGATGCCAGCCGTGCGCGCGCCTCCGCGTCGCTTCTCCCTGCGCTTTCCGCACCGGGCGTGAGGCGCACGGCTTCATGCGCCGCCAGCTGCTGCACCACGAAGGAAAAACCCATCTCGAAGACGGTCTGCAGAGCTACCAGGCTGAGCAGCGTGTAGTAGTAGCCCTGCTCCACGGGACTGAGGAAACGCACCAGCAGCAAGACGGTACCGGTGCTTCCGGCTATGTTCGTCAGGCGCGCCAGAAAAGTGAAGGTCACGGCCCCGTCCATACCCAGTGCGGAGCGCACCCAGTTGAGCGCTTTCACCGCGCGCCTCCGCTCAGCGCCGTCACGCAGGCCATTTCGATCGCCAGCTTCCACGAGCCGGCCTGCGCGCGATAAGCGCGGAGCAGCGCGTTCAGTTCGGCGGCGAAGGCAGCCGCGAGACCCAGGGGCAACGCGCACACCAGCGCGCAGGCGGCAACCACATATCGATTGGCTGAGTCGGGACGATCCGGAGCCTGCGCCCCATCGACCACCTGGACCAGTGCTCCCTGCCGCGCCTCATCGACGCGGGCAACCTCCACCTCGCGCGTCAGCAGCTCATAGACCGCCTCGCGATACTTCATCTCCCGGAGCGCCCGCACATAGTCCAGCCCGTCCTGCGTGATCTTGCCCTTCGGCAGAGCCAGGTCGCCGTCGCTGCGGTCGGTGTCTGCGTCCATCGCCGCCAGCTGGCCTTCCATGCCGCTGAGCTCGTCCTCGGCGCGCACCAGGTCGGGATTTTCCACGGCGGCAAAGGCACGCATGCCGCGAATCTCCACCTCTTTCGCCGCCACCTGCGCCCGCAGCGCCGCCGCGGAAGCGATCATCTCCCGCGCCTGCCCATCGATCTCGAGGACGCCGGTACGCTCCTCCGTCGCCTTCAGGTTGTCTTCCGCGTGCGTCAGCTCCGCGTGAGCGCTTTTTAACTCCCGCTCGAAAAACAGGCGCCGCTCCGCCGCCTCGGTCACCGCCAGGCTCGCAGTCAGCTTCCGGTACTCTTCCACCCACCCGTCGGCGAGCTCGGCCGCGCGTGCGGCATCGCTGTCGGTCACCGAGAGCCGGATCAGCCCATCCTTCAAGCCGTTGTCGATCGCCGTCCTGTGTTCCCAGCGTTTGCGCGCCGCGGACCGATAGCGCGCGTGGTAAAGCGCCTGCAGATGGAAGCGCTCCACCATCGCGTCCTCCACCGTCCGGCTCTTGAGCAGCGAAACCTGCAGGTCGTTGGGGTTCTTCAGGCCCAGGCCGCCGCCAATCGACGCCAGCGCGCCCAGGTTGCCGAGCTGCGCCAGCATGGCCGCGCTGCTTGAGCCGCCTTGTGGCGGCGGCAGAATCGTAACCCCTGCCGTATAGCGCCTGGGCAGCAGCAGCGCAGCCAGAGTTCCCAGCGCCACGCTCGCCAGCGCCATCCCCCAGACCAGCCGGCTGCGCTTGAGCGCCACACGCACGACCAGCGGTAGAGATTTCTCGTTGACCCGGAGCCTCTCCGGCGCCGATTCGTTGATTTCGGTGAGCACGCGGCGTCTCCTCGACGAGCGGCTGAAGCGATGGTCGCAGCTCTCTGGCGCGCGCACCTCTCTGCTGAGCAGCGCACTGTCCATCGCATGCTGCGCTCAGCTTACCGGCAACCTGCGCCGGGAATCGCGTGCAGTCTGTGATTCAGGAATTGCGGATGCAATTATGGGAAGAGACTCATAAAACAGTCCGAGTTCGGGACAGGACCAGCGCGCATTTGTGCTTTTCCGTTCTTCTTCCCGACCGCTGCGCCAACAATAAAGCGTCTATGAGAATCGATTCATCTATCCGTACGGCCCCACGCCTGACTTCATTTTTTCTGCCCGCTCTGGCCAGTTTTCTTGCTGTTTCCCCGTCTCTACTGGTTGCGCAATGCACAGACGACGATCCCGATTCGCTCGCCTGCCAGATGCAGCAGCCCGTTTCCTCCTCAACCTCATCCGCCGAATCGCCCGCCGTCTTCGATCTTGCCCAGCCATCTCCATCGCAGCCCCGCGCCGACCGCTCCAATGAAGCGTCCGCCAGCGGCAGCCTTCCCGCCGGCTCGGCGTACTCTGAGACGGCGGCAGAGCCGAATCGCGGCCTGAGGTCAGCGCCGCAGTTGGTCGCGCCGCAACCGGAGCCGCCCACGGAGTTTCAGCGCTTCGTTGCGTCCACCACCGGCCTGTTGCTGCCCGTCTATGGCTCGGCGCTGTTCTCAAGCCCGCAGCCTCTTTTTGGGCCGATCGACAACGCACCGGCTCCCGAAGATCTGCTTGTTGCCGCCGACGACGAGCTCCGCGTTCGCATCTGGGGCCAGGTCAATTTCAGCGCCGACCTGCGCGTGAGCCGCGAAGGCGAAATCTACCTGCCCAAGGTCGGTTCCGTCCATGTGGCCGGCATGCCCCTGGCCGCGGTCGAGGACCATCTGCGCCAGGCGCTCGAACGCATCTATCGCAACTTCGAGGTCAGCGTCGACATGGGCGCCATCCATTCCATTCAGGTCTATGTCGCCGGCGAGGCGAAGCGCCCAGGCGAGTACACCGTGAGCGCGCTGAGCACGCTCGTCGATGCCGTCTTTTCGTGCGGCGGTCCCTCGGGCGGCGGTTCCATGCGCCACGTCGAGCTCAAGCGTCAAGGCGGAATACTCACCGATTTCGACCTTTACATTTTGCTCGTCGACGGCGACAAGTCCGGCGACCTGCCCTTGCAGCCCGGCGACGTGCTCTACTTTCCGCCCGCGGGTCCGCAGGTGGCCGTGCTTGGCAGCGTTCGCCAACCCGCCATCTACGAACTGCGCGGCGAAAGCTCGCTCGCATCGGTTCTCCATGCGGCGGGAGGGCTTACCGCCATGGCCGAGAGCGGGCACATCTCCATCGATCGCATCGAAGAACATGCGCAGCGCCGCTCCTTCGCTTTGCATGATGACGTTGCGAGTTTAGCCGCACCGCTCCTCGATGGCGACATCGTCCGCGTCGATTCCATCGCCTCCGACTACCGGCAAACCGTCACCCTGCGCGGCTCCATCGCCAATCCCGGCCATTATCGCTGGCATCCGGGCATGCATTTGAGCGAGCTCATGCCCGATCGCGACTCCCTGGTTTCGCGCGGATACTGGTGGCGCCGCACGCAGCTCGGGCTTCCCGCGCCGGAGTTCGTCGTCGCTTCCGATCAGCCCGCCAACCCCGGTACATCGGAAAACGAGCCTGCCGCCGGCGGCTTCCTCAACCCGGCGGAAAATCAGGCGCTTCCGGCCTCCGATCCGGCGCAGAAACAGCCCGCTTTCGCAAGCCCCACCGCGCAGACCAACTGGAGCTACGCGGTCATCGAGCGCCTCGATTCCGCCACCATGAAGACCTCGCTCCTCTCCTTCGATCTCGGCAGGTTGGTACTCGCTCACGATTCCTCGCAGGACCTCGAGCTGAAAGCCGGCGACGTGATCACAGTTTTTTCCGAAGACGATGTGCGTCCTCCCATCGACCAACAGACCAAATACATCCAGCTCGAAGGGGAAATCGTCAACGCGGGCGTATACAGCGCCGGGCCCGATGACACGCTGCGCTCCGTGGTGATGCGCGCCGGCGGCCTCACGCGCAAAGCTTATCTTTATGGAGCGCAGTTCACACGCAAAAGCACGCAGCAGGTGGAGCAGCAGCGCCTGAACGAATATGCGGACCGGCTCGAGCACATGATGGAGCGCAGCTCGCTCGCGCTCGGCGCCGTGGGTCTTCAACCCGCAGTGCAGCCGGCCGGGCAGAGCGCCGCTGAACCTGCCAGTCGCGAGCTGGTAAGCCGTCTGCGGCAGATGCGCGCCACGGGCAGAATCGTTCTTGGCATCCCGCCGGGCGTCGACAGCGCGGCCGATCTGCCTGAGATTCCCCTCGAAGACGGCGACCGTTTTGTGGTCCCTTCGACCCCTTCCACCATCCAGGTGATCGGCTCCGTCTTCAACCAGAACGCGTTTCTCTATCGTTCCGGCGCCCGCGTCGGCGCCTACCTGCGCTTTGCCGGCGGTCCTGCGCGCGATGCCGACCGCGATCAGGTCTTCGTCCTCCGCGCCAATGGCTCGGTGCTCAGCCGCAGCGCCCGGCAATCGCTCTTTGCCGGCTCGGATTTCGACAACATCCGCCTCTATCCGGGCGACACCATTGTGGTGCCCGAAAAGACGATCCGTCCTTCCGGCATGCGCAGTTTTGCCGCGTGGACCGAGATGCTCTACCAGTACTCGCTCAGCGCCGCCGCGCTCGATGCGGTCAAGTAACTCTGCTCGAATCTCACGCGCGCCCGCGCGGCAGCACCTCGAATGGCCGCATCATCTCGTTGTCCTCGTGTTCGAGAACATGGCAGTGCCATACGTACCGGCCCGGATACCCGTCGAACCGCGCAATGATCCGCGTCACCATCTGCGGATGCGCGCGCGCCGTATCCTTCCAGCCGGCCTCTCCGGGATCCGGGGGCAGAGGCGGGCCGATGTACCGGAGCTCGCCCTTCATAAAGTAGTGGAGCTTATCGAACGAGCGGCGATCGAGTATCTGGAAGCGCACCAGGTGCAGGTGAATCGGATGCACGTCCTCGGTGAGATTGATCAGGCTCCAGATCTCCGCCGTATCCAGCGCCGGAGTCTCGGTCACCGGCATGTGCCAGTACGCGCCGCCCAGCAGCATGGTGATCGATTCGCCCCTGGGGGTCTTGTACTCATTGAGCGAGAGCAGGCGCGTGCGCACCGCGGACGACTCCGGAATGGCAACCACCGGCCGCAGCTTTTCCGGCAGCCTGCCGCCTCGCGCGGCCCCGCGCGCCACGCGAAACTCCAGGATTTCCTCGACCGGGCCAATGTTGAGAGTAAGCTGCTCTCCTGCCGCACCGCTGAAGTCAATCGCCAGATCGCCGCGCTCGCCGGGAGCCAGCGAGACGCTCTGCGCGCGCACCGGCGCCGGAAGCAATCCCTGATCGGTTCCGATCTGCGCGAGGGGCTCTCCCGTGGAGAGCGAGAGATTGAAAAACTGCGCGTTCGAGCCGTTGAGCACGCGAAAGCGGTAGAGCGCGGGATCGACCTCCAGGTAAGGAAACAGCTTGCCGTTCACCAGCGTAGCGTTGCCGTAAAACTCCGGTATCCACGGCGCGGCCGGATCCGGCGAGACATCGTAACCGAGCTGGCCGTCGACGGTAAATTTGCGGTCGCAAAGCACGAGAAGCACTTCGCGTTGGCCATCGGGGAGGCCGAGCGCCATCTCGGCTTCGTCGCGAATAATATAAAGCCCCAGCAACCCCGCATAGATGTTCAGCCGGTTGATGCCCATGGCGTGATCGTGATACCAGAGCATGCACGCATCCTGCCGGTTGGGATAGTGGCACATCGACGACTTGCCGGCCACGAACCAGGATTCGGGGTAACCGTCGCTCTCCGGTGGGGCTTTGGCTCCGTGCAGGTGCACCACGCTGCGGACATCGGGCTTGTCGCGCTCGGCGCCATGCAGGTTGTGGTCGATGGTGAACAAATGCTGCTTCGGCAGTTCATTCGCCCATTCCACCAGGACACCCTGGCGGCTGCGCACCTCAATCACCGGCCCGGGCGAGACGCCGTTGAACCCCCAGACACGCGCCGGCTTGAGGTCGCGATGCACGCGCGATTCAAACTCGGCCATCGCCATGCGGTAGTAAGGAATCTTTGCGGCCGGGTTCGCCGGATCGGGCCGCATGCCTGCCGGCCGTGCAATTTCCAGGATGGGGAGGGGATCTACGAATCGCTTCAGGGTGTCCGGGTCGAGTACGGCCGAGGCCGGCAAAAGCTCTGTTGAGAGCGCGCCGGGCAGCGCAGACGCTGCCGCCAGCGCGCCGCTCTTCCGGAGAAATTCGCGGCGCGAAAATGGGCCTGCGGGTCTCTTGGTCAATCGCTTCTCCGGGACAGCCGGGAGTCTTGCTTTATCGATCAGAACACAGACGGCGGGTTGCGGCTCGTATGCTGTGCCGCTCCCGCCGCCTTCGAGACTATTCTTCTATCCGATCTGCCAATTCGCTGCAGAGTTCTCAGCGCAGAGGAAAGCCGAAAGGCAGGCCCGGGAATCCGCCCTCCGGCTCGCCCGTCGAAGGATTCAGGAAGAGCCGGTTTTGTCCGAAGGCCGGCTCGCCGAAATTGAACATGTCATTGATCGAACCGGCGATGGCGTCAAACGAGCCGCCGCCCAGGCGCTCCCCGCCCAGCCAGTTGTCCTCAATAAACTTGACCACCGAAGATTGATCGATAACGGTGTGCGACACGTAGTTGCTCCTGGCCCAGGGGGAGATCACCAGGAAAACGAGGCGCGGGCCATAGCCGCAGCGGCCCTGCGCGCTCGGGGTCGCCGTGGGATTGATTCCGGGCAAACCGGGAGCCGCTGTACCGCAAACTCCGGAGCCGTTCAAAACGTCCGCCGGGGTCTGCGACTGGTTCACGATGGGGCTCATCTGGTGGTCGTACCAGCCGTCGGAATCGTCGTAGGTGATGATCACCGCCGTGCTCGACCACTCCGGCTGCTGCTCTAAAAAGTTGATCGTGTTGACAAGGAAGTTCTGCTCGTCGAGCGGATCGCTGTAGCCTGCATGACCGTCCTCGTAGCCCGGCGCCTTCAGATACGCTACCGCGGGAAAGTTGCCGGCCTTGACCGCGTCAAAGAAGTCATGGATGTCGTACTGGTTGTGCGCCGTCGCGTCATTCGGCTCGCCGATCTGCGCAACCGACGACGGCCGCGTGTGCGCCAGGTTCTGGGTAGAAGCGTAATACTGGAACGGCTGGTGATGAGGAATGTAGTCGCTTTCGGTTTCACCCGTCACCGCCGACTTGGTGGAGCGGCTGCAACCGGTGGTGCCGTTCGCATTCGTGATCGTCAGATCGAATCCGCCCTCGAAGAATCCCCACGAAATTCCCGCCGAATTCAGCAGGTCGCCGATATTGTTGCCCTGCATGAAGACGTTTTTGCTTTTCGATGCGCACACATCGCCTGCCGGATCGGCGTCGCTGATCAGCGTCTCCGAGCCGCCGCCGCCCTCCACGATGGTGGTGTTGTTCACCTTAACGGTGGTTGAGCCCACGCCGTTCGTCTGCCCGGAAATCACATTGACGGCGCCATCGGTGGAAGGACCGAAGTTCGTGTCGTACATGTTGTCGCTCATGGCAAAGTGCTGAGCGTAGTTCCACAGCCCGGTCACCGTATTGCCGTCGAAGTAGCCCATGGTGATGGCCGTGGTTAGGGCCTGCGGCGGCGAGTTGGGCGGGGGTCCCTGGTCGCCGACCGAGAGAGGAAACAGATCCATCAGGCCGCCATCGAAGGCCATCTGCTCCGGCGTATAGTCGTGATCCTGGTCGCTGGTCGCCGCCTGCGAGCGGTCAAGCCGGAACGGGTTTGCCGCAACACTCGTTCCGCCGCTGGCTGCCGGGTTGTTATTCGCCGGATTAAGAAAGTTCGGATTGTGCGTCAGCAGTTCCCAAGTCAGTCCGTTCACAGACGGCGTGCCCGGCAGCGCGTGGAAGGGCGGCTCACCGCCAGGATTCGTGGCGTAAGGATAGGTTCCAAAATAGTGATCGAACGATACATTCTCCTGGAAGATCACAACCAGGTGCTTGATTGGTGTCGCGGTTGGGACTCCACCCCAGGGATCCTGGGCGAAACTGGGTGCTGGAATGGTCGCGGGAACGAGCATGCACGACATGGCAATGGCAATGAGCTTCTTCATTCCACCTCCTGGCGCCGATGGGGACACGGCACTCCCTTGTTAAAGCTCATGCATTGACGTTTCTTGAATGCAATGTGACAGTCCGGCGAATTCTTCTTTTTTCCTCTTGAATTCATGAGGATTTCTCATCCGGACGATTCGCCGCAGGCGGGATTGCCCGCGCCTCGACACGCGCTTTCATCGCGTCGAAAGCGGGGGGACGCGGGCACGAAGTCCGGACGAAGATCCGGCTGAGTTTTTACCCGGATGGAACGATCAGGCTGTCAACGCCGTCGCCCGGCTGACGCTTCTGCCCGACACATAACCCATGTCCACGGAGATGCCGCGCACGCACTGCAGCAGATGGTTGGCAATCGAGGGCAGCTTCTGCGCCGTCACCCGGAAGGATGGCCCGGAGACGCTGATGGCCGCCACCGGCTGGCGCTGCGCGTCGAGCAGCGGCACGGCGATACACCGCAGCCCCTCTTCCAGCTCCTCGTCGTCCACGGCGTAGCCGCGCCGGCGGGTCTTCTCCATCTCCGTGCGCAACGCCTCCGGCGTAGCAATGGTGCGATGCGTGGGCCGCTCAAAGCGGATGCGGCGCACCACTTCGGCCGCCCGCTCCGGCGGGAGAAATGCGAGGATGGCCTTCCCCACCGACGTGCAATGCACCGGGTTGCTCGCCCCGATGCGCGTGATCATGCGCACCGAGCGCGTGGGCTCGATTTTATCGATGTATATCACGCGCGCCGCTTCCAGCAGCGCCAGATGCGCGGTCTCTTCCGTCTCCGCCACCAGCCGGCGCAGGTGCGGCTGGGCCCGCTCGCGCAGATCGTATTGCTCGATCGCCCGGTTGCCAAAGTCGAACAAGCGCAACCCGAGGCGAAACTTTCCGTGCGCGGTGCGCTCCACCATCCGGTGCCGCTCCAGAACCATCAGGAAGCGGTGCGCCGTGCTCTTGTGCAGTTGCAGGGACGAAGCCACCTGCGCCAGCCCGAGTGGCGTGTCGCTCTCACCAAGCAAGTCCAGCACGGCAAAGGCCCGGTCCAGAGCCTGAACTTTGTATGTTCCCTGAGGCGTGGCGTCTCGCATTGTGGTCCTCGATTCCGCCCTTTGATTACATCCTCAGCTTCTCAAAATACGGGACCCGCCGTCAAGAAAAAGGCCCTGCGCCGCTCCCGGCGCTCGAAATTGCCCTAATTTGCGGGATTTTGCAGCTTCACGCCGGCACCACGTCGCCTTCGCCGGGAGCCAGAAAGAGGTTCGCCTCGAGCCCATGCTGCCGCGTGTACAGGTCGTAGTAGCGGCC
>JASHTS010000289.1 GCA_030040425.1 Acidobacteriaceae bacterium | reverse complement strand
CTGTCGTTGTACGCGGGGTCGCCTTCGACATGGCGCAGCGCGGAGGTGTATTGCTGCGAAGACCAGCCGCGCACTTGTTCCGCGGAGGGTAACTTCGCGGGGTCGATGTCGATGACCGTTGCGTACGGTGCACAGAGCTCCTCACGATGTGCGAGCGCCTCAGCGTAGATCTCCTTGGCGAGCGCGAGGCCTTCGCCGCCGGCTTCGGCGAGGCCGATCAGCTCTTCGAGCCAGGTGGTTCCGGCAGTCTTCAGGTGCACGCCGCAGCCGAAACGCTGCATGGTTGCGTGGATCGCAGAGTAGATGGAGAACTTGTCGCTGCCGGAGTGAACGCTCAGCTTGAGATCGGCGGGCAGTCCGTACTGCTTTACGGCGTACGCGATCGCGGCGACATCGAGCGCCATCTCGCGCTCAAACTGCGCCACGTTGCCTACATAGTCCACACCCTTGTTGAAGCGTCCGCTGAACTTGGGCGCGATCGTCTGCACCGGGATGCCTTCATCGGCGATGGCAGCGAGAATGATCAGCAGCTCAACGGGGCTCTGCGCGCGATCTGTCTCGTCCATCGAAACCTCTGCGATGAAGTTGCCTTCACCCTTGGCGCTCACGACCTTGCGATAGACTTCACCTGCTTTTTTAACGGCAGCGAGAAATTTCTGCGCTGTTGCGGTGAGAATCTCGCGCGTGAACTCGAACGACTCATCAGCGCCGGCGAGCTCAATAGTGCCCAGCAGCTCAGGATGGCGCGCAACGAAGCTCTCAATCTGGCCGGCTTCCGCAGGCTGGCCGATGAAGTCGGCGACATCGATGGTGAAGAAGTCGCAGGGCGCGAAGAAGCGGTCGACGGTCTGGATGGTGATGTGGTCGGCGTCGCAGTAGTGGGGCAGCTTCCAGCCCAGCGTCTTCACCGCCGCGTCTGCTGCCTGGCGCGTCGAGAAGGGTTCAGAGCCGATGATGGTGTGCTCGCGATTCGATTTATTCCAGACGGGGACAACTTCGACGCCCTCTTCGAGCGCTCGCAGGCAGGCCTGCAGCTGCGCTTTGGCCTGATGGGCAAACCGGTCTCCTGTACCGACCGAGTATCTGCCGAGTTTCAACCTTGGACTTGTCATATCCCTTCCTGTTGCTCGCATTCTTGCGCAGGGGTTCTATTTGAAAAACACGCGCAGAGACGAAGTTCCTGTGTTCTTATGACTGCCTCGCCGAAAATCAATCTACGTCGAACCATCTCTATTTTTTCGCAATTTTCTCATTTAAAGACGGCTGCGGTGCGCCCAGAGGCCCAGCCCCGGATTCGCGATAAAAAAGATGTCTTCCTCGTTGACCCGGTTGAAACCATGGCGGAGGGTCTGCGGATTGTAGCGCGCACACATGGTTTTGAGGTCGCCGTAATCATAGCCGACGCCCACAATCTCTTCGCAGCTGAGATGGCCTGGACACCAGGTGATCTTGAAGCGGCCCTCGGAGCTGGCGTGGATGAGGTGCGCGGCGGCGCCGAGATCGTTCGCGAGCTCCGGATTCTCCTCGACGGCCTTCAACGTGTAAGGCGTGCCGTGATAGCCGTATTTGCGGATGAGCTTATCGATCACCTTATCTTCGCCAAACTCGTGCACGCCGGGCGCAAGAATGATGAGCTCAGCGCCGTCTGCCAGCGCCATGCGCGTGCGATAGACGGCCTTGTTGCCGATCCACGTGCTGTGGAACTCGCTGGGATCGAGATAGACGACGGCCTTGCGCATCTGCTGGTCGACGATTTCGAAGTTCACCTTAAGGCTAAGCTCGGCGGCCTTGAGGAAGCATTCGACGTCGTCGCCGATGAAGAGGCCGCGGACAGCTAGGCCGCCGCTGGCTCTGCGGCCGACGACGGTCAGCACGTAGATGATGGGCAGATGGCGCAGGAAGCGGTCGGCTGCGTGGTTGAGCACAGTGCGGACCGGATTCTCTGCACGGCCCATAATGCGCTCCATGCCGTAGACCGCGCCCAGATAGTGGCTGCGGTTGATGCCCTCGCGGCCGCCGGTGCCGATGAGGATGTTCTTGGTGTAGTTGGCCATGCCGATGACTTCATGCGGCACGACCTGGCCGATCGAAAGAATCAGATCGAACCCGCCGCGCGAGATGAGCTTGTTCACCTGCGCGGGCCATGTGTAATTCAGCTTGCCTTCCGACTGCTCGCGGATGAATTCGGCCGGGAGCTCACCGAGGGTTTCGATGTCAGTGCGCCAATTGTGGACTTTGAAAAGCTCCTGCGGAACACCGGCGAACATGTGCTCCAGTTGATCGGGACGCATGGGTGTGTGCGTGCCGATGGCGGGCAGCACGGCCTTGAGCTTGTCGCCGTAGTGTTCCCAGACGTAGCGGGTGAGCTGGCCCGCCTGCGAGTGTTCGCGGCTCTGGTCGGGTGGAACGGCGAGCACGGTGGAGCGCGTTCCCAGCTTGGCGAGGCTCTCTTTTAATAGATCCTGCAATTGCTGGGGAGAAAGATCGGTGTCGGCGCTGCCTACTGAGCAGTAGAGACTCATGCGGCTACCTCTGCCTTTCTAAGTCCAGGGGCGAGCACGGTGATCAGTATCCACGCCACCAGATAAGCGCTGGCAGCGACGAAGAACAAAGGAGAGTAGCTGTGCAGGTACTTGAGGATATAACCCGCGGCAACCGCGATGAGCGCCCCCCCGATGGCGCCGGCTGTGCCGCCGATGCCGGTTACGGAACCCACTTCGGCGCGCGGGAACATGTCCGAGACGGTGGTGAAGAGATTTGCAGACCAGCCCTGATGGGCAGCTGTGGCCAGGCTCAGCAGACCGATGCACGCCCACTCGGATTGCGCATAATTGGCCAGGCAGATGGGGACCACCGCGCAAGCGCAGACCAGCATTGCACTCATGCGCGCGCGTGTGACCGACATGCCGGCTTTGCGGAACGGCGCCGGCAGCCAGCCTCCGAAGATGCTGCCTACGGTAGCGGCGGTGTAGACGATGATGAGCGGCAGCCCGAGAGTGGCGAGCGTGAGATGAAACTTGGTGGTGAAATAGGAGGGCAGCCAGAACAGGTAGAACCACCAGATAGGATCGGTGAGGAACTTGCCAATGACAAACGACCAGGCCTGCCGGCAGGCAAAGAGTTTGAACCACGGCGTGCTGCGCTTCGCCGCCTCCGTCATGCCCTCGTTGATATAGCGCAGTTCCGCGGTGTCGATCTTGGGATGCTCGGTGGGTTTGCGGTAGTTAAAGAACCACCACACAATCCAAGCGGCGCTGAATGCGCCGGTGATGAGGAAGGCCGCATGCCAGCCATAGTGCAGAGCCACCCAGGGGACCGCAACTGGAGCAAGAATGGCGCCCAGGTTTGTGCCGGAATTGAAGATGCCGGTGGCCAGAGAGCGCTCTTTTTGGGGGAACCACTCGGCGACGGTTTTGATGGCGACCGGAAAGTTGCCCGACTCGCCAAGGCCCAGACAAGCACGCGCTATGCCGAACTCGACGACCGTATTCGCAAGCGCGTGACCCATGGCCGAGAGGCTCCAGATCCCCATCACGACCATGTAACCGATACGCGTTCCGACCTTGTCGACAAAGCGGCCCATAGCCAGCATGCCTACGGCGTACGCGATCTGAAAGGCGGCAACGACATAGCCATAACCCACCTCGGTCATGCCTATGCTGTGCTGGATGGTGGGCTTGAGGAGGCCGATAACCTGGCGATCCATGTAATTGATGGTGGTAGCGGCGAAGAGCAAAGCGCAGATAGTCCAGCGGACGTGGCCTATGCGCTCGGAGAGGGATATAGCTTCTTCGGTGTGGGCGGTGGTTTCCGCTTTACCATTCATAGAACGTCCTCAAAGGTGGCCCTCAACAATCCTATACTGTATCGCGATGAACGCGGCGCGAGGCGTCACTGGAATCCAGGACGCCTTCGCACGGTGCAACAACGCGATGGTTCCCGACAAGAGAGCCGTTAAAGGCGATAAGCTTTCTTGACCAGCCCATACGTCAGTGCGTGAGCAACTTCGAAGGCTTCAGCTTCGTCCAGGCGATGCTCCGCGACCAACCTGCCCAGAAAGGCGCAATCGATGCGCCGCGCCATGTCGTGCCGCGCGGGAATGGAGAGAAACGCCCGCGTGTCGTCATTGAAGCCGACGGTATTGTAGAAGCCCGCTGTCTCCGTAGCCTGCTCGCGGAAGCGCATCATGCCTTCAGGACTGTCATGAAACCACCACGGGGGACCGAGGAGCAAGCAGGGATAATGGCCGGCGAGAGGCGCCAGCTCGCGGCTGTACGAGGTTTCGTCCAGCGTAAAGAGAATGAGGGTGAAATTCTTTTCGTTGCCGAAGCGGTTGAGCAGGGGACGCAGCGCGTGGACGTAGTCGGTGGCCTGGGGAATGTCACAGCCCATGTCGCGGCCGAAGCGCCGGGCGACGATCGGATTGTGGTTGCGCACGGCGCCGGGATGGATCTGCATCACCAGGCCGTCATCGACGCTCATGCGCGCCATCTCCGTGAGCATCTGCGCGCGGAAAAGCTCTTTCTGCGCGTCATCGGCCTGGCCGGAGCGCACCTTGTCAAAGAGGGCGGAGGCTTCCGTCACGGAGAGATCGGCGGTGCGGGCCGTGGGATGGCCGTGATCGGTCGAAGTGCAGCCCAGCTCGCGGAAACGCGCGCGCGCCTGCTCGAGCGCGTGCAGATAGCCGGCCCACTTCGAGGTATCCTCGGCGTTCAGATCGCCGAGCTTGGCGATGAGGGCGGCGAAGTTGGGAAAATCGGGATCGACCACCGGGTCGGGACGGAAGGCGGGAATGATGCGCGCCTTCCAGCCGGAGTCGCGGATGGCTTTGTGATTCGCGAGCGGGTCGAGCGGGGAATCGGTGGTAGCCAGCACCTCGATGTGGAACTGCTCGTAGAGCGCCCGGGGCAGGAACTCGGGCGTGTTCAGTTTTTCTGAGATGACATCGTAATAATGGTCGGCGGTCTTCTCAGAAAGCCGCTGTGTGAGGCCGAACAGCTCCTGAAAGGCAAAGTCGAGCCAGATGCGCGTGGGCGTGCCGCGGAAGAGATAATAATGGCTGGCAAAGATGCGCCATACCTTGCGCGGTTCTTTCACCACCGGCTGGCCGATCTCCAGTTCATCCATGGAGACGCCCTGGCTGTAGAGCATGCGAAAGACGTAGTGGTCGGGCTGCACGAACAGCGTCGCCGGATCGGGAAAAGGCTCGTTGTTTGCAAACCATGCGGCGTGGGTGTGCCCGTGCGGGCTCACGATGGGCAGGTTGCGAACCTCGGCGTACAGCGCGCGGGCCACCCTGCGCGCGCAGGTTTCGGCAGGAAACAATCGGTCATCGTCGATCAGCATGGCACTCATTCTATCCCTCGCTGCGCAGGTGGATTTCCTGCTTCCGGTCGGAGGTCAGACCAGAAGTATACATGCGCCGTTCCGGCTGCGAAACCGGAAGGGTGTGGTAAGGTTTGGGGTATTGGCGGTATTCTCCATGTAAATCCCGCTTTGTCTCAGAAGTCGAGACCTGCAAGAAGGTGGCTCCCAGATATGCCGCGTCTGAAAACGGAAGAACCAAACACCCACCGCACCATGCATGTGGTTAACCACATCCGCTCCCTCATCGAAAACGGCACCCTGCAGCCCGGAGACAAAATTCCCCCGGAACGCGAGTTTGCGCGCACGCTCAAGATCAGCCGCGCCAGCCTGCGCACCGGCATCGGCTACCTGGCCGCCATGGGGGTGATGAAGATCCGGCACGGCGTGGGCACCTTCGTGGCCGACGGCCCGCCGGAGTTCGGTAAAGCTTCGCTGAGTCTGATGGGCGCGTTGCATGGTTTTCAATCCTGGCAAATGTTCGAAGCCCGAATTATACTCGAAAGCCACCTGGCCGCGTTGGCCGCCGAGCGCGGCAAAGAGGAGCACCACGCCGCGCTGGCCGAGGAAGTGGCCGAAATGTTCGCCACACTCGACGATCCGTCGAATTACCTCATTCACGATCTTATGTTCCACCGCATCGTCTCGCAGGCATCCGGTAATCCGATTTTGGCGGCGCTGATCGAGACCATTACATCGGCGCTTTATGACAAGCGGCGCAAAACGGTGGAGCGCTCGACGGACCGGCGCGAATCGGCGGAGATGCACCGCGAAATCTATCGAGCCATCCGCGGGCGCAAACCGGCGGAGGCACGCAAGTTGATGGATCAGCACCTGCGCATGGCCCAGGCCGCACAGGGAATGGAACGGCCCTCGGAACGAAAACCTTCCCCACCGGTGCAGAAGGGCAAAGCTTCCAGGCTGGCCCCCGCAGCCTCATAGCCGGCAGCATTTTCGCCCCTCGGGCCGGCTCTTCCCGCGCGCCGGGCGAAAAGCGCCCGGCCGTCCGCGGAGCTTTATCTTTTTCTCAAACTCGCTCTCGACGGATACGCGAACCAGAGGCCGCATGCTTTTCGTCTCAGATTGTGGTCAGACCAGGACCTCCTCTCCCGGGGCTCCGCGAAACAAGTTCGGCAGAGGATGAGTCCTCACTCTGTTTCATTCGAAGGCAGCCTTCCGAGGTGGCCGTTTGGCATTCGGCGGGGACGGGAAGCAGAGCGGAAGTTCGTTCAGGGAATTTCGCCGAAGGAAAAATAATGACCCGGTTTTCCTCCGGAAGGTCAATCCCACTGGACCTTCGTAACTGTTCATTCCGGGAACGGTAAATTCCTGATTCCAAGAGAGCTTCAAAAGCGCTCTCATCGCAAATTTACTTTCGCTTATTGCGTATAACTTTCGCTATTGACAATCGTTCCTCGGCTATATGAAACTGGTCGAGCTTCAAAAAGTGGTCAGACCACGGTGGGCTGCGTTTCGGCGGTCGTGTCTAAGGGCCGGCGGCGACACCCGGCGAGCGAGTTAACCAATAACTAGGGAGGCAACAATGCAAGCTGAGAGCAGGGAATCGCAGAAGAGCGTGCGCAGAAATCCGGCAGCGTTTTCGGGGTGGAGAACGCTGGCGGTTCTGGTGATGGCGGCAACAACGGCGCTGCTGGCCCGCGCGCAGCTGGCCGGCACCGGCGCCATTGCCGGCACGGTGACCGATTCGACCGGCGCAGTCGTGGCCAATGCCACCGTCACCGTCACCTCGGCTGAAACCAACGAGAACACGGTCCGCACCACCACCGGCGCGGGCGATTTCGACATCACGCCTCTGACGCCGGGCTCGTATTCGGTCACGGTCACGGCCCAGGGGTTCCGGACCTTCGTCCAGCAGAATGTAACCGTCAACGCCCTGCAGACCGTTCCCCTCAATATCAAGCTGGCCATCGGCCAGTCGATTCAGACGGTTACGGTCAACACGGCGCCGCCGGTGCTCGAGACCGCCGACGCTACGCTGGGCGCGGTGATGGACAACCAGATGTACTCCAGCCTGCCGTTGCTGATGGGCTACGGAAACAACGCCGACCAGCGCCGCAGTACCGACTTCGAATACCTGATGCCGGGCGTGCAGGCCAACTACACTTCAAACAACAGCACCGACAACTCCGGCATCGTGAACGGCAGCGGTCCCGCCGGCGGGGTCTCGGAGATCTATATCGACGGCATCAACCTGCCTGAAGCCGACCAGGTCGGCGATCCGCGCTTTGTTTGGACGGCCTTCGGCATGGACTCCATCGACCAGTTCCAGGTGCTTACCTCAGCTTTCCCTGCACAGTACGCCGGCCAGGGCGTTGAAAACTACACCATCAAGTCCGGAAGCAATAATATCCACGGCTCGGTGTACGAATACATACGCAACACCGTGCTCGACGCCTGGGCAATCAACAACAAGAAGCCCACCGTGATTGGGATCGTGCCGGCGGGCGACAGCTGCGCGAGCAACGTGACGTTGCCGGCGGGTTACCAGAGCTGGTGCGCGCTGGGCGGCGTCAAGGCCACCGAGATTCAGAATGAGTATGGCGTAGTGCTTGGCGGGCCCATCATTAAGAACAAGTTGTTTCTCTCCTATAACTACGGCCAATACCGCGACGCGAACGGCCCATCGCCTCAACTGCAGACTGTTCCTACGCTTGCCATGATGGGCTATTCGCCATCGGGATCGGCTCTCGGATACGCCGACTATACCGGCTTTGTGGCGGCCAACCCCGGCTACAACATCTATGATCCGGCCACGCAGATCCCCAATTGCACCGGCACCGGCTCCACGGCCTGCTCGCGCACCCAATTCTCGAACGCCGGGACCGCCAACCAGATTCCGGCGAGCCGCTTCTCGGCTGCAGCGCAGTATTTCAACAAGTTCATGCTCCCGTATGAAGCAGAAGCGAATCAGAGCTTATACGCCAACAACGTCGCACCCGGCTATCCCACCGGGCTTTCCAACTGGTACCAGGCGGGGCGGCTCGACTACGACATGAGCGACAGAAACCAGCTCAGCATCATCGTCGCCTTCGGCCGCCAGGCCAGCACCGGTCCCAATTCCTCCGGTTCGGCGAATGCACTCGGGCCGCCATTCAACGACAAGCAGGCTTACACGCCCAAGACCAACGTCGACATTGTGAAGGAGACCTGGACCATCAATCCGCACATTGTCAACCAGGCCGCGGCTTCCTACGGCCGCTACTACAGCCTCTCCGTCACGCCCGAGTTTGCGCCCGTTTACAGCGCCGCGAACAGCGGCCTGCTCAACTTGCCGGCGGGCCAGGCCGTGGGCAGCTTTCCTGAGATTCAGTTCTCGGGCGGCGTGGATAATACGACCAGCGAGGCAACCTACGCCGGCTGGAACGTGAAGTCCAACGACACCTACGAGGCGTCAGACAGCCTGCAATGGGAGTTCGGCAAGCATAGTTTCAACTTTGGCGGGCAGGTGGTTGAACAGCAGTTCAACTACGTGAAGGAGACCACGTTTTCCGGACCGATGGACTACACCTTTGCCGCGGCGCAGACGGGCGGGTTCACCAGCTCGGGCGACTCCCTGAACGCCGCCACCGGTATCTCCTTCGCCAGCTATATGCTGGGCGCTGTGAATACCAGCTCCGTTACCGTCGGTGTCCCCGGCCTGGGTTCGCGGTGGCTCGACCCGTCCTTCTGGGGACAGGATGACTGGAGACTGAACCAAAAGCTTACTCTCAACCTGGGCCTGCGCTGGGATATCTACCCCTCCATCCATGAGGTTCACAACCTCTTCACCTGGCTGGATCCCAACGGCGTCAACTCCATCAGCGGAAACAAGGGCACATTGGCCTTTGCCGGCGGCAGCACTTCCGACGGTTACCACACCGGGGTAGCCACTCCATCCTCGGTCCTTTACAAGAACATTGAGCCACGCCTCGGCCTGGCTTACGCCGTTAACCCGAAGACCGTAATTCGCGCCAGCTACGACCTCACGTTCGCGCGTGGAGATTGGACCAGCGGCAGCCAGTCGGGATCACCCGGGACCACCGGACTCGCGCCGACGGCAACCGCCGCCAGCGGCATCAGCAGCGCTCCGCAGTTCTATTGGGACAACAGCGCCTGCGCGGCGGGCGAAGCGGACTCAGTAGCCTGCGGTTGGACGGGTTCGGTCGCGCCACCTGCCCCGCCGGCGGGCGGCACCAGCCTGGCTGAGTTCGCAACCACCGAAAACTCCGTAACCGGAACCTCGGGCGGGTCGACGATGACCTATTTCGACCCCTATCTCGGCTCGCGCACCCCTGAGTACATCAACTGGACCTTCGGCCTTGAGCGCCAGTTGACCAACAACATGTCCATCTCCGTGAGCTACGTGGGCAGCGAAGGCCACTTCATCTCCGTGTCGAAGGCCATCGGCTCAAGGAACAACGAACTACCCGAATCCATGGCCGCGATGGCCGGATTTAACGTTGTCAGCGGCGCGGTTTCGCCGTGCTCCGGAACCGCTTGCACCACGCCGCTGCTTACGCAGAAGGCAACCGCCGCCAACCTGGCGTTGGCTGCGGCCAACGGCTTTAATCCTCCCAATCCGTACACCACCGCCACTTACGTTGCCACCAACGACGTCTATCAGTACTACTATCCCTTCCCTCAATACACCGGTGTGAGCGACAGCACCAGCTTTGTGGGCAATGAGAACTGGAATGCACTGGAGATCACCCTGCGCCAGCGTCCGTCGCATGGCTTCAACATGATGGTCAATTACACCTACTCCAAGTCGATCGACGATCTCGGGACCTTTCGTGTCTACGACAACAATCGCCTCGACCGCTCTCTCTCCGCCACCGACGAACCGCAGAACCTGACCGCGACGGTGGTTTATCAACTGCCCATCGGCCGCGGTCATCTGTGGGGCGACAACTGGGCATACCGGGCAATCGCCAGCGACTGGACGGTGTCGAGCATCGGCGTCTATCACTCGGGCTATCCGATCCTGGTGACTGCTTCGGGCTGCGGCACCAACGGAATTTTGAGTCAGTGCATGCCCAGCGTCGTTTCCGGGCAGGGACGGGCTCCCATCAAGTACGGCAAGACCGCAAGCGGCCAGCCGGTCAGCTTCGATCCCAATGCGCCCAACGCTCTCGCGACCGTCCAGTACCTCAACCCGGCAGCGTTCGCCGTGAACGTGAACAGCAGCAGTGCATCTGGACAAGCCGTGAACGTGGGTCAAGGGCCCGGCTTGTATGTTCCCGGCACTGCATCTCGTGTTGCTCCCGACAACCTCTGGGGCATGGGCGTCTACAACGTCGATGCGGCGCTCAAGCGCTCTTTCCCCATCTTTCACGAGTGGCGGCTTGCGTTTGAATTGGACATGACGAATGTTACCAACCACGTCGAATGGGCCTCACCCAGCGCTACGGTCGCTTCCGGCACCAACGCTTCCTTCGGCACGATTACCAATGTGGGCTCAACGTATACACCGCGCGAGCTTCAGGGTTCACTGCGTATCAACTTCTAGGCTCAGGTAAGCTCTGAACCTGAGTGCTGCCGGCAACCACCGGCAGCACTTTTTCATGTGAGGGCGTAGAGAGATCTGCCGGCGTGGCCGGAACTTCTCGAGATCCGGCTGAGCTTGAATGGATGGATCGGGCCGCGCGCCGCGCAGTGATTCTGCGCCTTTTTTCTTTTTGTGCGGAGTGGATATAGTTGGCTTGATGCTGAAACGAATCGAAAATTCCGGCTCGCCCGAAGAAATCTCATTCATCCCCGGCGTTCCCATCAAGCCAATTCGCCCTTTCGCGGCAGTGTTGGTCCTTTTTGTCGCGGCCTTTTCTGCGCCGGCGCGCGCGCAGGAGCTGCCGCTCTCTGAGCGCGCGGCCAATGCGGCCATGGCGCGCTGGCCTGACGGCCGTTTTGTTCCTCCGGGCACGCCGTGGGGGTGGAACTACGAGCTCGGCACCTTGCTCGAAGGCATGGATGCCGTTTGGCTGAACAGCGCGGATGGCCGCTATTTCGACTACATCCAGGCATCGATCGATCAACTGGTCGAGCCGGATGGCTCCATTCCCAGCCTCAAGCCGGAGGAGCATCAGCTCGACAACATCCTGCTCGGCAGGCAGCTTCTTCTGCTTTACCGCGTGACGCAGCAAAAGCGTTATCTGACCGCGGCGAACTTTCTTTATGAACAGCTCCAGAAGCAGCCGCGCAACGCGGAGGGCGGCTTCTGGCACAAGCAGCGCTATCCCAACCAGATGTGGCTCGACGGCCTCTACATGGCCGAGCCGTTCTACGCCGCATACTCTTCTCTCGCGCATCACCCGGAGAACTTCGCCGACATCACCCACCAGTTCATGCTGATGGAGGAGCATGCGCGCGACGCCAAAACCGGCCTGCTTTATCACGGCTGGGACGCTTCGAAGCAGGAGCGATGGGCGAACCCGCAGACCGGCGACTCGGCCGAGTTCTGGGCGCGCGGCATGGGCTGGTACCTGATGGCGCTGGTCGACACGCTCGGCTATTATCCGCCAGACGATCCCGGCCGCGCGCAGTTGCTCGCCATCCTGCGCCGCGAGGCTGACGCCCTCGTGCGCGTACAGGATCCGGCGAGCGGTCTCTGGTACGACGTGCTGAATCGGCCGGCTGAGAAAGGAAATTATTTCGAGTCTTCTGCCGCCTGCATGTTCGTCTACGCGCTCGCCAAGGGCGTGCGCCGCGGCTATCTGCCCGCGCGCTATCTCGCGAATGCCCAGCGCGGATACAACGGCATTCTCGCGCATTTTGTGCGAATCGGGCCGGGCGCTGATGTTTCGCTCACCGGTACAGTCAAGGGTTCGGGAC
>JASHTS010000288.1 GCA_030040425.1 Acidobacteriaceae bacterium | reverse complement strand
ATTGCGGGCGATGCCTACGGCATAAGCGGCAGCGGGACCGGCAACGTCCGGCTTGCCGTAGGCTTCAAGGTTTTGCGGCGGCGCCAGCGCCGACTGCAGCAAGGCCAAGTCCTGCGGCCGGGCAGGCCACCGTGCTCGGCGATTTGTTCGTCGTGCACCGCAAGGACCGATCTCTCCCCGACCCAGCACCAAGCAGGGGCGGTCACTTTGCCAGCTCGCGGAGAAGGTTGCGGCGCTCGCGCATCACTTTGCGGGCGAGAGCCATGTCCTCTTCGAACTCCGGGTCGTAGGGTGTAATGCGATAGCCGCCGGGCGACTCGGTGAGAAAGAGCGAGTCGCCTTTGGAGACTTTGAGGCGCGCCAGAACTTCCTTGGGCAGAATGATTCCGGCCGAGCTGCCGATGGTGGTCACTTTGAGTTTGGTCATGCGGAGCCTTCGGAGTCTTATTATAACATTCATTATAATGCGGCTCAAAGGTTCCACTCAGACCGACCGATCGCGTTTAGGATGAAGCCGCCGTTTTCGTGCGGGTGGTATATTTCCCTCACCCACAAAATGAGAGAGTTCGCTGGGGCGAAGAGGCTCCTTAAGTTGGTTGCATAAATGGTGCGAAGAGGAGATGGAAACATCCCTCTGGGGCTGAAGCCCCAATGCTTATGCGGTTTCTTGCGGCCCGGCTCAAGTCACCCCATCGAGCACAAATCGCTCGATGGGGACGCGCGACAAGCCGTGCCCTTTGACAATGCCATTGATGCAACCAGTTCTTGCGCGATGAGAGGCGAAGCGCGCGACGAGGATCGGAGAGAAAGGTTCGCACGGCCGTAATCGAGGAACTGGGAGGGCAAATGAAGCGCCCGACGGGAGTGGTGGTGCACGGGATTTTGCTGGCGCTGGTGTCGCTGCTGATGCTGGTGACGGCGCTGATCTTCGCCGTGGGTGCGACACTGGGCCAGAACGGCCTGGCCGCGCCGGGCGCGCCGCCCCCTCCGGCACAACCCGCTTGGATGGCGAGCTTCGACCTGGGGCTGAGCGTGCTGTTTCTAGGGTTCGCCGGCTGGGGCGTGGCGACGATGGCGGGGTTGTTCGGGATGCGGCGGTGGGCTCGCATCTCGGTGCTGATCATTGGCGGCGCGCTGGCGGTTGTGGGGGCGATCTCGCTGGCGTTCCTGGTATTGATGATGGTCGCATTTCCGGCTCCGCCGCTCGCCGGAGTGGATCCCTCGCAGGCGCGGCTGGCGCAGTCGATGCTCAAGGTGGTGCTTTCCCTGATTGCGGTGTTTTACGGGTTGATGGCGGCGCTGGGCGTCGTCTGGCTGGTGTACTTCAACCGAAGGCAGGTGCGGGAAGCATTCGCCGGCGGCGCACCGCTGGTGGAGGGCGGGCGGCCGGTACTGATCGGGGTGATTGCGGTGCTGAACATCCTGGGCGCGCCGGTCTGCCTGCTGGCGGCATGGGGTCCCCTGCCGGCCATCCTCTTCGGATTTACATTTCACGGCGCGGCGAAGGTGGCGATTTACGCGGGATTCGGCCTGCTGGAGGGAGCGGTGGGCGCAGGGCTGTGGCAGCTCAAGGAGTGGGGACGCAGGCTGGAACTGGCGCTTCTTGGCCTGGGCGCAGTGCATTGCCTGGTTTTGCTGGTGTGGCCGGCATCGCTGATGCGCATGAATGCGGAGGTGAGCCGAACGATGCAGGTGCCGCAGCAGCCGTGGACGGCGCATTTTCAACTGACGCTGTACCGGGGAACCTTCGGCTTTTCCATCTTGCTGATTGCGGCGATCATGGTGGCGCTGCACGCGTACCGGGACAGGTTCGGATCGCGCCAGGAGAAGCGCCTGGGGCCGGTGCTGGTGCAGTAGACGCGGCGGAAGCCGAGGCGCAAAGGATCGAGGCGTCCTGCTTTAGGAAGGGGCGACCGGCTGGGTGGACGGTTTGGGCATGTCGAAGATCGCCGGATCGATGGTCAGGTTCACGTCGACCTTTTTGACGGAGATGTTGAGCTGGAACTGGCCGCCGAAGTCTACGTCCATTGCGTAGGGCAGCAGATAGCCGGCGTCGGTTTTACGGTAATCGGAATAGTTGGTGGTGATGTCCACGGCCTGGCCCTGAATCTGGCCGGTTCGCTTTGTCGACTTGATCAGGTAGGTTTTGGCATCGATGAGATAGGTGGTCTCCACGTTATCCCTGGTGGTCAGCTTGATGGTGTAAGCGTCCGGATCGCTTGCGAGCAGCTCGACCTTACTGCCTTTGGCTGCGTAATGGACGAGGGGACCGCCGACATAGATCTGGTCCTTGCCCATCTTGTACTGGTCGTCGGACATCGCCGTTGGGTCGGGCGCTCCGGCCATGGGATTGATCTGCCATCCGCCATTGGCGTTGAAGCATTGGACGATTTTGCCTCCATTGATTTCCATCTCCGACTTGTAGCCCACGCCATCGACGACCACCACCGTGCCGAGAACCTCGTTGCCCATGACCTGGGCCGAGGTCTCGATGGAAAGCGACTTGACCTGGCGGATGACCGCCTCGCCGCCGATGGCGTCAAGGTACTTGCCCACGATCTCGTCGGCCGTCGGACCAGCCTGCGCCGGGGCCGCAGCCGGGCCGGGCGCTTGCGCGGGCGTTTGCGCGGGCGTTTGCGCGCTCAAGGCCAGACCGCTCGCCAAGGCTGAAAGCACAACCATGCCGCGGAGATAGTTCGTCATTTTGCCTCCCTGAGGTTTTGGAATTCGGATCCGATTGATTGCTGTTGCGCGAGGGTTGCGTCCCGATTGCATCCGGGCCGGCCGCGATCTTCGGCCTGCACGGAGTTTCGCAGGGATGAGTCAGGATACTCCTTCCGGAACAAAAAAAACGGCCCCCGTATTGACGGGGGCCAAGTTGCCTTGGTTCTCTCGCGTTGCGAGAGCTTGGTTGGCGGCCTAACGGCGGGGTGGCCGTTGGGCGCAGGAACGGAGCCTCGGGGGAGGATGGCCGCGATCTTACGGCCGTTCTGCGCCGGTCGAAGCAGCAGCGCTTTGGGGTGACGCTGCAGCCTGGGCCGCCAAACTGTTTTCCATCAACCGAATGTGCACGCTGTTGGAGCGGATGCGCATGGGCTTCGCGTTGTCGTCGGTGGTAGCCGAAGCCTCCTGCTGCACAGCCGCATTGCCGAGAGCCACGGCATGCAGACGGTAGATGGGAATCTGATGTTGCTCGACAAGGTAGCGCTTAACCGCATCATTCAGGCGTTCGGAGCTCTGGATTCCGACGCTGCCGGATGCCGGCGAGTGCGCCTCCATTTCGAGGATGTAGCCCTGGCGTCCCGTCAGACCGGCAGCCAGCTCGTCGAGCTTCTGGCGCGAGTCAGAGGTGAGCACGGAGGTGCCGGGCCGGAATGCGACTTCGAGATCGGTGATCTGGTGGAACTGGTCGAGACCGTTGACGGTGGTGTTAATCGCATCGACGTGCGTGGAGGCCTGCTGAGCGGCGTTCGAGGCGTTCTGCGCTTCAGTGCCTGCGGCCTGCGCGGCCTGGTTGGCCTGGTCGGCGCTGGACTGCGCCTGGTGGATGCCTGCCTGCGCGCGGGCATCGACATCCTTGATGTCCTGCGCGTTCTTGGCGTTCACCTGATCGAGCTCGGCGAGCCGGTCATTGATGGGATCGAGCCGCTTCTGTACCCACTTCTTACGGGCAAAGGGGTTCATGTGTCCCCAGAACCCCTCCTTGGGCGCGTTAAGCGAGGATTGAGCCTCGGGGGAGGGCTGCTGCTCTTGCGCAACCGAAGGAGGAGTGTTCTGGGGATTCCCTGCCGGCGGCGCCTGCTGCGCCCATACAGGCAGACCAAAAGCCGACGCGAGCGCGAGTACGGCACACTGACGCGGGAAAGATCCGTGACCTTGGGGATGAAGTTTCATGTGATGTTTACCCCTGTTCGATACGCAGGCTGCAAACGCAGCGACCGCGAGATGCTGTTCTTTTTGCAACGGGCTTGCCAAACCCGAGCCGGCGGCGAGAGTTTATATAACTCATTCAAATTGAACAGATTGCCTTCACCCGGCGGAAGCTCACCGCGAGTGCCGCCGCGGCACAGGTTGTGTAATTTTTGCCGGGGAGAGAAGTTTCTACCCCTCAGCGCAGGAGAAACGGTAATTTTGGAAGGGTTTCCGGGTATTCCCAAAGCATGCAAAGGTTTGTCTCATCCTTCGCGCACGCAACGCGCAGAAGGCGCGGCCGCTCTGCCCAAGAACCCTTGGTCTATCACCTGAATTCGACGTGGACGATGCGGAGATCGGGGTAGGCGCCGTCCCAACTGTCGGGCACCCCATCGAAGATAAGCCGGAAATCGCGCTGATCGCCGGGCTTGAGCGGAGCGGCCGAGACCGGCTCGGTATCGACATAGGGCTCGCGGGTGCGAATGAGCTGGAGGGGCTGGGTTTCGTTCCACGCGACCTCATGCGTGTAATCGCGGAAGAGGACCTGGATGGAGATGGCGGTCACGGTGCGGTTGCCCTGGTTGACGATGTGGCCATCGAGATAGGTGACCTTGCTGCCGGAAAGGCTGGTGGACTCGCTCATAGCGAGATTGGTGATGGGAAGATTGGCGGCATAGGGATCAGGCTGGGCGGAGATGGGAGTGACTGCGGTGGTTCCGCTTTTACCGTGGCCAACAAAGAGGAGCAGGCCGCCGAGGACGACCAGCACGACGATAGCGGCGATGATCAACGGGAGCCAGTTGCGGTCAACCGGCTCAGAGGGACGAACGAGCTGCGGGCCTGTGCTCACGAGCGGAATTGTACAACGCAGGCGTGGACGCGGTTGGACGCAAAGGAACATCGATCAGGGTCCGGGACGGGCGGTGCGCGAAGTGGCTTGCGACGCGGCCGCGAGGAATGCAAGGAAAAACTTTTGCGTCAGAATGCGAGAATCAACTGCGCAGCATCGAGCGTCTAACGGGGAAAGGGCGTCTAGAAGAAAACGACGCCGACGATCCAAGTGTTCGTGGTCTTCGATTTCTTTGTCGAATATTAGAAAGTGGGCCAAAGATGCCAAGCTCCCCCGAATGGAATCCCCTCCATCCCGGACAATTTCAGAGCGGAGAATCGCTGACCGACGCCGACCGGCGCAAGCAGCGCACGGCGGACCGCGTGTATCAGTGCCTGACGCTGGCCGCCATGCTGTGGGCGCTGGCCAGCCTGTGGGTTTTCTAGAGCGGTTATGGCCGCGCCCGGCCGGCGCGCAAGATGGCGGCGAAGTGAAGGCCGACGGTAAGAAAAACCAACACCAGGAACCAAGGCATGTAAACGGCGGGGATGCCGCGGCCGGGGCTGTGCGCCGCGCGCAGGAGCGTCCATTGAATGAAAGCGAAGAAACCGATCAGCTCAGCTTTGAGCCAGACAGTCATGCTGACGGCGATCGCCTCCAGGCGCCCCCGGTTGAAGGGCGTGACCCGCACCGGAAAATTGAAGGCGGCAGGGTGGCGCGCTACCCAGGCCATCAAGAGATACAAGACAGAAGCAATGGCCGGAAGAAGCCAGAGCATGCGCGTTGAGCCCCAGGCATTGGGACGCCCTGCGAGGTTGAAGTGCGTGGGTATGGGTCCGGCAAGCGGCGAGGGGCCGAGGAAGGCGTACGCGGTTTCCGCCAGGAGATAGGCGAGCGCGGCCAGGCTGACGAATTCAAGGATGCGGCGCATGAGAATGTTCAGAGATACGTGAGACGGCTCTCAGAGAATAGGCGAAAAATCTGTCTCGAAATGAGGCAACGAGAAAATGGGGTTTAGGCAAGAGCCTCCGGATCGCGTGAAAGGACAAGCGCAGATCCTTTGACTCGTCCGCTCCGCGCGACTCGTCCTCTCCGCGGACTCGCTCAGGATGACGTCTTGATTTTCGTGGGCTCTCGAGCATTGCGATCAGCCGAAGCGGGCGCGCTTGACGGATTGACGAAAGTCTTCTCCCTTCATCTCCACGCGGATGCACATCTCCGCGAGGCGGGAACGCATGCGGTCGCCGATGCGGTCGCCGAGGGTGTCGTCGAGGACGGCGGGCCTGGCGCCGTTCTTGTCAAAGCGGGCGCCGGCGCCGGCGGGCTGGTCAGCATAGTTGGTGGTGATGATGGTGGTGAGCCGGTCGTTGTAGCGCGTGTTGAGGATGAGGGCGACGGTATCCCAGACCCACTCGTTGGGTTTTTGAGCGCCCAGATCGTCGAGGACGAGGACCTCAGCGGCAAAGACGGGCTTGAGCAGCTCGAGCTCGGTGGTGTTGACCTGGGGGTTGTAGCTGTTCTGGATGTTCTTGAGCAGCTCGCGGTAATCGCAAAAGAGGCCTTTGGCGCCGCGCTCGCGCACCAGGCGCTGCAGGACGCCGACGGCGAGGTGGGTTTTGCCGAGGCCGGCCGAGCCGACGAAGAGCAGGCCGCGACCGAGGGTGTCGACCGGGTAGGCATCGACAAAGCGGCGGGCGGTAAGGAGAGCGCGGCCCAGGGACTCGTCGGCTCCTTTATAGGAGGGGTCGAAGGCGTCGAGGGTGCAGTCGCGGTAGCGTTGAGGGATGCGGGCCGCGGCGATGCGGCGCTCCTCGCGGTCGATCTCCTGGCATTGGCAGGGTCGGGAGACCCATTTACCGGTGGTCGAAACCACGCGGACCAGGCCCACGCCTTCGCAGATGGGACAGGTGCTCATCTGATTCCAGCGTAGCGCATAGCGCGGAGGCGCGGAGCCGGTGGGGAAACCGGCGAATTTGTGCATAAGAGGCGAAGCGCAGGAGACACTGCGCGCAAACGAATCCGAAAAGGGGCGCGGCCCGCACATGAGTGGACCGATGAGGTACCGGGAGGGCGGTTTGCCGGTGACAGGCAAGAATGGGATTGCCTAAAATCGAGTGCAGATTCAGACGGTTAGCCAGACGAGAAACGGAGATGGGCGAACTTGAACTGTGCGGGCTTGCGATGGGTCGGGGTGGTTGCGCTGGGAATAGCGGTGCAGGGGATGGTGCAGGGACAGGCTGCGCATCCGGGCCCGGTGTCAACGCCGGCGGCGGCTGCGCCGTCAACAACACTGTCGGGACATCCGGATAACGATTACTGGCGGAGCCATGATCGCGGGCTGATGGTGGATTTCGGAGACCTGGAGCATTTCAAGCAGGCGGATGCAGAGCTCGGGCTCCCGGCTGCGGGTGAGGCGCGGGTGGTTTTCCTGGGCGACTCGATCACGCAGGGATGGAAGCTGGAGGAGTGGTTTCCGGGCAAGCCGTATGTGAATCGCGGGATCAGCGGGGAGACAACGCCGCAGATGCTGGTGCGGTTCCGGCAGGACGTGATCGATCTGGATCCGAAGGTGGTGGTGATTCTGGGAGGGACGAACGACCTTGCAGGGAACACGGGGCCGATGACTCTCGAGGAGACGGAGGGGAATCTGGAGTCGATGGCCGAGCTGGCGCGGGCGAATGGGATTCGGGTGGTGCTCTGCTCCGTGTTGCCGGCGCTCGATTTTCCGTGGAGTCCGGGGCTGGACCCGGCGCCGAAGATTGGCGTCCTGGATGCCTGGCTGAAGGACTATGCGGCGCGGAAGGACATGGTCTACGTGGATTACTACGCGGCGATGAAGGATGACCGCGGAGGATTGCCGGCCACGCTGAGCCGGGACGGCGTGCATCCGCTGCCCCGCGGGTACGCGGTGATGGCCCCGCTGGTGGAAGCGGGCATTGAGAAGGCGGAAAAAGCCGGGACCGAGGGTCTAAGGGACTGAGGGGCGAAGAGGGCCGGTTGACAGGGAGGGACGGAATGAGGGGAGGTTCTCCTTTCTTGCGGAGTGCGGGCGTGGTGGTGCTGGGGCTGGCTCTGATGGAGTGCGGCTACCGGCTGGTGTACTGGTACTGGATGAGGATCTCAGCGCCGGGGGAAAGGCCGATCGCCCAGGCCCACTTTCAGTTCTGGCTCACGGCCGCGGTGATTATCGGTCTGGGCTGGATTTATCTGGGGTGGAAGGTGCTGATGGAGGACCGTCCCGCGAGCAAGAGGAAGATGGCGCCGAAGGACCGAAAGACGCAGGTGTAGGCGCAGGCGGCCACCGCATTGCACAAGCCTGGGATTACCCCTAAAATGAAAACAGAGAACTTCGAAGAAGGGTCAGTATAAAGACGATGCCGAAGGAAAAGATTCACCCCAATTACGCCGCGGTGCGCGTACTGTGCGCCTGCGGAAGCAGCTTTGAGACGCGTTCGACGCACAAGGGCGACATTCACGTGGAAATCTGCTCGGTGTGCCATCCGTTTTTTACGGGCAAACAAAGATTGGTGGATACGGCGGGGCGTGTGGAGCGGTTCCGGCGGAAGTACGAGAAGGCGACGGCGAAGTAAGACGCGGCTGCGATGAGCTTCACAGGAGCCTCCGCTGCGGCGGAGGCTTTTTCACGGATGCGGGTTTGCTCGAGAAAGACAACCGCAGGTCCTTCGACTCGGTCGCTGCGGCGACCTCGCTCAGGATGACAGCTACAGTTTTCTTGAGCGTTGAGACCGCACGTCAAGCCATGTGGACGGGAAAAACGAAGTTCGACGGACAGTGAGTATGCCGCGCAGGGGATTCACGGTGAAGAAGAACTGGGACAATCCCGTTGAGCACGCCATGCCCGAGAGCGTGCGGGTTCCGGCGAAGGTGCGCATCGGCGGCGTGGAGGTGCGGCCGGCCACGGTGCTGGCGCCAATGGCGGGCGTGACGGACACAGTCTTCCGGCGGTTTATAAGGCATGCGAGCCTTTTCACCAGGGACCAAGGGAGCAAGGGAACAAGGGAACAAGAAACGGTTGAGGCGGCGATCAGCAATGTGGAGAGCGGGTGCGGGCTGCTGATGACGGAGTTCACGTCGGCGGACGGGCTGACGCGCATGCGGGAGTCGAAGCGGCGGCGGTATCTGACGTTTTACGACGACGAGCACCCGATCGGGGCGCAGCTTTTCGGGTCGAATGCGGAGACCCTGGCCGAGGCGGCGCGAATCGTGGAGGAGACCGGCTTCGACTTGGTAGACCTGAACCTGGGCTGCCCGGCCAAGCGCGTGGTGGGGTGCAACGGAGGGTCGGGGCTGCTGCGCGACCTGCCCAAGATCGGCGAGATCTTTCGCACAGTGCGCAAAGCGGTGACGATTCCCTTCACAGTGAAGTTCCGGCTGGGCTGGAACGAAAAGCAGATTGTCTGCGTGGAGCTGGCGCGGATGGCGGAGGCCGAGGGGCTGAACGCCGTGGCTCTCCACGCGCGGACACGCGAGCAGGGCTACAGCGGGCAGGCAGCGTGGCAGTGGATCGCGGCGGTAAGAGAAGCAGTGAGCATTCCGGTGATCGGAAACGGCGATGTGCGCACGCCGGAAGACGCGGCGGCGATGGTGGCCGAGACGGGGTGCGACGCGGTGATGATCGGGCGGGCGGCGCCGGCGAATCCGTGGATCTTCCGGCAGATTGCGCAGTACACGGCGACGGGCCGGTACGAAGAGCCGGCCGAGGAAGACCGGTACCGGATGATCCGCGCGTATTTCGAGATGTTGCTGGGCGAAGAGGAGGCCACGCAGAATCTGCCGCGCGAGGCGCGAATCGGCGACCCGGTGGGCAAGATGAAGCAGTTTGCCACGTGGTTCACGCATGGCGTGGCCGGGGGCGCGAAGCTGCGCGCTGCCATTTACCAGGCGCGTACCGGAGAAGCAGTGCTGGCCGAGGTGGAGCGGTTTTTCAGCGCGCGGAGCGGCGAGAGCGACGGCGGCCTTGGGGCGCAGCCAGAGGATCTGGCGGCGGCTTATCCGGAGACGGCGCTAATCTGCGATTAAAGATGGCGCTTCTTGTTCGGCCGCGGTTGCTGCGCGCAGGGGACGTTCCTGGCAATTCCCTTGAGCCCTGAGAACCACCGTCCCCGGCTGCACTGGGTTTTTTCCAGTGGCAACCAACTCGACGAACCGTTCGCGCATCCAACCCCACGGATAAGCACATGAACCACGGTTTGTGCCCAGTTGTTTCTCGCCCGGGCCCTGGTCTTCCTCTTATTGCGCCTCTGGTTCTCTCCGTTGCGGCGTTGCCGATAGCGGGCTGCGGGGGCGGGACAGGGACGACGTTCAGGGGCAATACCACGGTTACGGTTTTCGCGACGGGCTCGGCAAACGATCAGCTGACCTCGTTCAGGGCCGGCATTTCCTCGCTCACCCTGACGAGCAAGACCGGTGCGACCGTCAACCTGCTGACATCGCCAATAGCCCCGGATTTTATCCACCAGAACGGCATCGTTCAGCCTGAGGTGACGACGAGCGTTCCGCAGGGCATTTATGTTTCCGCCACCGCATCCTTCAGCGGAGGCGGTTTTGTCTGCAGCTATCTGATTGAGAACGGCGACTATGGCACTGAGGAGTATGGTTACGAAATTCCCGAACCGAATTTAGCGGTTACCCTGCCCGCGCCGATCACCGTCACCGGCTCGAGCATGGGACTTCTGATTGATTTGCAGGTTTCGCAATCGCTCTCGCAGCCAGTTGAGTGCTCAATCAATGCCGGCCAGACTTATACTTTCCAGCCCGCCCTGGTGCTCACGCCCACGGCCCTGGCGGCACAGCCGACGAGCAGCGCCAACGGCCTGGTGCTCGATCAGCAGGGCATGATCGCGTCGATTGACGCCGACGGATTCAGCGCAACCAACGCCTACGACGGCACCACCTGGCAAGTAACCGCGAATCAGAACACGGTGTACCAGGGCGTTGGCGGATTATCGGAACTTGCCGTGGGAATGCCTGTGGAAGTGGACGAAGCGGTGCAGGCAGATGGATCGCTGGCGGCCACGCGGGTTCAGGTCTACGACGCCAATACAAATACTCTGAGCGTGAACATCGGGCCCTTACTCAATACAAACTTCACGCTTGAGTATCCGGGCACGAATGAGGTGCCGAATCTGCTTTTTATGGCCAGGGGCGTAGCCGAAGGCACCGTGCCGTATGACGACGTGTGCGACTTACCAAACTGGAATGGCAACGGCGCGGCGTTTCAGGTCTCGGGAGAACTTGCCAATGTCAAGAGCCTCCCCTTTCCCGCAACCTTCGATGCGTCGAGCCTTGCGCCCGGCCAGCTTGTGGCCGCAACGACGCACGATCCGGCCCATGTATGTATTACGGTGAACGGCTTCAGCGCGGCGTCTACCGTCACGCTAGTCCCGCAGACCCTTGACGGTACGGTGGAGGCGATCTCCAGCGCAGGCGACTTTACCACTTATTCGGTTCAGCTTGCCACTTATGACCTGTTCACGGCCATGGGTTCCCAGCCAGACCAGGTCCTTCCCGTGGCCACTCCGGACACCGTCGTGGTCTACGCCGATGCAAATACACAAACGCTGAACACCAAACCGATTTCCGTGGGCAGCATCGAGCGATTCCACGGCCTGGTATTCAACGACAACGGCACGCTGCGCATGGATTGCGCACAGATCAATGACGGCGTCGCAGAGTAACTCGCATCGAGACAGTTGCTCAGAGCGCTGACAACCGGGCGCTGGAATTGCGACAGGGCGCCGGCCTCGGCGCGCAGAGTTTCTTCGAATGCTTGAAGAGACGGAAGAGATTTCCCGGGTTAGCGCAGATGGAGAAGCTGGTCGATGCCGAACCAGTTCAGGAACAGCGCGCAGTAGACCAGCCCGCACGAAGTGCAGAACGCCAGCAGAAGAATCCCTAAATACTTCAGAAGCGTGGAGACTTCCGGCGCGGAACTCTTGAACTGAGCCGGCAGATCCAAGTCCCGCCGGGGAAGGCTCGCGAATTCGCGCTTGGTCGAAGCAGCACACGTGACCAGGAAACTGGCGAGAAGCGTGGGGAACTTCGACGGCTGGTCCTTAGCTTCTTCTACGCCAAAGATCTCCTCGAGAAACGTGTAGTCGGTATGCCACTCGGGCGCGAAGTCGTAGTCCCGCCCCAGCGGATAGACGAACATCTCCCAGAGGCTGGCCAGCACCCAGAGCAGGGTTGTCATCCTGGGTTCAGGGATTTGGGCGGCCGGTTCCGAACTGAGCGCCGTGACAGAGGCGGGCGGCGGCCCGAGAAACGGCGGGGCAAGAAGTTGCGCTTCGGGGAGTTGATCCGCCGGAACTTGCCATTCGAGATTGGATTCGATCGGGAACAGGGGTTCGGGTTCGTAGCCCGCGCTGGCCGCCGGGGTGGCTACGGGAACTGCGTAGAGAGCGGCAGCCGAAGTGGGCGAGGAAGATGGCGCAGGTGCGGAGGCCGGCGGGATTTCCGGCTCGGGAGCCGCGTAGATTGTCAACGGAGCGAGCGGCGGGGCGACCGGTGCGGGGCGGGCCGCCGCCGGCGCGGTCTCGGTTTGGGCAAAGGGCGCGGTTTCGGGATTCGGGGCAGAAGCGGCAGCCGGCTCGGGCAGCTGTGAAGCAAAAAGGACGGAGAGCCGCAGCTCCGGATCGGACGGCGACTCGTACGCCGGAGCAGGCGCGCGCGTAGCTGCGGCAGAGGCGGCCAGCCGCGCGAGCTGGATGCCGACGTTGTCATGGCCGCCGGCGTCGAGGGCCAGATCAAGGAGCGCGCGGGATGCCTGTTCGGCTGTGAGCGCGGGGTCGGCGAGAACGCGCTCGATCTCCCGATCGGAGACGTAGCCCCAAAGGCCATCGGAGCAGAGGAGGAGGGTGTCGCCGGGCTCGAGCTCGATGGAGTTCAGGTCGATTTTCACGTTCGGCTCGTGGCCGAGGGCGCGCGTGAGCACGGAGGCATCCGGATGGGTCGAAGCCTCCTCAGGCGCGATCAGGTCGTGATCGAGAAGCATCTGAACCGCCGAGTGATCGCGAGTGACGCGGCTGAGCCGGCGATCATGCAGCCGGTAGGCGCGACTGTCGCCGATGTGGCCGATCCAGGCCTGGATGAGCTGGTTGTTCTCCGGATCCTGCTGCAAAAGCGCGAGGACGACGGTGGAACCCATGCGGCTGTTGGGCGTGTCCGGTTCGGCGGCCGCAGCCACAATTTCTGCATTTGCGCGGCAGACCGCTTCCTCAATGGCGATGTCGATGGGGAAAAACGCGGGCATGCTCTCGAGACTGGCCGAGATGGCCTCGACCGCCATGCGCGAGGCCACGCCGCCGCCCTCGTAACCGCCGATGCCGTCGGCGACGATGAGCAGATCGCCGAGCGGAGTGACGCATTGGCGCACGGAATCCTGGTTCTCTTCGCGGACTTTCCCGCGGTCGCACTGGGAGGCTATTTGAATGGCGACGGATTCCGCGGTGGAGATTGCGCTCATAGCAAGAACCTTGCGATATCTATAGTTTCGGCCACTGCCGCGCATCCCGATGCGCTCAGAACCGCGCTTGCGCCGAAGCCATCAGCAGGACGCCTTCAACCCGGAGCCGAGGAAAAGACACACATCCACACTGCGGGGGATTCTCACACTCTAGCACGGGAAAACATGCAGCGGAGTCGCAGCGGAGAAGGAAGATGGGGAAAGAAAAGTAACTCTCCAGTGTGCGACGAGAACCGGTTACCGGGCCGCGGAGGGAACGAGTGACTTGGGTAATTGGAGACTGAAAACGCAGGCTCTCCTTTTGCTTCCGGTGAAAACTATCTTTCGTCCTATAATGGGCGTGCGAAAGCCCGGCAAGGGTGCTGCGCGAGCCAGGGCATCCTTCAATTCCGATTCGCAAGGATGGCTTATGGGGGCGCACCGGCGGTCTTCCTGTCGAAATCGCAACATCCTTCCCTTACTACCGATTCTCACAGTTGTCCTAGCCGCTCCGGCGATCGGTTGCGGCGGAGGGGGACCGGGCAACCCGGGCACAGGACCGGTTGCGGGTGAAAGCACGACCGTGGTTTTGCTGGCATCGAGCACCGCAAACGACCAGCTTTCGTCGTTTACTATCACGCTCCAGAGCCTGACGTTGACAGACAAATCGGGGAAGACGGTGAACGTGCTCTCCTCGCCTGTGGGCGAGGAGTTCATCCATCTGAACGGGCACGTGGAGCCGATCGCCACGGTCAGCATCCCGCAGGACATTTACGTCTCGGCCAGCGAGAGGTCTCTCGACTCCGACCCGGTTTGCAACGGGCAGTCTCCCGGAGAGAATGAAACCGACAATCTGACGGGCGGCGCGGACACCACCGTCGAACTGGCGAACCCAATTACGGTCGATGGAAGAGCCATGGCGTTGGTTCTGAACCTGCAGGTGAGCAAATACCCCGGAGACTGTCCGAGCACGACAGAATTTGTAACCGCTCCCCCGGTTACGGCTACGTTCGACCTGTCTCCGTTGACGATTGCGCCGCAGCCGACGAACAGCGCAAACGGTCTGGCGCTGGGCCTCGAGGGGACGATCGGGTCTATCGATCCCGCAGGAACGGGGTTCACGGTAAACGGCCTGGTGAGTTCTCTGACGCCTTCATGGCAAGTGACTGTCAACAACAACACGGTTTTCCAGGGAGTTTCGGGGCCGTCGCAGCTCAGTGTGGGGACGCCGGTAGACATGGATGTGGCGATACAAAGCGATGGCTCGTTGCAGGCCACGCGAGTTGAGGCAATCAGCACGGACACGACAACGTTGACGGTGTTGAACGGGCCGCTCTTGAGCGTCGCCGCAACTTTGCCGGTCGGCACGATCGTGGGTTCGGCTCAGCAAGGCTACCTTGGCGCAACAAGCGACGCTACCTTCGGCGTCCCTGTGAATTTCAGCAGCACGCAGTTCCAGACCTCGGGGCAGCTCACAAACCTGGCGTCGCTTCCCTTCTCCGCAGGCTTCGATTCCGCAAACATGGTTCCCGGCCAGGATGTGACCCTGACCACGCAAGCCACTGCGTATGCGGGAGGCCCTACCTACATCGGCCTGACCACCATGACGCTGCGGCCGCAGACCATCAACGGCACGGTCACCGCGATATCGAACGAGGGCGGATTCACAACGTACTCGGTGACGCTGGCGCCGTACGATCTGTTCCCGCAGTTCGACGTGCAGCCGGGGCAGACGACGCTGGTTACGAACCCGGGCACGGTCGCCGTGTACGCGGACGGCAACACGCAAATGCTGAACTCAAGCACGGTCAGCGCGGGTGGGTTGTTCCGCTTTTACGGGCTGGTATTCAACGACAACGGGACGCTGCGCATGGATTGTGCGCAGGTGAACGACGGCGTGCAGGAATAAACCTGGACGTGGCGCCTACTCTTCGCGCATGAGCCGGGAGGGATTGACACGGAGCGCGCGCTGCGCGGGCGCCCAGGTGGCGAGCAAGCCGAGCAGAAGCATGGCCAGGAGGGTTCCGCCGAGAACCAGCGGGTCCAGCGGCGTGGCCTGGTAGACGAGGAAAGAGAGCAGGCGCGTGGCCGCCATGCCGAGCGCGATTCCAGCCAGAGAACCGAAGACGAGGAGACGCAAGGCGCGGCCGAGCGAGGCCGACAGGATTTTGCCGTGGCCGGCGCCAAGCGCCATGCGAATGCCCATCTCCTTGAGGCGCCGGGTGACGGAGTAACTGGCCATACCGAAAAGCCCGGTGAGCGCGAGCATGGCGCCCAGCGCACCCAGCACGCCCAGCGAGACGGTGGCCGCACGCGCAGCAAAAAGCGCGCTGTCCAGCTCCCGGTCCCAGGTGAGAAGGGTGAAGGGGACGGCGCTGTCGAGGGCGCGCACCGCCTCATGGACCGGGGCTGCGAGGCGCTGCGGGTCGCCCGCAGCGCGCACCACCAGCCAGGTCTGACTCGAGGGCGATTGCAGCAGAGGGGTGAAGAAAGCGGGCCGCGGGTCTTCGGTGAGGGTCAGGTATTTTCCTTCTTCGACCACACCGACCACCTGGTAGACCTGTTTGCCGGTCTGCTGAAAGCGGCCGCCGAGAGCCTGCGCGACCGAGCCAAAGATTTTGCGCGCGAACTCACGGTTGACGACGGCGACCGCTGGAGCGTTTTTGCGGTCGGACCAGGCGACGTCGCGCCCGGCGAGCAGCGTGGTGCCGGCAGACTGGAAGTAACCGGGCGAGATGGAGTACTGCATGGCCTCCGCGAGCTCATTCGATGCACGCAGATCAGTGGTCTGGGCGGAGTAGATGGAGGTTTCGTTCCAGCCCAGGCCGAGAGGAATGTTGTCGACAAGCCCGGCAGAGGTAACCCCGGGAAGCGCCGAGACGGCGTCGAGCATGCGGCGCTGCATGGCCGGAACGCGATCGCCGCGATAGCCGGCCATGTTGAGGTCGGTGCTCAGAAGCAGTGCATGCTGCGGATCAAAGCCGAAGTTCGAGTGCAGCGAGCGCAGCAGTCCGCGCACCGCAACCAGCGAAGAGGTCAGGAGCACGGCGCAGACCGCGACCTGGACGACGAGCAGGACGTCGCGCGTGGCGAGCTTCCATTTTCCGCGCGCGGCCGCCTGGCCGGTCTTCACAACTTCCCACGGCGAGGCGCGGAAGATCTGGCGCATGGGCGCGAGCCCGCACAAAAAGCCGCTGAGCAGCGCAAGCGCCACGGCGACGATATAGGTGCGGAGGTCAGGGTCGACAGGAACGTTGACGGGAAAGGCGGCGAGGGGGCGCCAGGCGGTGAGCGCGCGCAAGAGAAAAAGGCTGGCGGCAATGCCCGCGGCGCCGCCCAGGAGCGCAATGAGCATGGCCTCGGTAAGGAGCTGGCGGAAAATCCGGAGACGGGAGGAGCCGAGCGCGAGACGGAGCGCGATTTCGCGGGCGCGATCGGCGGCGCGGGCAGCGAACAGGCTGCCGAGGTTGGCACAGGCGGCGAGGAGAATGAGCGCCGCGAGCAGCATGAGTCCGGCGACGAAGGCGCGCACGGGAGCGCCGATCATATCGCCGAAGAGGCCGGGACGCGCGAGTGAAAATTTGAGGCCGTCATCGTCGACCGGGTAAGTCTTCTCGAGATAGGCGGCGATGGCGTTCAGATCGCCCTCAGCCTGGGCGACGGTGACGCCGGGCTTGAGCCGGCCGACGATCGCCTGGCCGCGCTGATTGCGGTCGTCGAGGCCGCTCGAGCCCTCAATTTCCTGCTGATCGACGACCGGTATCCAGAGATCGGCCTGGTACTCGAGTTCCGTGCCGCGAAATTGCGGCGGCGTGACGCCGAGAACGGTAAATGCGTGGCGGTTCATCCGGACGATGCGGCCGATGACGGAGGGATCGGCGTGGAAGCGCGTGCGCCAGTAGTCGTAACCGAGAACGAGATAGGGGCTGCTGTCGGGGCCGTGCTCATCGGCGGATGAGAAGAAGCGGCCCAGGTAGGGGTGAACGCCGAGGACGTCGAAATAGTTTCCGCTGGCCTCGTAGATCCAGGCGAGTTGCGGATCGCCTCCGGTGTCGAGGCCGACCGACTCGAAGGAATAGAGCGCGATACCGTCGAAGGCGCGGTTGCGATCGCGCAGATCGCGAAAGTCGGGATAGGAATTCATGGGCTCGCCGCGATCTTCAATGTTGTAAAGGCGGGCGGCGCCGGGAAGGTTGAGCGGGCGCAGCACCAGCGCGTTGAGCACGCTGAAGACCACGGCGTTGGCGCCGATAGCGACGGCCAGCGTGAGCACGGCAGTGAGGGTGAAACCGGGGGATTTGACGAGCTGGCGCGCGGAGAAGCGCAGATCGAACCAGAAGCTTTCGAGGCCAAGCGCGGCGTCGGCCGCGGTGACGCGCTCGCGCGCGACCACCGGGTTTCCGAAGCGAAGCAGCGCATCGCGGCGGGCGTCTTCGGCGGACATGCCGGCGGCGAGGTTCGATTCAACGCGCAGGGCGATGTGGGACTGAAGCTCGGCGTCGATTTCGCGCTCGATGCGGGAGCGGCGGAAGAGGTTCGCGATGCGGCGGAAAATGGACATTGAAAGCCCTCACGCGTAGCGGAGCATGGCGCGCACGCCCTTGACGAGCTGCTCGAAGCTCGCTTCAGCCTCGCGAAGCTGGCGGCGGCCGGCGGCGGTGAGGCGATAGTATTTGGCGCTGCGGTTGGTTTCCGTCATGGCCCACTCGGAACCGATCCAGCCGCTCTGCTCCATGCGATGCAGCGCGGGATAGAGCGAACCCTCTTCGACCTGGAGCAGATCGTCGGAGGCGCGCTGGATGTGCTGGACGATGCCGTATCCGTGGAGGCGGCCGCGCTGCGCCAGGGTTTTGAGAACCAGCAGATCGAGGCTGCCCTGCAGATCGTTTTTCGCCAAGCTTCACCCCTACGCTTCTCAGTATGGAGAAGCATAGGCCTAGATGCATAGGTGTGTCAAGGGGCGCTCAAGCCGAAGCTGAATCCCCCCGAGGGCAGCCGCAGATCCTTCGGCTCCCTCGCGCTCCGCGCCCGGTCGCTCAGGACGACAGATGCGCGTTGCGATCGCGTCAAGAGGCGGCGAGGATCTGGTCGGCGGCTTTTTCCGCAACCATATAGATGGCGCAGACAATAAAGGTGCCGGGGATGCGGGGAAAGACGGAGGCATCGACGACACGGAGGCCGCGCGTGCCGTGAACGCGGAAGTCGCTCGAGAGCACGCCGCCGTCTTCCCGCGCGCCGATGGCGCAGGAGCAGGAGGCGTGGTGGCCCCAGGCGTTGGAGCGCACGAAGGTTTTGAGGTCTTCGTCGGATTCGATATCGGGGCCGGGGACGACCTCATCCATGGCGTGGCTGCTGCGCAAACCGGCGGTGAGACTGCGGACGAATCGGATGCCGTCGACCACGGCGTCGAGGTCCTGCCCGCCGCCCTGCTCGAAAAAATGGAAATCGATCGCGGGTGTGTCGCGCGGGTCAGCGGAGCGGAGCGTGACTTCGCCGGCGCGGTTGCGGGAGTGGGCCTTGAGCACAACCCAGGTGAGATAGTTGAGATCCTTGGCAAAGATGCGGGAGTAGCCGGGATAGTAGCCCTGGAAGTTGGCGAGCAGCGCCATGAGGAACAGGTCGGGCGGGCCTTCGGCGACGGGGGAGTGCTTGAAGACCGAGAGCACGGCGCCGTTGGTGGTATAGACGCCGGCGCGGCTTCGCTGCCACTGGGCAAACTGCGGATCGCCGGGGGCGAACTGCACATTGCGAAAGATCTCCCACTCGGAAAAATCCATGCGATGGACGATGCCGACTTCGTAGCGGTCCTGCAGGTTGCGGCCCACGCCGGGAAGATCGACGCGGGGCGCGATGCCGAAGCGCTCCAAGGTTGCGCGCGGGCCGATGCCGGAGAGCATGAGCAACTGCGGTGTGTTGAAAGCGCCTCCGGCGAGAATCACTTCCCTGCCGGCGCGGGCGGTGCGCAGCTCGCCTGCCTCGGCGCGGACGCGGGGCGCGGCTCGATAGAGCTTTTCGCCGAGAAGATATTCGACGCCGGTGGCGCGATGGCTTTCGTCGAACAGAACGCGGGTGGCGAGCGCGTTGAGCTGGAGGGTGAGGTTGGGATGTTGCGCGGCGGCCAAGAGAACGCGCTCGCGCGCCGCCGCGCGCGCATGCCGGCGCGTGGTGAGCGGGGTGTAGCAGATGCTCGAAAGGTGCTCGGTTTCCGGACGCCAGTCGTTGGGATCGGCCCAGCTTTGGAGCAGGCCGCGCGTGCTGCGCAGGGGATGGGGCGAATCGGCGAGGGCCCGTTCGGCGCATCCGCGGATGGCGTCGAAGAGACCCTGGTCCTCGAGCGCGGCGAGGGGAATGGCTTTCTCCGACTGCAGCCAGCCTTGAAAACCGTGTCGTGAGGGATTGACGCCGAACTTCGACAGCAGGCGCTGGAGCGGACGGTGATGGCAGTTTTCGACGCGCTCGAAGTACGAACGCATGCGATCGGGGCTCCAGGAGGAGTCGCCGGTGAGATCGGCGATGTATTGCCAGTCAGAGTCGGCGGGATAGATGAAGATGTGAGCGTTGTGCGCGGTGCATCCACCGAGAGTGCCGGCGCGGGGATAGAGGATGCCGTCGACTTGCCTGCCCTCCCATTCCGCCACGTATTTCCAGTCGCGCTTTTGCTCCGCGTCGCCGGCGTAGTGGCGGACGAAAAAATCCCATGTCATGGCCTCGTTTTCCGAAGCGAAGGCGTGAAAGGCGGGAACGTCGTAGTCGAAGGGAAGGCGGTTGACGTGGGGATGGAGAGGGTCGCCCCCTTCGAGCGAGCGAGGATCGCCGCCGGCTTCGAGAAGGAGCACCGAGCGGCCGGCTTCGGCAAGGCGCGCAGCGACGGTGCCACCGCCTGCGCCGGAGCCGACGACGATATATTCGTACTCTCTATCTGGATTCATTCGGCCGCCGGGTTTGCGCACGATTCCAGGGAAAGGCGAAGCTCATGGCAGGAAGCAGTGCTCCGATTGTACCTGCCGACTCCGAATGGGGTGAAAATAACGGCATACAGCCAGTTGGGCGATGTGGTAATCTTCAGCACACCCGAAGAGACTGCAACTGTCTTTCAACGCTCCTTCCTTTTCCCGGTCTGCGCGCGGAGTGGATCCGCTTTCCGGCGAACCCCAGCAAGTTCCGGCCCTCAGGGCCGAAGGGAGGAAACCGTGGGAACAACCGCACCGAGCTCGGCGACGAGCTCAACGCCTCCGTCCTCAGTTTCATCGCGCGCGCCGGGGTTCGGCCTTCCGCCGGCAAATACGGGCAACTGGCTGCTCGACCGGATTTCGAACCTGTCGATGATGTTGGTGCACATCGAGCGGCGGTTCGATCCGTTTTTCCGCCCGGCTCTCGATGCGCTGTTTCGCAATCTGCTGACGTGGACAGTGAACGCACTGATCAATTTCGGCCGCAGGATCACGGGCAACAATGTGGGGCTGAAGCTGGCCGAGGAGCAGATTCAGCCGGACGAGGAAGCGCACCTCCAGGACATTATTTCCACCATGCACCGGCAGATGGAGGGATTGTGGAGGCCGGGCAACTTTCAGCGCGGAGGCAACACGAAGACGCATGGGATTGTGCGCGCGGAATTCACGGTGCGCGACGATCTGCCAGAGCACATGCGGCGAGGCATCTACGCGACGCCGCGCACCTATCCGGCGTGGGTGCGGTTCTCCGGGCCGGGACCGTACATCACGGCCGACATCGACGACGTGGGCTTCATGAGCATGAGCATCAAGTTGATGGACGTGCCGGGTGAGAAACTGCTGGACGACGAGAAGCGCACGCAGGACCTGCTGGGCGTGTGCACGCCGACGTTTGTGACCGGGGACACAAGGTCGAACACCGACCTGCAGCACTGGAGCCTCAAGAACGCATCGCTCTTTCACTTTGTGAAGTTCAGGGGGCATCATCTGCTGGACTTTGCCATGCAGGGGCTTTGGATCAAGACGCAGCGGAGCCCGCTCGAGTGCCAGTACTTCAGCTGCGTGCCGTATCTGCTGGGCGAGGGGCAGGCGATGGTGTACTCCATGCGCTCGCGGCTCAAAACGCGCACGGGGGTGCCGCGGCTGCCGCTGCGGCCGCCGGACAATTATCTGCGCGAGGCGATGGCGGCCACGCTCGCGCAACAGGATGTGGAGTTCGACATCCTGCTGCAGGTGCAGAGCGATCCGTTCAAAATGCCGATCGAAAATGCCGCGGTCTTCTGGCCGCCGCGGCTTTCCCCGCGGATTCCCGCGGCGGTGCTCCGGATTCCGAAACAAAAGTTCGACTCGCCGGCGCAGCTCGGCTTTGCACGGGTGCTCTCGTACAACCCGTGGCACACGATTGCGGAACACCGGCCGCTGGGCAACCAGAGCCGCGCGCGGTTG
>JASHTS010000287.1 GCA_030040425.1 Acidobacteriaceae bacterium | reverse complement strand
TAAAGCGTCAGCGCTCTGCCATCCGGCGATAAAACCACCAGCTCCGCCATGCGTTTTCCGTCGCGATCGTCGAGCGAGAGGCGCAGCGCCGCTGCGCTTGCCTCCGGCTCGGGCATCACGCCGAAGCTCAGCCCCGTGCCGGGAAACGACGCGCCGTCCATCTCCAGCTCGCGCACCACGATGCGCAGCACCGTTTCCAGCACTTCGCGCTCGTGGGTGGTGGAGTGCACCTGCCGCGAGGCCTCAAGCAGCGCCTGCAGCCGCGCCACCTGCTGCTGCAGATCGATGGTCTCTCCGTTGCCCGCAAGATGAATGCCGGCCGCCATGGTGGGAACTCCGTGGATTCTCACTCTACCACGGCGGCGTCCAGGGCCGGCGCGCGGGGGCGGATCAGACCGCCGAGCCCCGATCAGGCCGGCTCATGCGGGAGGCGGCTCGTGTTTCCCGCGCTTCGAGAATCCGTGTTGCGCACTTCTGCCGGGCCACATTCAGCATGGCTTGGCCCAGCTCCCGTGTGGACACGCGCCCAGATCAGAACGTTCATTTTCGCCGCCTTCCTTCTCCGCAGTCGATCCCGGCAACTCCCTATGTCCGCCTTGAATTATCCGGCACCGGGTTCCGGTAAGCTCTGCCCGCGCGCCCGCGGGAGGGGCTGCGCGCGACTTCGATTTCTGTTCCGAATGCCGAGGGCCTGTGGTATCGTCAAGCTTAATTCCGGCAATCCGGCATAGGGATTTTTCCCTTCAAGATCGATTGGCCGTTTTATACGGACGGCCGCCGAGCTCCATCCACTTCACTTTTTCTCGCAAGCGCGGCATTGGCGCCGTTGTCCTTCCATTCTGCGAAAGGCGGATCCGTCACCATGAATCCGGTTCAAGGCTCCCCCGATGCCGACCTGGTTCTGACTCTCGAGGACATCACCAGTCTCGCGGACGAAGACGGCAAACCGGCCGAGACGCTGATGAACATCGTGGCGCTGATTGCCGCGCGCTTCCGCACCGACGTCTGCTCGGCCTACCTGCTCGAGCCCGACCGCTCCAATCTGGTGCTCGCCGCCACGCTGGGCCTGCATCCGCGCTGCATCGGCACGCTGCGCATGCCGCTGCATGAAGGGCTTTCCGGCCTGGTGGCCGAGCAGCTGCTTCCCGTCGCGGTTGCGGACGCGCGCAATCATCCCCGCTACAAATACTTCAAGGATTCGGGTGAAGACGAATACCACTCGTTTCTCGGCGTACCCATCGTAGACCGCGGGATTTTGCAGGGCGTGCTCGTAGTCCAGACCAAAGAGCCGCGGGTCTTCCGCGAGAGCGAAATCCGCATGCTCACCGAGGCCGCCGGGCAGGTGGCGCCCATCGTCAGCGAAGCCCGCACCCTGGACCGCTTCATCGCCCCGGCGCAGGAGAAGCTCTGGGAGCTGGCCCGCAATGTGTGGTGGAGCTGGGACCATGACTGCATCAGCCTGTTCCGCGACCTGAACCCGACGCGCTGGCGCCAGCTCAACCAGAACCCCATCTCTCTGCTCAGCGAAATGCCCCTGGGCGAGATCGACCGCCGCGCCGGCGAGCTGCTGCTGCACAGCCGCATCAATTATGTGTACCGCCGCCAGCAGGAGTATCTGAACGCCGACCGCACCTGGGGCGCCAACCACGCCGGCGTGCTGCGCCCGCGCCCGGTGGCATACTTCTCCGCCGAATTCGGAATGCATGAGTCGCTGCCCATCTACTCCGGCGGCCTGGGCGTTCTGGCGGGCGACCACATCAAGAGCGCCTCCGACCTGGGCATTCCACTCGTCGGCATCGGGCTTTTTTACGGGCAGGGCTATTTTCTGCAGCGCCTCGACGCGAGCGGCTGGCAGTGCGAGGAATATCTCCCCACCGACGTCAACCAGCTGCCGATGCAGCCGGCCATCGGCGTGAATGGCGAGCCGGTGGTGGTGGAGATCGCCACGCGCGGCGGAGGGATTCGCGCCAAAGTGTGGCGCGTGAAGGTGGGCCGCTGCGATCTGCTGCTGCTCGATTCGAACGTGGCCGGCAACGCGCCGGAAGATCTCGACACCACCTCGCGCCTCTACGGCGGCGACGCGCGCACGCGCATCCGCCAGGAGCTTTTGCTGGGCGTAGGCGGCTACCGCGCTCTGCGCGCCATGGGCATTTCACCCGGCGTGCTCCATCTCAACGAGGGCCACAGCGGCTTCGCGGTCTTTGAAGCCATCCGCGCGCGCATGGAAGACGAGGGAGTGGACTTCTACGCGGCCGCCAGCCAGATTCCGCGCGAGGTGATCTTCACCACGCACACGCCGGTTCCCGCCGGCCACGACCGCTTCAGCCCCGAGCTGATCGAGGAACACCTCGGCCCTCTGCGCGAGCAGCTCGGCATCTCGCATGAAAACCTGATGGGCTTCGGCCGCGAGCATCCCACCGACTACGGCGAGCAATTCTGCATGACGGTGCTCGGGCTCAAGCTGGCGCGGCGCGCCAATGCCGTCAGTTCGCTGCATGGCGAGGTCTCGCGCGCCATGTGGAAAGGGCTCTATCCCGGCCGGCCGGAGGATGCCGTGCCCATCGGCCACGTCACCAACGGCGTGCACGTTCCCTCGTGGCTGGCGCCGCAGATGGCGCGGCTCTACGATCGTCATCTGGGCGTGGGCTGGCATCGCCAGAGCGGCGCCGACCAGACCTGGGCCGCTATCGAGACCGTGGACGACGGCGAACTGTGGGAGACGCACCTGAGCCTCAAGGCGCAACTGCTCAACTTTGTGCGCCGCCGCGCGCACCAGCAGGCCGAGCGCCGCAAGGAGTCGCCGGAGATTCTGCGCCGGCTGGACAAGACGCTGTCGCCCGACGCGCTGACCATCGGCTTTGCCCGCCGCTTTGCCACCTACAAGCGCGCCAACCTGCTGCTCAAGGACATCGAGCGGCTGGCGGCGATGGTCAATGACGCCAAGCGTCCCGTGCAGTTCGTCTTCGCCGGCAAGGCCCATCCTCACGATGAGCCGGCCAAGCGCGTGCTGCAGCAGATTGCGCAGATGATGCGCAATTCCGACTTCGGCGACAAGTTTGTTTTTATTGAAGACTACGACATCAACGTGGGCCGGCATCTGGTCCAGGGCGTGGACGTGTGGCTCAACAATCCGCGACGGCCGCTCGAAGCCTCGGGGACCAGCGGGCAGAAGGTGGTGCTCAACGGGGGCTTGAATCTGTCCATTCTGGATGGATGGTGGGCGGAGGCCTACGACGGCCTCAACGGTTTCGCCATCGGCAAGGGCCGCACCCACGCCAACATGGATGTGCACGACAGCCGCGACGGCGACGACCTTTATCGCGTGCTGCTGGACGAAGTGATTCCGCTCTACTACCAGCGCGATCGCGACGGCCTGCCGCGGGGCTGGATTTCGCGCATGAAGCGGACGATTCGCACGCTGGGCTGGCGCTTCAACGCCGACCGCATGGTGATGGACTACACGATGAAGTGCTACGTGCCGGCGGCGGGCGGAACGTCGAGCGAGATAAGGCCGCTCTCCTAGGGGCGCCGCAGCCTATTGCGTGGCGTAGGCCTCTTCTTCAACGTTCACTTTTTTTTCCACCAGGGCGATGGGGTAATACGCATTGCGCGCATACTGCTTCACCATGCGGTTGGTGTTGAAGTAGGAAGCGTTGAACGCCAGCGTGGTGCGCATCAGCCGCGCCCACTTCTCCTTGGAGTCGCGATAGAGAGGCACCACGGCGTTCTCGAGCTTCGAGTAGAACGAGCGCGCTTCTTCTTCATCGCTGGAGCCGTCCTCGATGGCCCATCCGGTCACGCCTTCGATCCAGCCCTCGATCCACCATCCGTCCAGGATGGAAAGGCTGGGCACGCCGTTCATCGCTGCCTTCATGCCGCTGGTTCCCGAGGCTTCATAGGGCCGCTTGGGCGTGTTCACCCACACATCCACGCCCGCCGTGAGCATGGCGCCCAGATCCCACGCGTAATTTTCAAGATAAACAATCTTAAGCAGGTCGCTGGAGGAGTGCGCCGCCTCTTCGACCACGCGATGAATCAAGGCCTTGCCGGGCCCATCCTGCGGGTGCGCCTTGCCGGCGTAGAGAATCTGCAACCCGCCGGCGGCAGCGGCAATCTGCTTCAGCCGATCGGGGTCGGTAAACATCAGGCCCGCGCGCTTGTAGGTGGCCACGCGGCGCGCGAACCCGAGGGTCAGCACCTTGGGATCGAGCACCAGCCCGGTGCGCGAGCCGACTTCCGCCAATAGTTCTTCTTTGGCGCGCGCGTGCGCCGCCAGAAACTTTTCTTCCGGCAGATCGATGGCGTTGCGCAGGTAGAGATTGTCGCGCCGCCACGCGGGTATGTGCTCGTCGAGCAACTGCTGCATCGGCTCCGCTATCCACGTGGGTGCGTGCACGCCGTTGGTGATGGTGCCGATGGAAAACTCAGGAAACATCTGCCGCGAAACCTTGCCGTGCTGCATGGCTACGCCGTTGGCGAAGCGCGAAAACCGGAGCGCCAGCAGCGTCATGTTGAGCAGGCCGTCGCGGAAGCAACCTTGCTGCTGCAGGCGCGCCGTGCGGTCGCCGCCCAGAATGCGGATGGCCTGCTCGGTGGAGAAGCGGTCATGCCCCGCCGGCACCGGGGTGTGTGTGGTGAAGACGCACTTGCGCCGCACCTGCTCGATGTCGGCTTCCGTGGCCGCGCCCAGCGGTCCCCCGCCCAGTTGCGCCTCAAGCAGCGCCAGCGTGAGCAGCGCGGCGTGGCCCTCGTTCATGTGATAAACGTTTACTTGCAGGCCCAGGGCATTGGCCATGCGCACGCCGCCCATGCCCAGCACGATCTCCTGCTGCAGGCGGTAGTTTTCATCGCCGCCATAAAGATGGTCGGTCAGCCCGCGGTCCCAACCGGAGTTGCCGTCGAGATCGGTGTCCAGCAGATAGATGGGCACTACGTGTCCGAACCGTCCGGCAAGATCGTAGCGCCACGCGCGCACGGTCACCACGCGGTCTTCCACCATCACGGTGACGCGCGCGGATTCCTCGGTGCAGTAGTCGGCCGGGTTCCACGATTGCACTTCTTCAGTCTGCGTGCCGCTCGCGTCCAGATGCTGCTGGAAATATCCTTTGCGGTGCAGCA
>JASHTS010000286.1 GCA_030040425.1 Acidobacteriaceae bacterium | reverse complement strand
GATTTTGAGTACGTGTATTCGAGCGTGGCCGTGAATCCGTCTTTGAGCCGGCGGCGCAACTGCAACTGGCCCGCCTGGCGCGTGGCATTGCCGCCCGAAGTGCGATAGACGAATCCGGTGGGACAACCGGGGCATGCGTTCGCGGCGCCGATGGGATTGGTGTTGGGCAGAATCTGCTGCGCACCGTGCGTGCCCTTGACGCCGTTATACGTGGCCACGATTTGAAGCGCGCCGGGGAGATCGCGCTGCACGGCAAGCTGCCACACCTGCGCATAGCCCACGCGATAGTTGGGGTCGATGGCAAAGGTATCCGCCGTGACGGCGGCGCAGTTGACGAAACCGCTGGCAAGCGTGAGCGCGCAGGCAGAGCTGTTGGCCACGCTCAGGCTTTTGGAGAAGGGCGCCTGCTGCGCCATGTCGAGCGCCAGGCTCTGGTAGACAGAGGTGTCGTCGTAGATGCCGTAACTTGCGCGGACCACGAGCGTGGATGCGGGGATGGGCCGCCACGCGAGCCCCATGCGCGGCTCGAAGCCGCGGCGGTCGGGCCGGATAAGCGAAGCGGGATAATGCGCGCCGGTGATGGAGCCCACGGGATCGGTTCCTTCCACAGGAGCGCCGGAAGTGAAACCCGCATTGAGATCGAGATTGACCAGGTGCCCGTGCAGCTCCGTCATAGGCGCGCCGTACTCCCAGCGCAGGCCGGCGCTGATGGTGAGCGAAGGAAGAAGACGCCAATCGTCGTTGACGAAGAGATCGTAGACCGGCTCGCGAAAATATTTGTCGGCATTGCCGTAGGCGATGGCGCTGGTATCCGGAATACCGATGAGAAAGTCGGCCAAATCGGAGCCGCTGGTTGCGCTCGTCGCCGCATTCGCGGTAGCCGCGCCGGTAAAGACAAATGTGCCGCGGGGGTTCTGCTGGAAGTTGTCGTTATAGTCCTGCTTGCGGAAGTCGCCGCCCACGGAGATGTTGTGGCGTCCGCGGTAAATGCCCGCTGAGAGAGAGACACCGTCTGTCTGGCTGCGGTTGAATTCGCTATTCGCGTCAGTCAACGAGGCGATGCCGCTCGAGAAGCTGAGTGTGGGAGGACCCCAGTCTGAAGGATCCTGCAGGTTGCCGGACTCCTGCAGATTGGCCAAGCTTCCCGCCGGAATGCCGGCCTCTCCCGACACGTTGATCCGATCGGCAAAATTGGGAGTGACCTCCGTGCGCAGGCGGCTGAAGGTGTAGCCGGTGAAGAGAAACAGATGTGAGTTGAAGCGATGCGTCCAGTGCGCATTGGCGTTCATGCCCAGCGTGCCGGTTGCGTCGACGAAGTTGAAGAGGCTCACATTGGCGGCGCGCGTGCTTTGAAAATTGAAGCCGCCGTAGAGCTGGTCTCTGCGCCCCAGCGATTTCATGAGCCGCGACTCGAGGGCGTCCTGGTGGACGCTGTTCAGCACGGAAGCCTGATAGTTGTAGCCGGAAGCGCTGGAGATCTGCGGGTTGGGCTGCGGAAACAGCGCCAGCAGGGCCGCGGCCTGCGCGCTCACCGGGACCTGGTTGTTCAGGTATGGCGTGCCGGTGGCGGGATTGTAGATGGTCAGGGGCTGGCCCTGCGCATTCACCAGGCCGGCCAGGTTGCCCATGCGCTCATCGAGCGTGGGCACCAGGCCGGTGTCGATGGCCGCATTGTTGTTGCGCGTCCACGCGTAGTTGACAAAGAAATTCGGCCCGCGCGGAAGCAGATGGGGGATGTTCATGGGGCCGCCGAGGTAGGCGTTGCTGGTGATCAGGTCGTAGGAAACTTTGGGCGCAGCCACGCCGCTGATGGGATAGTTGCGCGCATCGGCGGCGGAGTTGTCGAGGATGATGGCCAGGCCGCCGTTATAAAGCGCCTTGCCGCCGGAGCGCGAATTGCCGAAGGCGGGATTGGTGGAAAAGCGCGATGTGGCCGCGTTATTAACGCTGCCGTTCACCAGGTAGCCTTCCGCTGTCTGGTCGTTTGAGGTTTCAGGAGCGCTGGGCATCTCAGCCGGCGCACCGGCGGCTTCCGATTTCTTTGCCGGCGTCACAAGAGTCGGCAGCGGAAGAATCGGATTGCTGACTACCTTGGTGCTCGCCATCAACTGATCCACGGGCAGGAGCTTCATCTCCCAATTGCCCGGCGGTGTGTCCGGCCCAAGGGTCACTTGCGCGTGGATGGTTTGAAAACACTGCATCTCCACTTCGATGGTCCACTGGCCGTCGGTGAGATTGTCGAAATGATAGACACCTCCCTGGTCGGAGACAGCGACCAATTTCTGCGACCCCTGCGTTGCCGTGATGGTGGCGCCGGGCAGGGGAAGCCCGCCAAAGGTGACGACGCCGTGATACCCGGAGCCATGATTCACAGCCGTCTGCGCGCCTGCAAAGGAGATGAGCCACGCGAGCAGGCAGAGGAACGAGAGCTTGGCAGTGCGCCGCAGGGGCATTCGACGGCTCCGGATGAGGATCAATTCGGCGAAGGCTGCTCGATGTGGTCGATCACAATGGCATCTCCCGGCTCCTTGTGCGCTTCGAGCTTCAGGCCGAGCTGCTCCTCGAGAGCTGTAAAGATGGAGGGACCGGCGGCCGGCGGCGGCGCCGCATTCGCCGTTTCCGGCGGAGCGCTGCCCGGCGCCCGCATCATGCTTCCGTCGACTTCGTCGGGAGCCCATTTCAAATTGATGTCGTATTTTCCCGCAAGGCCGGTCTTATCGACGACTGGACTGTGAAACTGAAAGGAGAGAAAGCGCACCAGATTCGAGACCGGAACGGCCTGCCCGATCAGCTCACCGGGGTCAACGCGCATCATACCTGCGCCGCCGGCCCCGCCGCCCGGTCCCTTCAGGCCGTTTGCGTACGTGTCGCCGGCTGCAGCTTCTTTCATTTTCAGTCCGCCCTTGGCAATGACCAGCACGTACTGCGTCAGATCTTTCGTCTCGTGATGATACTTCAGGGCAAAACGGTCTTCGAAGACCGGCAACAGCATGGCCCACCGCTCGTTGGGCTTCAGGTCTTTCAGTTTGGCGACGTCTTCCGCCGCGACTTTGGCCTCGATGTCGAAGCGATCGCTGTTCATCCAGCCGGGCTCTCCGATCAACTGATTATCGGAGATGTTGAACGCTTCGCGCAGGAGCATGTGCGCCGGAATGCCGCTCGCCGAGATGCCGTCAGGCGTGAACATGATCCGCATCATCATGCTGCCGCTTTTATTCGGCTTGATGGAGACAACTTCAAAAGAGGGCATGGCCGTCGCGGCGTCCTTCTGCGCGGGTGCGGTGGATGCAGGCGGAGCGGCGGCGGGCGCTGCCGGAGCAGCCGTCTGCGCGTCCAGGGCGCACGGCGCGAGGACCAGAAGGCCGAAAGCAAAGACGGACAAGGGCCGGCGCAGGACCTGCGCGCGTAGCTGAGCTTGCTTCATCTCGATGAAACTCCCGTTGGAGATCGTTTGAGCGGAATCGCCGCCGCCGAGCCCCAAATTTTCGACCGCGATTGCGAAGGGTGGCAATTGTCAGACGCACGCTCCGGAGTTTTCGTTTGCGCCGCAGCCAATTTTCGTGGCGCGGGCCGGCGTTCGCGCCTAATTTGGCGAAGGCTTCTCCACTGAGTCGATCACGATGACGTCGACCGAAGTTTTCTCCGCGCTGAGCTTGAGGCCGAGTTGCTGATCAAAGGCGTCATAGAGGCTGGCCGCCGACGGAGCCGTATCGGTCGAGCCGTTCGCAGTGGTATCGGATTTCGGAGGCACAGGCGGGTGGCCGCCGAACTGCGAATCATCCGGCGTAAAGGTGCAGTCGATGTCGTAGCGGCCCGTGAGACCGGTGCGATCGACGACCGGACGGTCGAGCACCAGAACCTGCAGAAAACCGGTCAGGTCGGTCATGGTGGCGTTGCGGGTGATCAACGTGACATTACCCCCACCGGCGGGCCGGAAGCCGAGTCCGGGCAGATTGCCGTGGAGTTGCGTCGGCTTGAGCTTCTCGCCGCTCTTTCCCACCGAAAGCACGTAGGCCGACATCTCGCGCTGCTCGTGATGAAACTTGAGCTGGAATCGATCGGCGAGCAGCTTGCGGATCATGACCTGAATCTGTTGCGAGTTGGGAACGCCTTCGGCATCGGGCAACGCATTGATGTCGTAGCGGTCGGAATTCATCCACGAAGGTCCGTTGACGATCTGCTTGGACTGCACGCTGTAAGCGAAAGAGATCAGGTCCTCAAGTGACGAGGCGCGAGTCATGAAGTTGCGGCCGCGAATCACAAGAGCCTGCATCTGCGTGGCGCCGGAGTCATTGGGCTTGATCGTTGCCACCTCGAACGAGGGATCGGCGTCGGCGGCCATGGGCTTGGGCGGCGGAGCGGGCGCGGGTATCTCCCAGGCGGTCTCCGGCGTAGCGCGCGTGAGCACCAGCGGCAGCGGATTCGGTCCCTGGCTCCAACTGCCGTCGATGGTCTTTCCATCTGCGCTCAGCTTGCCTTCGAATTTTCCGCCGACCAGGCTCAGCGTGAACTTGACGTCGGAGCCGTCGAGGGTGACGGAGTCGACATTCAACGGCTGGCCGCCCTGGTCGATGCTGTAGAAGACCCCCTTGTATTGGCCCTTGTCGTCCTTGGTGATCTTGAGGACCGTGCGCAAATCCTGGCCGGCGTGCAGCGTGCCCTGCCAGGTGTCGGCAATGTCTTTGGGATTGAACGTGGGTGCGCCAGCCGCAGCCGGCGCGGCGTTTTGCGTTGCCGGCGCGGCTTGCGGCGCGGGCTGCGCGGCTTGCGCGCTGAGCGAAACAGAAGGCGAAACTGCAAGCACGATTGAAGCAATGCTGAGAATCAACTTGCGAAAAAATCCTGAGCCGGGTGCCGCAGGGTGAACCGTCATGCCAACCATCCTTCTCTGCCTATGGCTAGGCCAACGCGGAAATGAAATATGAGTCTTCCCGCACCGGGTGAATGGGAAGAAGAATACACCGACAAGACGGAGTTGCGGTTTCCCTGGCTGCGCATCTGGCGAATCCTCCAGCGCGGTTCTGCTCGAATGGAAAAATGCACGACGCCTGGCCTGAAATTCTTTATCTTAGACGTACGCGCGCCCCTCTTTGTTCCCGGTGCCGCATTTTTTCCGCGCACTTCCTCTACGGGTTAGTTCGCCGACGGCTGCTCCACGTGATCGATCACGAGAACGTCGACAGCGGCCTTTGCCGGTTCCAGCTTCAGCCCCAGCTCTTCCTGGATGGCTTCGAAGAGATGCGGCGGAGCGTCTGGGTTTTCGGTTGCGGCCGGTCTGTACCCGCCTTCGGCGCCAAACTGTGTCTCGTCCGGCGTCCACGTCAGCCTGAAATCATACTTACCCGTGAGCCCGGTCTGATCCACGACCGGCCGGTCCAGGACCGCCTGTCCCATCGCCTGGGCAAAATCCGCCATCGACGCGTCCGTGGCGCCAAAATTTCCCGGTGCTCCGAATCCCAGGCCGGTGTTGGCGCTCTGGCTCTTCGTCAACTTGGGACCCGTCTTCGCAATGGTGAGTACGTAAACGGGCAGTTCCCGTTTTTCGTAATGGAATTTGAGCTGGAACCGATCCGCCATCAGTTTTCCCACCATGGATTGCCACTGCTTGAAGCTCGGCTCACCCTCGCCGTCGGGCTCGGCGGAGATATCGAATCTCTCTGCAGCGAACCAGTCGGGCGCGCCCGCAATCTCTCGTTGTTGAAGTCCAAACGAGAACTTGACCAGATCGGCGAGCGACGTGTGGGTGACCGAAAAACGGCGATTCTCAAACCAGAACCTGGGTCCATGTTCATCGGGCCTGCTCAGCCGGATCGAGGCAACTTCGAATTTGGGATTCGCGTCCGCAGCCATGGGAGGCAAGCGCGGCGGTGGCCTGGGAATCGTCCATTCGGTTCCCGCTGTAGCGCGCGCAAAATTCAGCGGCAGCGAGTTCGGTCCCTGACTCCATGTTCCGGCAATGGAGTCGCCGTCGGCGCTCGCGGTACCGTCGTAGGTGCCAAAGGGAAGCTCGATCTTCAGCAAGGAGCCGTTCCATGTGGTGGAGATGGCGGGCACACCCTCTGGCGCTTCGTTGATATCGTCGATGTTGTAGTAGACAGCCCTCAGCGTCCCGTCGCCCGCCTTCGTGATTCGAACCACGATGCGCAGATCTCGATTCGTGCGCAGAATTCCCTGCCAGGTTGCGGCGATTTCCGGGGCCGGGTTTGCCGGCGCAGATTGAGCTCTGCTCTCCCTGGCGTGGAACAAGCCGAGGCCAACCGGCAGGGCCAAGGCCATCACCGCAGCCACGCTCAGGAGCAGCTTTCTGCTCAAGTCGAGCTTCCGCCCGGCCTGCTTCGTCAGGATGCGAATGATGCGCTGCTTCAGGTCGGGGCCGGCTACGCTCGAGAGGCAGGGCAAGGGCGACTCGAAGTAAGCCTTGCAGACATTCAGGATTCCTTCGGCGTAGACCTCGGCGTCGCGGCTTGATTGAAGCACGGCTTCGTCGCAAGCCCGCTCACGCTCCTCCACAAGCTGAGTCCCGATCCACCAGATCATGGGATGAAACCAGAAGACTGCTTCCACCAGCATGTGCATTGCGGCCGTCAGATTATCCCGTCGCCGGATATGGCTCATCTCATGAGCCACGATCGCTTCGAGCTGAGGCCCGGTTATGCGCGTGTGGATGCCCGCGGGCAGCAGAAGCACCGGCTTGAAGATTCCAAACACTCCCGGCTCCAGCCGCGACTGCGAGGACAGCACGGGGACATCGGCGGCCACCGGAATGGCCGACGCCGCGCGCACTGTCTCGCGGAGCCGCGACCACCGCCGCAACCACCGGCTTGCCACCAGCAGGGCGCCACATGCCCACAAGACGAAAAGAATAAATGGCCAGAAGTGGATCTGCGGCCCGGCAACGGCGGGTATGGCTGCGGCTGGGCCAACGAACCCGGTCACCGGCGTTTGAGAAAACGGCTCTGCGATCTGTTCCATTGCCGCGGAAAGATCCGGCCGGGCGATGGGACCGGTCATCGCGGAGCGGAAGTACTCGCCCGCGCCGATGAAAAGAGAGAGAGGAACGAAAAACTTCACCGAGGCGACCATCCACAGCCGGTAACGGACGCGCGCATGATTCCTGCGCAAGGTGAGTGTGAGCAGCCATACGGCTGCGGCGAAAATTGTCGATTGCCAGATGTGATTGACAAGCGCTGCCGTCGACGGCTCGCTCCAGAGTGGCCCGCTCCACAATTCCGCGATGTTCATGGCTGCTTCTCCTTTCCCAGGAGCTTGCGTAGCGTCTCCTCTGCCTCTTTCACGTCATCGAGAGTCAATTTGCCCGTTTCCACAAGATGCGCCATCACCGGCTGGGGCCTGCCGCCAAACATGGCGAGCAACTCATCCACCAGTCGGCGCTGCGCAGTGTCGCGTGAAACGGCTGCGGAGAAGACGTGAAAGTTGCCAACTTTCTTTACGCGGCGCACCACACCCTTGGCCTCCATGCGATACACGGTGGTCTGGATGGTCGTGTAGGCGGGGCGGCGCCTGGCAGGCAGCGAATCCAGAATGTCGCGAATTGAGGCCTCACCCAGCGTCCAAAGCGCCTCCATAATCTGAAACTCGAGCTTCGAGAGTTTGGGAGCAGGCATCGCGCCTCCTATGCTTGTAGGAATTTCTACTACTACTGTAGGTGATTGTCAACTGCTGATCTGCGGGCGAGCAGCGTGGACTGCGGCGAGAGTGTCCGAAATCGGACAGTGCGGCGGCGGAAACGGTCAATTCACGGGGCGCGATGGGGTTGGGAAGACCCGATTTTGCGCAGCCAATCGGCGTGTTTTCTGTGCGATGGGTACGAACTGCCTTTGGCAAGCCGGATGCAAGATGGAAGGCGCAATGGATATCGCCCGTCCAGACATCAAGAAGAAGAAGAATCGCCGGCTGGCGGTGTGGACCGTCCTCGGCATCCTGGGACTGTCCGCGCTGGCCTTCGGCGTCTCGCGGCTCAAGCCGGCCTCGCCCACCGTCGATCGCTCCACCATCTACACCGACACCGTCAAGCGCGGGCCGCTCATCCGCCAGGTGCGTTCGTCCACAGGGAGCCTGGTGCCGCGCGAGGATTCGATCGAACTGATCCCGGCCGAGACCGACGCGACGGTGGTGCGCATCCGCGTGCTGCCGGGCGCGCAGGTGACGCCGAACACGATCATCATGGACCTGAACGATCCGCAGCTGGACCAGGAAGTCCTCAATGCGCAGCTCGCGCTAAAGGCCGCGCAGGCTGACTATAAGAGCCTGCAGGCGACGCTCGAGAGCACGCTGATGGACAAGAAGACCGCAGCCGCCGAGGTGAACGCCAACTACGCGCAGGATCAGCTGCAGGCGCAGACCGACAAGGCGCTTTACGATCTGGGCGTGATCTCCGGCTTGCAGTATGAGAAATCGAAGAGCACGGCCGACCAGCTGGATACGCAGCACCAGTTGAGCCAGGAACAACTGGACGTGAACCAGAAAGCGATCCAGGTGCAGCTTGACTCGCAGAAGACCAAGATCGACCAGGCGCAGGCGCTGCTCGATCTCTACCAGAAGCAGGCAGCGGCATTGCAAGTGCGGTCGACCATCACCGGAATCCTGGCGCCGCTGGCCACGCCCGTGCAAGTGGGCGAGCACGTGACCGCGGGCACATCGGTAGCCGAGGTGATCCAGCGGGATAAGCTGAAGGCTGCCTTGCAGATTGCCGAGACGCAGGCGCGTGACATCCAGATCGGTCAGCCGGCGCTCATTGACACCCACAATGGCACTATTCCCGGGCATGTCACCCGCATCGACCCCTCGGTAGTGAACGGAACGCGCACCGTTGACGTAATGCTGGATGGGCCTCTGCCGCCGGGGGCGGTGCCCCAGTTAAGCGTGGACGGAACCATCGATCTCGAGCGCATGAGCGACGTGCTGTACGTGCAACGGCCGGCGCTCGGCAACGAGGATTCCACGCTGAGCCTGTTCCGCGTCGATCCGGACGGCAAGGGAGCCACGCGGGTGCAGGTGAAAGTGGGCCGCGCTTCGGTGAGCGATATTCAGGTGCTCGAGGGACTGAACGAGGGCGACACGGTGATTCTCTCCGACATGTCGCGCTGGGACGGCGTGGACCACATCCGGCTGGAGTGAGCGGCAGGCACCAAGGCGCTGGCGAGCAGAAATCGACCCTAGTGCGCTCCGAACACTGGCCACTGATCACTGACCACTGACAACTGAATGGGGGATGGAATGGCAGCGAACGGCAAATTGATTGAGATCGAGGATCTGACCAAGATCTTCTACACCGACGAAGTGGAGACGCATGCGCTCTCCGGCGTTCACCTGACGATTTCGCGCGGCGAATACGTGGCCATGTCCGGCCCCTCGGGCTGCGGCAAGTCCACGCTGCTCTCCATTCTGGGGTTGCTGGATACGCCGACGGGCGGACGCTATCTGCTCAACGGCAACCCGGTGGAGAACCTGAACTTCAGCGAGCGCTCGCGCATCCGCAACCAGGAGATCGGGTTCATCTTCCAGAGTTTCAACCTGATCGGCGATTTGACCGTGGAAGAAAACGTGGAACTGCCGCTCACCTATCGCGCGGGGATGCCTTCGGCGGAGCGCAAACGGCGCGTGAAAGAGGCGCTGGAGCGGGTGAATATGGCGCACCGCATGCGGCACTATCCGGCGCAGCTTTCGGGCGGCCAACAGCAGCGCGTGGCCGTGGCGCGCGCGCTGGCCGGATCGCCCTCCATCCTGCTGGCCGATGAGCCCACCGGAAATCTCGATTCAAAAAACGGTGAAGCGGTAATGCACCTGCTGGCCGATCTGCATCGCGAAGGCTCGACGATCTGCATGGTCACGCACGATCCGCGCTTTGCCCGCCATGCGGAGCGCGAGGTGCACCTGTTCGACGGTAAGGTGGTGAGCGAGCAGGAGCAGAAGAAGATGGAAGCCGAAGCGCAAGCGTGAGATTCGCTTAAGGCCCCAGGCCATGACGGAGCCTGCGCATCCGGCTGGGCGCGGTGCTCGCGGGAGCGTGTGCCCGCCTTAGCTTTCTCTCTGCGCCTGGGCGTGCGTGCAGAAGCTCGAAGCAGCCGGTGATTGCAAGGACGCACGCAACGACGGCGCCGGTGAAGTTTAGACAAGCGTGAGGACCAACCGCGGGAGGGTCGCAGCGTCAGCGGAACCGCAGCGGGCGCTGCGAGGCAAGCGGAGCGACGTACAGGACTTCTGAGGAAGGCGGCAAGAATGCACAACCTGTGGATGGACGTCCGTTACGCGTTGAGGCAGTTGCGCGGATCGCCCGGATTCACCATCACGGCGATTGTCACCCTGGCGCTGGGTATCGGCGCCACGACTGCCATCTTCACGCTGGTGCACGCGATTTTGCTGCGCACGCTCCCCGTTGCCAATCCGGCGCAGCTTTACCGCATCGGCGACAATCACGACTGCTGCGTCGAAGGCGGATTTCCCGGGGGCTCGTCGGACAGCGGCGACTTCACCATTTTTTCCTACGATCTCTATCAATACCTGAAGAGGTCCGCGCCTGAGTTCGAACAACTCGCGGCCATGCAGGCCGGCCAGTGGACCTGGAGCGTGCGGCGCGGGAGCGCACAGGCAAAATCGCTGCGCGGCGAGTTTGTCTCCGGCAATTATTTTGAGACCTTCGGCGTGGGGCCGTACGAAGGCCGGATGCTCGCGGACACCGACGATGCGCCGGCCGCAGCGCCGGCAGCGGTGCTCAGCTACGAGGCATGGCAGGGCGAATATGGCGGCGACGCCGCGATCCTGGGCTCGACGCTCTTTATCCAGGCGCGGCCGTTTACCGTGGTCGGCATTGCTCCGCCGGGCTTCTTCGGCGACCGGGTGGCGGGCTCGCCTCCGGATTTCTGGTTTCCGCTCAACAGCGAACCTTATGTCCGCGGCGACAGCTCCATCTTGCATGAACGCGAGTCGCACTGGCTTTACCTGCTGGGCCGCGCGCGGCCGGGCACCAACATCGCCGCCCTTCAGGCCAAGCTTTCCGTAGATCTGCGGCAATGGATCTGGTCGGACCCGAAGATGACGGAGAACAATGGGGGCTCGATCGTCTACAAGCAGCACGTGAAGATCGTGCCCGGCGGAGGAGGAATTCAGAACCTGCAGCAGCAAGCGGGCGCGGGGCTGAGGATGCTGATGATTCTCTCCGCCGTGGTTCTGCTTATCGCCTGCGCCAACATTGCCAATCTGCAACTGGCGCGGGCCACGAGGCGGCGTGCCGACATCGCCCTGCGCACGGCCCTGGGGGCGGGCCGAAGCCGGATTTTGCGGGAGATTCTCACCGAAAGCGTAGTGCTGGCAACCCTCGGCGGCGCGGCCGGACTGCTGGTGGCGTTTGCCGGCTCGCACACCATTCTTGCACTTGCTTTTCCCGATGCAAGGTACATGCCCATCAGCGCAAGCCCCTCGTGGACGATTCTGGGCTTCGCGCTTCTGGTTTCGGTAATCACAGGAGTTCTTTTCGGCACCGCACCGGCCTGGCTGTCGCTGCATGCGCAACCGGCCGAGGCGCTGCGCGGCATTAACCGCTCCACGCGCGACCGATCGTCTCTTCCGCAGAAGGCGCTGGTGGTCTTTCAGGCCGCGCTTTCGCTGGTGCTGCTCACCGGCGCCATTCTCATGAGCAAATCGCTGGCGCGGCTGGAGCACCAGAACTTCGGCGTGGTCACGGCAAATCGCTACGTGCTTCACCTTGACGAGGCCGGCGCGGGCTATTCAATTGACCGGCTGCCTGCGCTTTACCGGCAGATCGAGGATCGTTTTTCGGCTTTGCCTGGAGTTTCTTCGATCAGTCTGGCGATGTACAGCCCCCTCGAGGGTGACAACTGGGGCGAGTGCGTCATCCAGCAGGGACACCCGGCGCCGCGCCCAACCGATCGCTGCGGCTCCACGTGGGACCGCGTGAGCCCGCAGTTTCTCGATTCCATCGGCGTTCCCATGGTTCGCGGCCGGAACATCACCGACCAGGACACCGCGACCTCCACTCCCGTGGCGATTGTGAACGAGACGTTCGCCAAGAGGTTCTTCCCCGGCAAGGATCCCGTGGGGCAGCACTTCGGCATCGACCTCCCGCAGTACTCGGGCGCCTGGGAGATCGTGGGCGTTTTTCGCGATTTCAAGATGAACATGCCGCGCGAGGACATCCATCCGGTCTATCTGCGGCCGCTCGCGCAGCAATTCTTAAGCTACAAAGAGCAGGCCATGATCACCACGGAAAACCAGTCGATGTTCATGGACGCCATGGTGATCGACTTCAGCGCGCCGCAAGAGAATGTGGAGAGCCTGGTTCGCCATACCTTTGCGGGCATCGATCCGAATCTCACCGTGACCGGCCTGCTCCCGTTCGATGCGCAGGTTGAAGGCAACTTCACCGAGGATCGGCTGGTTGCGCGCCTGACCAGCCTGTTCGGAATCCTCGCGCTGGTGCTCGCCTCCGTGGGGCTCTATGGCGTCATGTCGTACTTCGTCGCGCGCCGCACGGGTGAAATCGGCATCCGCATGGCGCTCGGCGCCACGCGGCCGAACGTGGTGAGCCTGGTGTTGCGCAGCGCGCTGTGGCAGATCGTCTTCGGATTGCTCCTGGGGGTTCCGGCCGCCCTGCTTGCGGGTTACCTGATGGCCAGCCAGCTTTACCATGTGCAGGCCTACGATCCGGTGGCCCTGGCCGGCTCCATCGTGGTGCTGAATGTCTGCGCGGCGGTTGCGGCCTTCATTCCCGCGCACCGCGCCGCATCGATCGAGCCCATGCAGGCGCTGCGCGTGGAGTGAGCGTCGATGCCCGGAATGAGAAGCGCGCGCCGCGCGGCGCAGGTCGAGCCGATGCGCGCCCTGCGCACGGAGTAAGGAACGAGAGGAGGCTGGCAGAATGAACGCGATCTTCCAAGACATGCGTTACGCGCTGCGCCAGTTGCGCAAGTCGCCGGGTTTCACGCTCACGGTGCTGCTGACGCTGGCGCTGGGCATCGGCGCGAACACCGCGGTCTTCACCCTCTTCGACCAGGCGCTGTTGCGCATGTTGCCGGTGGTGCGGCCGCAGGAGCTGGTGCGCTTTCAATGGTCCGGCGCTTTTTCCGGCTCGATGAGCAGCTTTGGCGGGGACTCGAGCAACTATTTTTCCTATCCCATGTACAAAGATCTGCGCGACCGGAACCAGGTCTTCAGCGGCATCCTGGCCGCCGACCGCACCAGCCTGGGTCTGAGCTGGCGCAATCAGGCCGAGAACGAAGACGCGGAGATCGTCAGCGGCAACTACTTTCAACTGCTGGGTCTCAGGCCGGCGCTGGGACGGCTCTTCACGCAGCAGGACGACACCGCGAAAGACGCGAATTTTGTCGCCGTGCTCAGTTACAACTACTGGAAGAGCCGGTTCGCGGGCTCGGCGGAGGTGATCGGGCAGACGGTGCTGGTGAATGGGCATCCCTTCACCGTTGTCGGCGTAGCGCCTCGGAACTTCGACTCGGCGATCGGCGGATTCAGGCCGGGAATCTTTCTTCCCGTCAGCATGGTGGATATCGCCATCCCGTGGAGAGCACAGCTCGACGACCTGAACAATCATCGTTCCGCTTTTCTTACCCTGGTTGCGCGGCTCAAGCCCGGCGTTACACGCGCGCAGGCCCAAGCCGGCCTGGGCCCGCTGTGGTATGCGCTCCGGGCCAATGAGCTGGCGCTGCTCAAAACCACATCGGAGCACTTCAAGAAAGCCTTTCTGGATGAATCGCACATCAAAGTGCTGGACGATGCCAGGGGATTCTCGCCGGCCCGGAAGGATCTTGAAAAGCCGCTGATCATCCTCATGGGCATGGCGGGGCTGCTGGTGGTGCTGTGCGCCGTGAACGTGGCTACGCTTCTGCTGCTGCGCGCCGCGGTAAGGGCCCGCGAGATGGCCATGCGCTATGCCCTGGGCGCGCGGCGCGGGCACATTGTTGCGCAATTGTTCATCGAGGGCGGACTGCTGGGCGCAGCGGGCGCGGCGGCGGGAGTTGCGCTGGCGCCGATGGTCTCTGCCATCCTGGTGCGGCTGATGACCAGCTCCGACTCCGGAGGCGAGCCGTACTCCGCTTCCATTGACGGGCGCATTCTGCTGTTCACGCTGGCCGTTTCGCTTCTGGCGACGATGCTCTTCAGCGTGGCTCCCGTTTATCATTTTTTCCATCCCGATATGGCCAGCGCCCTGCGCCAGAATTCGGGCACCGCCTCGAGAAGATCGCAGCGCTTCCGCAAGCTGGCGGTTGGCGTGCAAATCGGCCTTGGCGTTGTGCTGCTCGGCGGAGCAGGTCTGTTCGTGCGCACACTCGACCATCTGCGCCACCAGCAGGTGGGATTCGCCATCGATAATCTGGTCACTTTCAATCTCGATCCCTCGAACTCCGGCTATGGCGAAGAGCGCGCATCGCAGATCGTCTTCAATTCGCTCGATGCCGTCCGCCGCATTCACGGGGTGGTGTCGGCAGCGGCGACGACCGATCCGGAGCTGGCGGGCGATACCGAAAGCTCCAATTTCTCTGTGCAGGGATACAAGCCCGGCGAAGACGAGAATATGGACTTTGAAGATAGCTGGATCACGCCCGGCTATTTCGCCACCTTGCGGCAGCCGCTGCTGGTGGGCCGCGAGTTCACGGAGAGCGATAGGCAAGGTCAGCCGAGCGTAGCCATCGTCGACCTGGCATTTGCCAAGCGCTTTTTCGGCACGCCGCAAAATGCGCTGGGACGGCTGATCGCGCAGGGCAACGGCAATGGCGTAAAGCTCGATACCACCATCGTGGGCGTCGTGGGCAACACGCGGCATACCGACATGCGCACGCCGTTGAAAGGCGGGGTTTACCGGCCTTATCTGCAGATGAAGCATCCCACCGGGGTGACAATCTACGCGTATACCACCCTAGCGCCGCAGATTGTGGAACCGGCGATCCGCAGTGCGATGCATCAGCTCGATTCCACACTGGTGGTGGACGGGCTGCGCACCATGCAGGAGCAGGTGGATCGCAGCGCCTCCGACGAAAGCGCGCTTGCCTTTCTCTCCGCCGGGTTCGCGGCGCTGGCGCTGGTGCTGGCAGCGGTGGGGCTCTATGGCGTTCTGGCTTATTCCACGGAACAGCGCACGCGGGAGATCGGCGTGCGGCTGGCGCTGGGCTCGCCGCGTTCCCGCGTGATGGCGATGGTAGTGCGCGAAATGGCATGGATTGCGATAACGGCAACGGCCGTTGCGCTGCCCCTGGTGGTTGCACTGGCGCGGCTCTTTTCGAGCGAGCTCTTCGGTGTCGCGTCGTTTGACCCGCTGTCGCTTTTGGGAGCCGTGGCGCTGACCGCGCTGATGGTTCTGCTGGCAGCGGCGCTGCCCGCGCGCCGGGCCGCGGCAGTGCAGCCTATGCAGGCGCTGCGCATCGAATGATGCTCGACGGGGAGGAAGGCGTAAGATGAACTCGCTGCTGAACGATCTTCGCTCCGCGCTGCGCCATTTGCGCAGATCGCCCGGGTTCACGCTCACTGCCGTGCTCACCCTCGCGCTTGGCATAGGCGCGACCACCGCGATTTTTACCCTGGTCTACGACGTGATGCTGCGTCCCCTGCCTTTTGCGCAGGCGGATCGGCTCGTGAATATACAGGAAATCGCCGCGGAATGGACCAATGTCTATCCGACTCTTCCTGTGAGCGCAAACCACTTCACTTACTGGCAGCAATACAATCGCAGCTTCGACTCGATGGCCGTGATGCAGCAAGGCTCGGTGCCGCTCGGTTCCGAGGGCCGTCCGTTGCAGGTGGGTGTGCTCTCGGCGACACCGGGGATTTTTTCCGTGCTCCAGGTGCAGCCCCAGCTGGGGCGGGCGTTCAGCGTGAGTGAGGCGCAGCCCGGACACGACCATGTTGCCGTGCTGATGTACGACCTGTGGCGCGAGCAGTTCGGCGCCGATCGCAATATCCTGGGCAAAACCGTCCGGCTGAATGGTTTTCCGTATACCGTCATCGGAGTGATGCCGCGGTCGTTCCACATGCCTGCGGTGCAAACGCTGGCCTCCATCGGAGACACGAATCGTCCGCTTCCTGTCGGGGTTTTGGAGCCTTTGGCCTTTTCGAAGGAGCGCCTGGCCGAAGAGATGGGCGATCTGAATTACTTCGGCCTGGCCCGGTTGAAGCCGGGCGTTTCCGTTGCAGCGGCCACCTCCGACCTGAACGCGCTGCAGCACACCATCAGCGTGAATCTGCCTGCCGATGAAAAATCGACGCTCTCGGCGGCGGTCACGCCTTTCCAGCAGGAACTCGTAGGCAATAACCGGAGACCGCTGATCATCCTGCTGGCTGCCGTGGCCGGTCTGCTGCTGGTGGGCTGTGTGAATGTCACCAATCTGCTGCTGGCGCGCGCAGTGGGGCAAAGACAGCAATTGGCCGTGGCGGCCGCGCTGGGCGCGCGGCGCGCGGAGTTGGCGCGCATGGCCCTGCGTGAAACCGTGGTGCTGGCCGCGGCCGGAGGCGGGCTGGGAGTTTTGCTGGCGGCGGCGATCGTTCCCGCCTTGCAACCCTACCTTCCCCCGGCCCTTGATTTCCGCGGACCTCTGCATCTGGACTGGGCCGGAGCGGGGTGCGCCCTGACGCTCTCTGCGCTCGCTACCCTGCTGGCAGGGGCCGCGCCGGCTTTCCTGGTTTCCCGCACGGCTCCGAACGAGGTCCTCCACAGCGAATCGCGGCTGGCCACGGAATCGCGCGCAAGCCGGCGCGCCCGGCGCGTTCTGGTGGGAGTCGAGGTGGCGGTGAGCGTAGCGCTGGTGTTGATGACCGGATTGCTGACCGCGAGCTTGATGAAGTTGATGCGCGTGGATCGCGGGTTCACCAGCGAGCACACGCTCACGGCCATGGTGGATCTGCCGCGGCAGCAATATCCGGACGGCCAGCATCGCGCAGAGTTTTACCGGAACGTGCTGGGGCGCCTCGACCAGCTCCCTGGCGTGGAGCACGCGGCCATCACGAGCGCCCTGCCGCTGAGCGGCGACTCCTGGGGCGATATGGTGCGCGTTCCCGGCGACAACCGAAGCTGGACCCAGCTGCCACTCGAGAGTTTTCGCTCGGTCAGTCCGGAGTATTTTTCTGCGATCCAGTTGCGCCTGATCGCGGGCCAGTTTTTCAGCCCCAGCGACTGGGGCCGGAATGTAGCTGTGGTAACGGAGAAGACGGCGAAGACACTTTGGCCGGGCAAGAACCCGGTCGGCCGGCAATTCACGTTTGCGGGCCGCGATAACGAGCAGCCTTTCACAGTGGCGGCTGAAGTCGGAGACGCGCGGACGGTCACGCTGGCCAAGCCTGATCCGATGCTGATTTATGTGCCGTACTGGTATCGGTGCGACGATTCTGCGGGGCTGGTGGTGCGCACGCGTCAGGATCCATCCGAGATGGCCGACACCATCCGGCACACCATCTGGAGCGTGGACCGCGGTGTGCCGGTTCCCACCGTGCGCGCGCTCGGCGCATTGGTCGCCGATTCGGTGCAAAACCAGCGCTTCGAGATGGACCTGTTGCTTCTGTTCGCGGTGAGCGCCCTGCTTCTGGCCGGGCTCGGCATCTACGGCGTGATCACTTATTCCGTCGTACAACGCTATCGCGAGATCGGACTGCGCATCGCGCTGGGCGCGCAACGAGCGAATGTCTATCGGCTGGTGCTCCGCGATGGCCTGCTTCCGGTTGGGATTGGCGCCATCGCGGGCGTGGCCACGGCCTTTGGTTCGGCGCGCCTGGTCGGCAGCCTCCTCTATCACGTCAGCCCGTACGATCCCGCGCTGACTGCCGGAGCAATCGGCGTCTTGCTTGCCGTCGGAGTGGTTGCCTGCCTTCTGCCGGCGCGACGGGCTGCCTCAGTGGAACCCATGCAGGCATTGCGAACGGAATGACGTGCACGGTGTCATCAGCTTGAAATACGGAGTCGGAAAAAATCATGATTGAACTGAAGAACGTCGAACGCAGTTATAAAACGGGACACACCGAAACCTGGGTCTTGCGCCGCGTCGGGCTCACCATCCGCGAGGGCGAGTTTGTCACCGTGATGGGACCGTCGGGCGCGGGAAAATCGTCGCTGCTCAACGTGCTGGCGCTGCTCGACGATGGCTGGACGGGCGAGTTCTGGTTCGGCGAGACGGCGGCGCACGCGCTCAACCGCAAGCAGCGGGCCGATCTCGCGCGCCAGCGCATCGGCATGGTCTTCCAGAGCTATCACCTGCTGGACGATCTCACCGTGGCGGAAAACATCGACCTGCCGCTCTCCTACAAGAACCTCCCGGCGAAGGAACGCGCTGGAATGGTGGCCGACATTCTGGACAAATTTCAGATTGTAGCCAAGAAGGATCTTTATCCTAACCAGCTTTCGGGCGGGCAGCAGCAATTGGTCGGCATTGCGCGCGCAGTGGTGCACGCGCCGTCGCTGCTGCTGGCCGACGAGCCCACGGGAAACCTGCATTCCACGCAGGCCCGCGAGATCATGGAGCTTTTTCGCGATCTCAACCGCCAGGGCACGACCATTGTGCAAGTGACCCACTCGGAGGAGAACGCGCGCTATGGCAAGCGCATTGTAGAGCTGCGCGACGGGTGGCTGACGCGGGATGAAGTCTTGCGGACAGCCGCTGTGGAGGCCAAGTGAATAAGAATCCCAACCAGTGTCTTAGAGCAACAGGTGTGAATTCCCGCTCCTGCAGATGGGTTGTTTCCTGTCTTCTATCCATCGCGGCCATGCTCATCCTGCAGGCGGCTCCGGCCTTCGCGGGCGACCCGCCGCAAGCGCAATCTGCGCCGGCGAATTCGCAGGCGGCGCAACCGGCGCCGGAGGCCCCGGCTCCAGCGGCGAATGGCGCGGCCACGCCGCCCCCTACGCTGGCCGAGGAGATGCAGCAGGAGCAGCGGCAGTCGTTTGCCCCGCAGCCGGCGTTTCACGTGCCTATGCCCCACTCGCATAACCCCTTTTTCCCTTACAGGCCCAGCACCGCGCCGGAGCTGAACCTGGCCAATTCGCCGCGGCTGGAAAGCCTCATTCGCAACGGCAAGATCTATCTTTCCTTGTGGGACGCGATCGCCGTGGCCATTGAGAACAACCTCGATCTGGCTTACTTCCGCTATAACTTTCCCATCGCTCAGACCGATATCCAGCGCACCAAAGCGGGCAGCCCCGCCAACGGCGTCAATGCCAGCGTCATTCAGTCCACCCAGGGCGGCTTCAGCGCTTCCAGCGGTGGCGGGGGCAGCTCCGGCGGCTCGGCCGCAGCCGGCGCGGGCGGCATCGTGCAATCGACCCTGGGTGAGGGAACCGCCGTTCCGTCGTTCGATCCCTTCCTCAACTTCCAGGGCTATGTCGACCACACTGTCACCCAGGAGCCCAACACCGCGCAGGTGGGCATACCCATCTTCAAGACCAACACCATTGAGGTGCAGTCGAACTTCACGCAGTCGTTCCACATCGGCACGAATGTCAGCGTCAACTATCAAGGCCTTCGCGAAGCCACCAACTCGCCGGATTTCGCCATCAATCCCGAGCTGTTCGGCAGGTTCCAGGTGACCATCGCCCAGCCCCTTCTGTACGGCTTCGGAACTTCCACCAACGAGCGCTATATCCGCATCGCCAAGCGCAATGCCCAGATCACCGACGTGGTCTTCAAGCAGCAGGTCATCGCCACCGTGACCCAGATCGAAAATATCTACTGGGACCTGGTGGACGCTTACCAGGACGAGCAGATCGATGAGCGCTCCCTGGGTTTCGCCAACCAGACACTCTCCGACGATCAGAAACAGCTCGACCTCCACGCCATCCCCGCCATGCAGGTGATGACCGATCAGGCCGCGGTGGCCACCGCCGAAGGCAACCTTACGGTGGCGCGCGCCAGCCTGCGCCTGAACGAGCTGCTGATGAAGAATGCGCTCACGAAAGTCGACGATCCCTCCATCGACGAGATGCCCGTCATTCCCCTCGACCTCCACGGAGCACCCGACCCGAATGCCGACAAGTCCATCGACGATCTTATTGCCGAGGCCGAGAAGAAGCGGCCCGAGGTGGCTATTTACCAGATGCAGGCGGAGGTGCAGAAGCAGGCCCTGAAAGACATCAATAGCGAGCTCTTGCCCCAGCTCAACATGTACGGCTTCTATGCCGGCGCCGGCACCGCCGGTCCCAAGAACCCCTATTGCGGCACCACCGCCTCCAGCGCCGGCGTAGACTGCGCCACCAGCCTGCCCACGGATTTCGCCAGCATGTTCGACGACACATTCAACTACGCGTCGCCGGAGTACCAGGTGGGCGTGACCCTATCCATCAATCTGCGCAACCGGCAGGCGAAGGCCGATCAGTTCCGCGCGGTGCTGCAGTACCGCCAGAGCCAGATCTCCAGCGAGCAGCAGAAGAAAACCATCCTCTTCGATGTGCGCAACTCGAAGTTTGCTCTCGAACAGGCTCAGGCCCGCGTGGGTGCAGCCCAGAAAGCGCGCGACCTTGCCGAAAAAACCTTCGACATCACCAAGCAGGAGCAACAGCTCGGCGCCAAATCCAGCGTCGACACGCTGAACGCAGAAAGCGCGCTCGCTACGGCCGAGGCCACTCTCGATGATGCGCAAACGGCTCTCGAAAAAGCTAAGGTGGATATCGACCGCGCCACCGGAGAGACGCTGGAGCGGACGGGCGTATCCATCGACGACGCCAAGGCCGGCGTGGTTACGCACGGGCCGTAATTGAGAGGAAACGTGGGGTTCCAGCGCAGCGTGAAGTCCGTTCCGGGCGGGGCCGGCGCGGCGGGCCGAAAAAGGTTGGATATCATGCAGAATGAGCAAGAGCCGGAGGCGTCGTAATGGAGGCGGGCCATCACCAGTAAACAGGAACGAATTCGGGTTCTGGTTGCCGACGACCAACCGTCCATTCTCGAAGCGGTCGAACTGCTGCTCGCGCCGCAGGGGGTCGGTGTGGAATGCGTGCGCTCGCCGCAGTTGCTCATGGAAGCGCTGGGGCAGAATGAGTACGACGTGCTGTTGATCGACCTGAATTACACGCGCGACACCACGTCGGGCCAGGAGGGACTTGACCTGCTGGCGCGGATTCGCGAGTACGATCCGCGACTGCCGGTGATCGTGATGACGGCCTGGGGCAACATCGGACTGGCCGTCGAAAGCATCAAACGCGGCGCGCGCGACTTTGTGCAGAAGCCATGGGAGAACGAGCGGCTGGTTTCGCTCATCCGGGTGCACGCGGAGCTGCGCCAGGCCTTGCGGCGTGCGCGCCAGCTGGAGCTCGAAAATCGCCTGCTGCGCGCCGAGGGCATGCCGGAGTTTGTGGCCGGCGCGCCCTCGATGCAGCCGGTGCTGGAGCTGATTGCGCAGGTTGGACCCTCGGACGCCAACGTGCTGATCACCGGCGAGCACGGCACGGGCAAGGAGATTGTGGCGCGGCTGCTGCATGCGGCTTCGCCGCGCGCGCGCATGCCGCTGGTGGCCGTCAACGCGGGCGGATTGCCGGAGGGGACGTTTGAGAGCGAGATCTTCGGCCACGTGAAGGGCGCGTTTACCGACGCGCGCACCGACCGCGTGGGCCGCTTCGAGCTGGCCAACGGGGGCACGCTCTTCCTCGATGAGATCGCCAATGTGCCGCTCCGCCAGCAGGCCAAGCTGTTGCGCGTGCTGGAGACGGGCGAGCTGGAGCGCGTGGGCTCGTCGCAGACCCGGCGCGTGGACGTGCGCATTCTCTCCGCCACCAATGCGCTATTGCACGAGGAAGCGGCGGCGGGAAATTTTCGCGAGGACCTGCTCTTCCGCATCAATACGGTGGAGATTCACCTGCCCGCGCTGCGCGACCGCCGCGAAGACATCCCCCTGCTGGCGCAGCACTTCCTGGCGCGCAACCGCAGCCGCTACCGCAAGCAGGTGAACGGATTCTCGCCCGTGGCCATGCAGCAGATGATGCAGTACCCGTGGCCGGGTAACGTGCGCGAGCTGGAACACACCGTGGAGCGCGCCGTGCTGTTGTGCCGGGGCGAGGAAGTGGAGCCTGCGAATCTGGCCATCGCCGCCGCCCGCGCATCGACGCCTTCGTTCGAGAATATGAGTATCGACGAAGTGGAAGCGCTGCTGATCCGCAAAGTGTTGCGCCGCTGCGACGGAAATATTTCGCAGGCCGCGGAGGCGCTGGGGTTGAGCCGCGCCGCGCTCTACCGGCGCATCGAAAAATATGGCCTATGAAAGGAGCGCGCGCAGAAGGAAGCACTCGGCTATCGGCCGGGTATGGTTTTTCTCGCTGCTGCTCGCGCTGCCGGCGCTCGCCGCCTTTGCGGTGTTTTTCTTCGAGCGCTCCATCTCGCTGACAACCGCGCTGGCGTTGGCAGGGTGCCTGCTGGTGTACCTCGCCCTCACCGGGTCGGCGCTGGTGGACGGCCTGGTGCGTCCCCTGCAGACGCTGGCCAATGTGATCTCCTCGCTCCGCGAGGGCGATTATTCATTCCGCGCGCGGGGCGCGCGTGTACCCGACGCCATGGGCGAACTGGCTGCGGAAGTAAACGCCCTGGCCGACCTGATGCAAAGGCAGAGGGTGCGCTCACTCGAAGCCACGGCGCTGCTGGCGCGGATACTCGAGGTGATGCACGCGCCGCTGTTCGCCTTCGACCGCGAAAATCTGCTGCAACTGGTGAACAACGCCGGGCTCAAGCTGCTGGGTCTTCCCTACGCGCGCTGTTTCGGCCGCTCCGCGCGCGAGCTGGGGCTTGACGACCTGCTCGCGCTGCCCGATCAGGTGATCTATTCCTTTCCTCCCAAACCGGCGATGCGCTGGCTGCTGCGCAAGACGGCTTTTCGCCAGGATGGCGTGCCACACACGCTGCTGCTGCTGGCCGACGTGAGCCAGCCGCTGAGGGAAGAAGAGCAGATTGCGTGGAAGCGGCTGATCCGCGTGCTGGGTCACGAACTCTCGAATTCGCTCGCGCCGATAAAATCCATAGCGGGCAGCCTGCTGGAACGCGTCGACGCCGTGGAAGGCGACGAGGTGACGCTGCGCGATTTTCGCCGCGGCCTGGGCGTGGTGGAGAGCCGCGCCGAGTCGCTGCACCGGTTTGTGCAATCGTACCGGATGCTGGCGCAGCTCCCCCCGCCCAAGTTCCAGCCGGTGGGAATCGGGCCGCTGTTGGAGCGCGTGGTGCTGCTGGAGCAGCGGATTCCGGTTCAGCTCGAACCCGGGCCGCCCGTGACCCTCTCGGCCGATCCGGATCAACTGGAGCAGATGTTCATCAACCTGCTGGCGAACGCCGTGGACGCTTCGCTCGCCAATGGCGCCAAGCCGGTGCGCGCAACCTGGAGCGTTCAGGATGCGAGTGTGGTGGTGGCGATCGAGGACCGGGGAATGGGAATCGCCAATGCCGACAATCTGTTTGTGCCCTTTTACACCACCAAGCCCGCCGGAAGCGGCGTGGGCCTGGCGCTGGCGCAGCAGATTGCGCGCTCCCACGGAGGCGATGTGCAGCTGGTGAATCGCGAAGACGCCCCCGGCGCACGCGCCACGGTCACGCTTCCCCTGGCGGAGCAGAGCTCCGCGTCTGCTTCTACCGCAACAAGTCTTCGAGTGCCGCGCTGAGATCGGTCTTTTCGTCGCGGTATTTGACGATCGCCGCGGCATAGAGGCTCAATCCCCACTCCTGCCCTTTGCCCTTGTTCACGGCGCGCGCGCCGGGAACCACCACCGCGTTCCCGGGAATGATGAGGGGCATCTCGCCCGAGGCGCGGAGCACCTCGCCGCGCGCCACGTCGAAGACGGGCGTGCCGCGGGTGAGGATGGTCCCGGCAGCGAGAACCGCGCCTTTGCGCACGATGGCGCCTTCATACACGCCGCAGTTGCCGCCCACCAGCACGTCGTCTTCAATGACCACGGGATTCGCATTCACCGGCTCGAGTACGCCGCCGATCTGCGCCCCCGCGCTCAGGTGCACGCGCTTGCCGATCTGGGCGCAGGAGCCAACCAGCGCATGCGAGTCAACCATGGTTCCCTCGTCCACATACGCGCCGGTGTTGATGTACATCGGCGGCATGCAGACCACGCCCCGCGCAACAAAGGCGCCCGCGCGAATCGAAGAACCCCCGGGGACCACCCGCACGCCGTCTGCCGGCTGGAATTGGCGGACTGGATACGTGTGCTTGTCGACAAACGACAGTCCGGAAGCCGGCATCTCTTCGAGAGCTCCAAGACGAAAGCCGAGGAGGATGCCGCGCTTGACCCACGGGTTCACACGCCAGCCGCTGGGCGACGCGGAGTCAGGCGAGGCGGCTCGCACTTGGCCACCTTCGAGCGCTGCACGCAGGGCGAGAAAAGTTTCCATGGCCTGTGGATCTGCGTGGGCGGCCGGGCCCGCGGCAAAGAGCCGCTCGATTGCCTCTTGCAACTCACCTGGGTTCATTCTCTCCGAGTCTATCAACTCGCCGGTCGATTCGCGTGTTAACCGGTCCCGCGTCAATCAGGCTCCGGATCAATCAGGCCGCTGCACAAGGCAAGCCATCGCCGGCTGCGGCCTGGGAGGCGCATGCCGGCTCCCTATCTTGAGAACGCCGGATAATGCGCGAGCGACTTCAATCGGCTCACGCGTCGCACCGCGAGGGATCGAGCGGCGTGGCCTGCGATCCGGACTTGGCTGAATGGGCGAACGCTTCGATCGTCTGCAGGCGGAAGCAATTCCTTCCCGAAGGAACAAGCACAAGGGGCACCGGCTCCTCGCCGGGCTTTCCTTTGAAGTTCTTTGACTCGAGCCACACGCGCAATCGCGGGTCGGAGATCTCCGGGTGGCCGTTCCAGAAGCCGGGATCGAGGCGGCACTGAATCTGGAGATGATCGATCTCGATTTCAATGACCGGCATCCGCCTGGGAAAGTACCGGCGCACGTTTCCAGCGCCCACCTCGACGCCGACGAACTCGCGCCCCTTGCACTGCGTCCTGACAACCATGCTTACCTTTTCTCGATTTCGCGTTCTCGGCCCGGCTCTTCTCGAAGGGACTCGCGAAGGCGGCCGTTGAAATCCCGCGGAAAGGCGCATTCGCGAAGAGGCGCAATTCCCGGCGGCGGCGCTGCCTCCGCGCTGAGGTCGCGCTGTCAACCGCGTCTGGTGCGGATTCGAGGGCCCTTTGTCCGGCCCGGATGATGCACCGGACGCTCTCCTTCGCAGATTTGCGGATTTCGAAGGAACGAAGAACGTCAACGTTCCCGAACGGCAACTGGCTAACCCTTAAGGAGCGAAAAAGGCCCGGACCGGACAAGTATAAGGAAGGGCTGGATCAATCAATCAAGAAACCGCCCCGGGAGCAGCGTTCGCGTCCCTGAACCGATCGATCGCCAGGGCGAAGACGAAATTGGGAATCCGGCGAAGATTTTTCACTCCCGGCAACTCAAGTCCTCTCGGCAAAGCCGAAGGAAAAAGGCCTGGAAACTGGCCCGTCCGGCGCAAGTCCAGTTCGTGTGCGATACTCGAATCGGCATGTACAAGCGGATTGTCCTCAAACTATCGGGCGAGGCCCTGGCTGGCGAGCGCGGGCTTGGCCTGGACGCCGGCCGTGTGGCCGAGATTACAGGCGAACTGGCTGAAATTCATGCGCTGGGCGTCGAAGTGGGCGTGGTCGTAGGCGGCGGAAACTTCTTTCGCGGCGTGGCTGAGCAGGCCCGGGAAATGGATCGGGTCAGCGCCGATAACATGGGCATGCTTTCCACGGTGATCAATGCGCTGGCCCTCCAGGACGCACTGGAGAAACGCGGCGTGCAGTGTCGGGTGATGACGGCCGTCTTCATGAATCAGGTGGCCGAGCCGTACATCCGCCGGCGCGCGGTGCGCCATCTCGAAAAGGGCCGCGTCGTGATCTTCGCCGCCGGTATCGGCAATCCGTTCTTTTCCACCGATACCGCCGCCAGCCTGCGCGCCATGGAGATCAAGGCCGACGTGCTGCTGAAGGGAACCAAGGTAGAGGGTGTCTTCAACGCCGACCCGGTGCTGGTGAAAGACGCCGTAAAGTACGACGTGATCACCTACATGGAGATTCTGCAACAGGGCCTCAAGGTGATGGACCTGACCGCAGTGAGCCTGTGCAAAGACAATAGCCTGCCCATGATCATCTTCAATATGAACCAGCCTGGGAATATACGCAGCGTGGTGCTGGGAGAAAAAGTGGGAACGCTGGTGACGGCCTGAGACGGTTTTCCACTTCCCCTTGTCCGCGAATTGAGCGTAAATCGCGGCCCACGCGGCCGATTGCAATGACATTTGTTTGCCTGAGAGTTTAGAGCGCCAGCGCGCGGAGACGTCCAATAAGTTTGTGGAGATGCGCAAGCCAGCACGGTTGGAAGCTCTGACGGGCCTGCGCTGCTTTGCTGCCATCAACATCGTCCTGTTCCATTTCTCGAACCCGGCGTGGTTCGGCATCTTTGCGCCCATTGTCAACGCAGGCTTCGCCTCGGTGAGCTTTTTCATTCTGCTCTCAGGGTTTGTGCTCGCCTACAACTACGCCCCCAAGGCGCGGCGGGGTGAGCTCGAAAAGGTGCGCTTCTGGGAGGCGCGCTTCACGCGGCTTTATCCCATTTACCTGCTCAGCCTGCTGTTGAGCTGGCAGGTTGCACCCATCGAATACAGCGTGCACACACACCGCATGTTCTGGTGGGGGATGGCTCTGACGCCGCTGCTGCTGCAAGGCTGGGTCCCGGAGATCGCCACGTTTCTGAACACGCCGGCGTGGACGATGTCAGCCGAATCCTTCTACTACGTGCTGTTTCCATGGATGGCGCGGTGGAAGCGCCCGGAGCGCATCAAGCCGCACCTGGGCAAGATGTTCGGCGTGTGGATGCTGGGCCTGGTGCCGGGAACGCTCTATGTGATTTTCAATCCCGACGGGATCGCGCATCCCGACCGATGGAGCTGGGGGCCCTGGCTGCAGGCGCTCAAGTACACGCCCTTGCCGCACTTGTGCAGCTTCACCTTCGGCGTGCTGCTGGCGAGTGTGGACGAATTCATCGAGCGCGGCAGCCGGTTGCGGCTATTCCTGGGCGGTTTCGGATTTCTCTCCACATTTACGATTCTTTCGCTTGCCAACCATATCCCCTATGCCCTTCTTCATGACGGTTTCCTCATGCCGTTCTTCGGGTGCATGATCCTGGGCCTGGCGGGCAACAATTGGCTTGCCTCGGTTTTTGGCTGCCGGCCGCTGGCGTTTATTGGCGAGGCCAGTTACTGCCTCTACCTGCTCCACTTCAACCTGTGGAATCTGATCCACAACTCGCATATTCTGAACCGCCTGAATCTGGCGCGATTCGATCCCTGGATCAGCTACGCTCTGCTGATCGCCATGGCCTTGCTGGCGCTGCATTTTGTAGAGAAGCCGGCGCAGCGTAAGTTGCGCCAGTGGCTGAGCGTGTGGAAGTAAACCGGGCGGAATTGAGTCCGGCGGCGAAAAGCCGGGCCTGGGGCCCGGCTTTTGGACGATTGTGAGCCAGCTGCCTGCTAAGGCGTAACCGTCTGCACGGCGTGGTTGCCGTGAGGAACGGCGACGATGGCCGTGGGGCCTGACCCGGTGGGATAGGGCGTTGCCTGGGTTGCGGTTAGAACGCCGGTGTTGGGGTTGAGACGGAAGCCGGAGACCGAGTTGCCGAGGTGATTGGCGGTGTAGACGAAGCGGCCGAGAGAAGGCTCGACGGTGATTGAGAGGGGCTGCGGATCAGTGCCGTAGGCCTGCGAGCTGGTGGGGTTGACGACTGCCGAAGGCGTGCCTGTTTGAAGTGCGATGTCATAGGCGGAGACGGTGGAATCGAGCGCATTGGCGACGTAAATGAAAATGCCGCGCGGATCGATGACCAGGCTGGAAGGCTCATTGCCGGTTTTGAAGGGGCCGTTGACCAGGAAGTCGAGCTCGCCATCGCTCAAGATGCTGTAGCCAATCAATTCGTTCGAGGCGTAGTCGGTGACGTAGGCGAATCGGTCGGTGGGATCGGTCGCCAGCCCGCTGGGCTTGATGCCCGCCTGGTAAGGACTGCCGCCGGTGGGTGTCAGGGCGCCGCCCGAACCAACGGCAAATCCGAAGACCCAGCCTGGATTGGCGTTGCTGGTGGTAACGCCGCCTGGGTTGTAGGCCGACTCATCGTAAACCGCCGCATACACGGCGTTGCCTTGGTGCAGAACGCCCACAGCCGTGGGAACGATGGAGTCAGCGGAATAGCCGGGCACGGTGAGCGTCTCCTGCGCGACCACGCTGCCGATGGCGCCCGCGCTCAGCGAATATTCCGTGAGGGTCGCCGCGGTGGTTCCCGTAAGAACATAAAGATAAGTGCCGGCCGAATTCGCGCAGAGCGCGACAGGCGGGGTGGTCGTGGTCACGGAGTCTTTCTGGGTGAGCACGCCGTGATCGGAAATGGCGAAGTGAACCACGGAGTCGCTGCCCTGGTTGGCAACGTAGAGGTTGTAGTAATCGGAGGTAACAGCCATGGCGACGGGCGAGTCGCCGCCCGAGGAGACGGCGGCCGGACCGTTGCGCAGGGCGCCCGATTCGGCATCGGCTGCGAAGGTATAAATGGCGCCGCCGCTGCCCGTCGAAGAGGAAGCGGCCACGAAGACATAGTCGATGGTAACGATTTCGCAGGCAGACAAACAGAGTGCCAGGAGGAGGCCGATGGTCGAGACCAGGATAAGCTGGCTCACTTTGCTTAACTTCATGCGCTTCCTTTGATGCGGGCCGCCTCCGCGTGCGAACCCCGGAAATCCTCGGTTGTGGTTTGCCCGTAGCCATTGTAAAAGCCGGCTGCGGGATGTTGCTACGATACGCAGCCTATTGCGGCTCCACGCCGCCACCGGTGCCGTTGTGAGGAATGGCCGCAACCGCCGTGGGCCAGGCGTCGGAAGCGAAGGGAGAAAACTGCGATTCGACCAGAGTTCCCGCCGCCGGACTCAACTGAAAGCCGGAGATCGTGTTGCTGAGAAAATTGGCCGCGAAGATAAACCGCTCCGTCGAGGGATCGATGCCGATCGCCACCGGCTGAGTTCCGGTGCCGTACACCACGGGCGTGGAGGAGCCGCCGAGATAGCTAAGCTCGCCATTCGAGACCGAATACGCCTCGATGTTCGCGTCAAGTGAGTTGACCACGTATGCGTAAGGATAGGCGGGATCGACCACGATGGCTGAGGGCTGATTGCCGGCCGGAAACGGGCTTCCGCTCAGCGTGGCCAGCGCGCCGGGATTGGTTGCGCTGGAAGAGGCAATCGAATAGCCGAGGACATCGGACTGGGCGAAGTCGGTCACGTAGAGATAGCTGCCGGTGGCGTCGCCGGCAATCCCCGAAGGCTGCGCGCCGGCCGCATAGGGCGAGCCGGGTAATGCGGCGAGGACGCCGCCGGAACCCACCTGGAAGCCGAAGATATAGCCCACGGTCGGCGATACGGATGAGTCGTAGGCCGTCACGTAGACATAGACATTGGTGCCATCGTTGGAACCGGAGGCAATGTTGATTGCCGTGGGCACGATGATGTCGCTCGAGCCGGCAAGCTGGATTGGCCAGTAGTTCGCGCTGATGGCGGCGTTGGTCGCCGGCGCGCCGATGCCGACGGGCGCTTTGCTGGTGGCCGCGGTGAGCGGAAATACGCCGATCGAACCGGAGCAGGGATCGGCCGTGGAGCAGGTGGGCAGCGGCTGATAGGTATCGACCACAAAGAGATTCGCCTTGTTGGCGGCAATGGCCACCGGAAAGATGCCCGGTGTGTTGATGGTGTCGTACGGGTAGAGCTTGCCGTCTGTGCCGATGACGAACTGCACAATGTTGTTGTCGTCCTGGTTGGCGACAAAGAGGCTGCCGTAATCGGCGGATACGGCTTCGGAGACGGGATCCCGGCCGCCGGAAGGAAACGGCGAATCGGGAATATGGCGCATCTTCCCCGATTCCGAGTTGATTTCGAAGACGTCGATCAGTCCGTAGTTGTTGGTTCCGGCCGCCTTGGAGCTGGCCACGAAGACAAAGTCCACGGTGAGGGTTTGGTTAAGCTGGGAGCAGGCCGTTACCAGCGTTGCCGCCAGGAGACTGGCCGCTGCTACCAGCCCCAGTTGACTCGATTTGTTGAACTTCATCTGCATCTTTCGTCAATGGCCGGAAGTCAGAGCCTTCCGAAAAACATCAGTTCAAACGCGGAACCCGGAATGTCCTGCCACGCGCGATTCCGGTACTCCGTTTCTGCCAGGCGCCGGATACGAGCTACGCGCGCGCGATTTTGCGAAGCCGTGCATTGTTCGACAAACCTGGAAAAGCGACGGGAGGCGCCGGCGCCCGCCCGGTACGCGGCACTAACCCGTGCGCCCGTCCATCAAGCACCACGTAGGCGGACCCTGTAACGCATACGTGCTGGTAACACGCATGCCATCGAGATTGCCGGAGTTGGGGTCGAAAATGCGGCCGGTGATGCTGGAATCGTATTCGTTGGCCTCGTAGATAAATTGATCGGAGGGGTCCTCCAGAATACATTGCGGACCGGCGCCGGAACCGAAGGGTTGGCCGGGGGCAAAGCTCAATTGATAAGCCGGCGCTGTGGTGATGAAGTAAGCAGCAATGCCACTGTCTTGATTGTTCCCGGTAACATTGTTCCCCTGGTTGGCAACGTAGAGATACTTGCCCTTGCTTTCAACCAGAACCTGAATGGGATTGGTAAGCGGGAGAGAGTCAGGGATGATGCCGGTGGTTTCCGCCTGCAAGACTCCGCCCCCGCCCAATGTATACGGCAAAATCTGACCGTAATAGGTGAGCGGGCTGGAGCCCTCATTCCAGACGCAGTTGCAGCCTGCCGGAATGACAATCTGTTCGTTATCGAGTACATAGATGACGCCGGAGGCGGTGATGATCGCGTTACCCTGACCAATGCCCAGGGTTTGCGAGCTGTTGGAGCTCACGGTCAACTGGCCGTTGCTGGAGCCGTACGCGTACGGCCATACCGAGGTGCCGCCGGTGTAGGGAAAAGAACCGGAGTTGGCGGAGCCGCTTAAGGTGAGCAGGTATCCGCCGGTCAGGACGAAATCGACAGGATTGGCGGGAACCGGAAAGTAAGTCAGCGGACAGGGCAGTTGAGCGCTGGGGCAGTTGGCTGCGGTGACCGCCGCGTTCTGCACAACGCTGAGGCGCCCGGTTGTCTGATTGATCTGGAAAACGGTGATGTCTCCGCAGGAGGTGACCGAAGCGCCCAACGCCGCCTGGCAAGCCGCACTCGAGGGAGCATCGTGATCGAGCGCTAAGAGATAACTGCCCGTGGAGTCGGCGATGAGCCGAAAGGGATTGATGCCCTCGGTAAAGAATGTCTCCTGGTAGGTGAGGATGCCCTTGCCGCCCACGACGAACTGGGCGATGTTCGCGCCGGTACAGGGGTCGGCCGTGGTGCAGTCACCATTGCCCTCGGCGTTCACGCCCCGATTGAGCACGTAGAGAAAGCGGCTGCTGGTGACGAGCACGGCGCGAACCGGATTGGCGCCTTCGGAGGAAACCGGAAGGCCGTTGATGGGAACCAGCTTGCCCGTGTTGTGATCGATTCTGAATCCGCTGATGATGCCGTCGTTGCCGGTTGAGGCCGTTACGGTGCCCGTTACGTACAAGTAGCCGACTGTATAGCTCTCCACACAAGACGTCACGCCAAAGACGACACCGAGGGAAAGGGCGCCGATCAGAAGTGCCTTGCCGAATTTCGTAAACCTCATGCGATTCCTTCATCCTGATCCGGCATTCTGCCGTCAGGTCTGGTCGTTCCCGAGCAGGGCTGGGTTGGGACTTGTTCCCTGCTGCATTGTAAAAGCCGGGGGCAGGTTGTGCCTAATTGCGGCTCCTTCCGGAGCCAGGACACGTGCTCGGCCCGCGTTTTCGAGTACGGCTCGGGTGAAGGTCACACCGGCCGCGCTCGCGAGAATCTTCAGGATACGATCGCGATTTTGGACGTGCGAAATGCCTTAAAGTCAACCCGGCCCGCCACAAAAAGCGAACCGCAGGCCTGGGCCAAAGAACAAACCGCCCGGCCGCAGCGCAGCGCGGCGTTACCAGACACGGCACGCGCTGACCGGATACATGGGCTGCCCTTTTTTGCAGCCAAAGGCTTCGCCGAAGCGGTCGAAGTTCTGCACGGTGCCGTTCACGCGCCAGCGGCCGGGCGAATGGGGATCGACAATGGCGAAGCGGCGGGCAGCCGCATCCTTGGTGTTCTGGCACCATACCTGGGCAAAGCCGATGAAATAGCGCTGCGCCTCGGTGAAGCCGTCGATCTTTTCGTCCATCGACTTGCCTTCCTGGGCAAGCGTGTCGAGCAGCGCCTGATAGGCGATGCGCAGGCCGCCGTTGTCGGCCGTGTTCTCGCCCAGCGTGAGGTGGCCATTGAGGTATTGAGCCGGCGCCTCGGCCGTAGCCGGAGCGGCGAGGAAACCGTCGTACTCGTGAGCGATGCATTCCGTCCGCTCGCTAAACGCCTTGCGGTCCTCCGGAGTCTGCCACTCCCTCAAGTTGCCCTTGCCGTCGTACTTCGAGCCTTCGTCATCGAAGCCATGCGTCATCTCATGACCGATCACCACGCCGATGCCGCCGAAGTTCACCGCCGGGTCTGCTGTGAAGTCGAAGAACGGCGGCTGCAGGATCCCGGCGGGAAAGTTGATGTCGTTGTAGGAGGGCTCGTAGTAAGCATTCACCGTCGGCGGCGTCATGCCCCACTCCTTCTCGTCCGGCGGCTTGCCCAGCTTGGCATAGTTGTAATTGCGGTCATATACGTCTACGTGATGGGTATTTTCAATCAGCGCCGTGCGGCTCACCTTTACGCTCGAGTAGTCGCGCCATTTCTCCGGGTAGCCTATCTTGTTGCGGATCATGGCCAGCTTTTCCTCGGCTGCCTTCTTGGTCTGGTCGGTCATCCACGGCAATCCCTGAATGTCTTCGCCCAGCGCCTTTTCGAGCGCCTTCACCAGCCGGTCCATGCTGTCCTTGGCGGCAGGAGGAAAATTCTGCTTTACCCAGTCCTGGCCGACAGCCTCGCCGAGAGCGCGATCGGTCAGGCTGGTGCACTGCTTCCAGCGCGCCTCCGGCTCCTGTTGGCCGCCCAGCGTGTGCTGGAAGAAATCGAAGTTCTCGTCGAAGAATGCTTTGGGCAGAAAAGCGGCCTGCTCGTGCAGAACATGCCAGCGAAGATAGCTCTTCCATGCATCGAGCGGCTCGCTTGAGAGCATGGCGCTCAGCGCCTTGAAATAATCGGGCGTGGCGACGTTGAGGGTATCGAAGCGGCCGATGCCGATGCCGCGGAAGTAGACGCTCCAGTCGAAGTCGGGGGCAAGGTTCGAGAGCTCCACGAGCGTGTAGATGTGGTAGCGCTTGTTGGGATCGCGCAGATCGGTGCGGCTGGTGGAGGCCTTGGCCATGGAGGTTTCGATCTCCATCACCGCCGCGGTCTCCTGCGCGGCCTGGTCAGGCGAATCGCCCGCGAGGGCGAACATCTTCTTCATATGGGAGATGTATTGATCGCGGATGTCGGCAAAGTGCTTGTTTTCGATAATGTAGTAATCGCGGTCGGGCAGCGACAGCCCACCCTGGTGCAGCTCTGCAATCTGCTTGGAGGAGTCCTTCTCGTCCACGCCCACGTCGAAGCGGAAGAAGCCGTCCGGCGTGCCCTGGTTTTCGAGCCGGCTCAGGAGCGCCGGAATCTGCTTCACGCTCTGCAGCCGGTCAATCTCAGACCACGAACTCAGGATAGGCTTGAGGCCGAGCTTCTCTACCGCGTCTGTATCCATGCAGGCTGCGTAAAAATCGCCATATTGCCTCTGGAGAGGAGATTTCGGGTCCTTTGCTGCGGCATCCAGCTCCTGCCACAACAAATAACGGTTGCGCTCCCGGAGCAGCGAAAACGAGCGGGCCCAGATGACCTGATCGGAAGGGACGGGATTGTCCTTCATCCAATTGCCACACGCGTACTGGTAAAAATCCGTGCAGGGGTCCGCAGTGAGATCCATGGCCGAGGCGTCGAAGCTCTTGATGGCGGGCGGCTCGGCGGTGGGCGCGCTCAAAGACTGCGAGACATCGGGGGCTTGCGCCCACGCGGCAACTGCCGCCAGCGCGAGCAGCGAAACTACGGGGAGAGATTTCATGAAATTTCCTCATGGGGAAGTTGCCCATCCGGGCGGGTTCCGGACGGGATGGGGATGGATTCCGGCAGCTGGCGATCGGATAAGACAGGAATGGGCCGGGGGTCTCCATTACGACGCAAGACAGGCTACCACATGTGGGCAGCATCCTACGCCGCACCGGCGATGGCCGGCGGCGGGCGCGACGCCAGAAGGAGATTTCCCTATGCCCACGCGAGACGCCGTGCCGCCGGCCTGCTACGCCGAGTATCGCTCGACGGGTCCGGGAGCAAACCCGGAAGCGCGCGTGCCCTGGTCGCACCAGCTCACGGCGGCCCAGGCCGCGCGGTACAAACCACGCGTGCTTCCCGCCGGAAGAGATCGCTGGGATCCGGTCGCCGCGGCGGCGAAGCCTCCGTGGCTGACGCCATATCGAGAGCTCGACAATCTGTACAGGATTCCTGTACAGTGATATCGAGGCGATTTCACATGTCCATTGAAACCACCTACACCGCGCTCCGCGAGAATCTGGCGTCCTACCTGGATCGCGCCGTAAACGATCGCGAAGTTGTCGTGGTAAAGAGGCGCGGCGCGCCTGACGTGGCGATCATCGCTGCCGATGAGCTCGCCGGGCTGGACGAGACCGCACACCTGCTTCGATCACCCGCGAATGCCAGGAGATTGCTCGAATCGCTTCACGAATTGAACCGCGGTAAGGGAAAGAAGATGACTGTGGCAGAATTACGCCGTTCCGTTGGTGTGGAAAAGAATCACTGATCCGCAATGGCCAGGCAAGGCGCAAGAATCGCAGTCATCTCGACGCACTTTCGAGAAGACCTGCGGCGCTGGATTGAAACCGACCGTAAAGCCGCCCTCCGGGTTCTCGACTTGATGGCAGCGATCCTGGCGGATCCCTTTCAGGGAATCGGCAAACCGGAACCCCTCCGGCACGACTTTGCCGGTTGCTGGTGCCGAAGAATTACCGGCGAGCATCGGCTGGTTTACCGGATTTTCGCCGATCGCGTGGAATTCATCCAAGCGCGATACCACTACGAATAGCCCGGGTTGCAGACCACTTTTCCTTTCTTTACAGGCTCACCGTGCCCTGCCACACTGAACTGTGGACACCCAGACCATCGTCATCCTCGATTTTGGATCGCAGTACACGCAGCTCATCGCGCGCCGCATCCGCGAGCAAAACGTCTTTTCCGCCGTGCTTCCCTGCACCGCTCCGCTCGAGGAGATCCGGGCGCTCCAGCCCATCGGCATCATTCTTTCCGGCGGCCCTTCGTCTGTCTATGACGCCGATGCGCCGCCGGCCGATCCCCGCGTGCTTGCGCTGGGCGTGCCGGTTTTGGGTGTCTGCTACGGATTGCACTTCATCGTCCATCATCTGGGCGGCAAAGTGCGCTCCGCGCCTAGGCGCGAGTACGGCCACGCGGAAGTGACCATCGAGCACGGCTCGTCGAAGATCTTTTCCGGGCTGCCCCCTACGCTGCAAGTGTGGATGAGTCACGGCGACGAGGCGCTGGAGCTCCCCGCGGGGTTTCGCCGCATCGCCGTCTCCGCCAGCGCGCTCGCGGGCATTGAGAACGCGGAGCGGCGCATCTGGGCGGTGCAGTTTCATCCCGAAGTGCATCACACGCCGCTGGGCCCGCAATTGCTTGGGAATTTTGTCTTCGGCATCTGCGGCGCGCGCGGCGACTGGACATCCGCGCACTTCATCGAGTCGACCGTCGGCTCGATTCGCGCCAGGGTGGGTAAGGACCACGTCATCTGCGGCCTCTCGGGCGGGGTGGACTCCTCGGTGGCAGCCATGCTGGTGCACAAGGCTATCGGCGCACAGCTCACCTGCATCTTCGTCAACAATGGTGTCCTGCGCAAGAACGAATTCCAGAATGTGCAGAAAAATCTGCGCGACAAGCTGGGGTTGAACATCGTGGCCGTGAATGCGAGCGCACGGTTCCTTGAGAAACTGGCCGGCGTCAGCGATCCGGAGCAGAAACGAAAAAAAATCGGAGCAGAGTTCATCGCCGTCTTTGAAGACGAGGCGCACCGCATTGCGCAGCAAACCGGCAAGGTGGACTGGCTTGTGCAAGGCACGCTTTATCCCGATGTGATCGAGTCTTCGAGCGTCAAAGGGCCGAGCCAGACCATCAAGAGCCACCACAACGTGGGCGGGCTGCCGGAGCGCATGAAATTGAAATTGATCGAGCCGCTGCGCGATCTGTTCAAAGACGAAGTGCGGCGCATCGGCCGTGATCTGGGCATGCCGGAAGATATTCTCGCCCGCCAGCCGTTTCCAGGTCCCGGACTGGCCGTGCGCATCCTCGGCGAAGTGACCCCGGAGCGCGTGGCGCTGCTGCAGGAGGCAGACGACATCGTGGTGAGCGAGATCAAGGCCGCGGGCCTTTACACCAAAATCTGGCAGAGCTTTGCGGTCCTTCTTCCCGTAATGAGCGTGGGCGTCATGGGCGATCAGCGCACCTACGCCTATACAGCCGGCGTGCGCGCCGTGCACTCGGAAGACGGCATGACCGCCGACTGGGTGCAGTTGCCCCCGGATCTGCTCCAGCGCATCTCCAACCGCATTGTCAACGAGGTGCGCGGCATCAACCGCGTTGTGTACGACGTGACCTCCAAACCGCCCGGTACCATCGAGTGGGAGTAGGCCTGGCCGTCCAGGCAAGCGCGCCCTTCGGGCGCCTCGCCCTCTGCCGGTGCAGCGCCGCAATCACGCGGCTCGGCGCATCCGGGCGCGCCGAAGGAAAAATGCTCGAACCGCGGCGCTACGGCTTTTCCAGCTTCACGATCACATCCACGTCGTGCGTGGCGGGGTTGGCGCTGGTTTCAAATGTGGAGAACGCGCCGGCAAGCGAGCGGCGCAGCAACGGATCCTGGCTCTCGGCCTTGGAGAGAAACGAATCGAGATAGTTCTGATCGAAAGGTTCGCCGGGCATGAGCTGCCACTGGTGCATAAGATGGCTGCGCAGCTCGTCACTCACGTTGTCGAATTTGACATAAGCCACGCGGTAGACCGTCCCGGGGTCGATCTCGACGGAATAGTCCACGCTGCCGGTCGAGTCATGGTAGGTGGGGTGGGGCGTGACCACCAGATCCAGGTAGCCTCTCTCTTTATAGCGGGTCTCGATCAGCGCGAGCACACCGGGGAGGGCTTGGCCCAGGGTGAGCTTGTCGGGAGCGGCGACCAGCTTGTCGGCCTCTGCCTGCGTAACCAGCGCACCGGCCGGGAGATGAATGGAGTTGATCTTGTAGAGCTTCCCTTCGTGGATGCTGACTTTGACCGGAACCAGGATGGCGCCGGGGGCCGTGACCAGCGCACCGCAGCGCACCGCCTGCACCTTCACGGCGGCAAATCCCTGGTCGAGATAGAAAGCCGTGAACTTCTGCTCGAGGCCGGCGAGCGTGGTCACGGAATCGAAGAGCGGATTCGACGAGAGCTGGATGAGATCGTGCAACCGCGGCAGCAGAGCCATGGAAGCGCCTTCCATGCGAATCGTTCCCAGGCGCACGGTGGGCGAGGGAATGGTGAAGCTCATGGCCGAAACCCTGCTATTGCCGTCCGGTCCGGCGTAAGGCGCGGCCGCAACGGTGGCCTTTACGCCTTCGCTCGCCAGCATCGACTCAAAGGCATGGCGCACACCGTCGAGGAGATCGCCTGCGGAGGGAACCTTGCCGTGGTAGAGCGGAAGGCGCTTGTGCAGACGGGCGTCGAGGTCAGGCCCCGGCGTAAAGGGAAGATTGCCGAGGCGCACAGGGTAAAGGGTCGGATCGCCGGTGAGCGTGAAGACGAGATCCTGGCCGTCAAATCTGTAGGCTACGTTTTCGAAGACGCCGCTGGCGATGAGTTTCTGGGCAAGGCCGTTCATCTCCGCCGTGCTCAGGCCTTCGCCTTTTTTCAATCCCAGAAAGTCGAGCAACTCCTGGTCGGTGTACTCGGGGTCGCCCTTGAACTGGATGGACCTGGGCAGAAATTTCTGCGCAGAAACAGGACCGGCCAGGGACAAGGCTGCGAGCGCCAAAGCGAGCACCAGGTGGAGTCTTCGCATAAGTAGGCCGAGCGTAGCATGATGCGAATAGGGGCAGGCAATCCCTCCTTGGTAGAGTGGGGTAAGCGCCGACCCGCCGCTCGCTGCCGTAAGGCCCGCGAATAGTTGCATTTGAAAGAGAGTTACCACCGAGCCCATGGCCGCCTTGCCCACCCCCGCCCTTCCGCCCTTCCGCATGGAGCCGCGTTTTGTGGCGCGCGTTTGGGGGTATAGCGATCTGCGCCCGTGGTTCGACAAAGTGGCCGAGGGCGACCCGATCGGGGAAGTCTGGCTCACCGGGGACGATTCCCTGGTGGCCACCGGGCCGCACGCGGGCAAGCGGCTGGACGCACTCTTCAGGGAAGCGCACGAAGCACTACTGGGCGAAGGCGTCCCCGCGACGGAATCCCCGCTGCTCATCAAGGTCCTTTTTGCCGAGCAGAAGCTCAGCGTGCAGGTGCACCCCGACGACGCCATGGCGCGCAAGTATGGGCTGCCGCGGGGCAAGACCGAGTGCTGGTATGCCTTGGCGGCCAAGCCGGGAGCGGAGGTCGCGGTGGGGCTCAAGACCGCTGCCACGCTCGACCAGGTGAGAGAGGAGATCCGCACAGGCACGCTGGAAAGCAGCCTCAATCTTCTGCCGGTGGAAAAAGGCGACCTGATCTACGTCGATGCGGGGACGGTGCATGCCATCTGGCCCGGTTCGGTTCTGCTCGAGACGCAGCAGAACGCCGACGTGACCTACCGCATGTACGATTACGGACGGCCGCGCGAGCTGCACATCGAGCGGTCGCTCGAAGCCGCGAAGCTGGAAACACGGGCCGGCAAGGTCAGTCCCACGCTTCTCGAGGACCGGACCGTCCTCCTCGACTCCGAATACTTCCGCATGGAGAAGATCCCGGTGAACGGCAGCCGGACGAGCGAGAGCCTGCGCGGTGCCGGCAGCAGGCGCGGATTGGCCTGGCTATTTGCCGCGGCGGGCGCAGGCAGGCTCGCAGGAGCGGGATTCGAGCCGGTGGAGCTGCCGGCACGGGGGATGGTCGGGGTGCCGGCGGCAACGCCCGAATTCGTGCTCGATAATCTGGGCGGGCTCGAGCTGATCAGGATTACCCCAAACCAGCCGGATCAGGCCAGTTGAGCCTGCGCGCCTCTCGAGAAACAACCGACCATCTCTCTTTTACGACCGCCTAAGCATTTCGATTCACGGGATTTTTGTCTTCCCCGTGGACCGCCGGGCAAGAACCATGGGCAGGACTCATTGGTCTAATGGCCATCCCACAGAAGTTGAAGCTACTTTGGTAAAGGTTACCGATATACTGTGCACAGTTATTACCATTGCGTCTCCGCGCCGATGGGAAAGATCGGCTGCGACATTGCGTTTTCGGATTCCTTTCCGCGGTGCGGCAGGTCGCCGGACGCGTTTTCTTTCCTCAAGAGTTGCGTCTAATTAAGCGCAAACTCCTGGCAGTTGAGCAGGCTGAAGTGCTTAATGTTTGATTTTCCGGCCTCGAAATTGAGGCTGTTTGGCACCTGTATCGGGCTCTGTTCCAGTCCTGAAGCGCCGGTTCGCACCCGGCGTTCCCGGCTGGGAACGGCGCAGAGTCTTTGCCTTGCAACATTGCTTGCAGTCTGGCACCAAACCGGAAAACCCCGCCGGCGCGAGTGTCCTGCAAATGCTAAGGAGACGCAGAATGCGTTTTAAGCTGTTTCCCCCGACAAGCTTGGCAGTGCTTCTTGTTTTCTCTGCTTACCCAATTTATGCGCAAGTCGCACCGGCAGGCGTGGCCAAGACACTGCCTCTGAACGTAGGCGTAGGATTTTCCAACTATGACAGCGCCTTTGGCAGCCAGAACCTGAGCCAGGGCAGCGACCGCCTGAGTGGCGCCACCCTCTGGCTGGACTATGATCCCACCTGGTTCCCGGGCCGGCTGAGCGGCCTCGGACTCATGGCCCAGGGACGGGATCTGAACTTCGGCCACCAGTCCAACCAGCCCTTTCTGCGCGAAGACGTGGGCTCGGGCGGCGCGATCTACCGCTGGAACCGGTTCTTTCTGGTTCGCCCCTACGGGGAGTTCCTGATGGGATTCGGCAATGCCGACTACCTCACTCCGCATGACGTGCACTATCACCAGACGCGGACGGTGACCACCGCAGGCGGAGGCGCGGAGTTCGACGCCTACCATCGTCTGTGGGTGCGCGCCGATTACGAGTACGAGTGGTGGCCGAATTTCTTCATCACCGGCCTGTCTCTGGAGGGGAAAGACCCTGCCGCAAAGCTGGATCCGCAAGGAATCACCGTGGGCGTCACCTACCACTTTTCCCAGGGTTTCTCCCGTTGAACGAGCGCCGGTGAAGGCGCTCTAAACGGCCCTGAGACCAGGGATTTCAGGCATGAGCGAGGCGGAACTTTTTCCCCTCAGCCGGGTTTGCAACGATGGCCGGTTTCCGGACGTCTAACAGACTGAACCGGGGCCAGACCTGAAATTGTCAATCGCGCAGCGCCCCCCAAGGGCGCAGGCGCGGCAATGACTGGTCGGCAGAGGAGAAACGGGCAATGAATCGTTCCTTGGCGAAGAGGACAATCCCGAGGGTGATGGCGTGGGCCGCAGTGACGCTGTTGTGCGCAACCATTGCGCTGGCGCAGGATAACGGCGCGCCGGCTCAGGACAACGGCGGCGCAGCGCCGGCGGCGCAGGGCCAGCGCACCGACGGCCAGATCGAAATGGATGTGGTGCAGGCGCTGGACGCATCGCAGGCCCTCAAGAACGACATGATCACCGCGGCGACGATCCAGAGCGAAGTTACGCTTTCCGGCACCGTATCGAGCGATGCCTCAAAACAGCTTGCCGGCTCGATTGCCTCGCATGTGAATGGCGTGACCAAGGTAAACAACAACCTGACGGTAGGCAATCCGCAGAGCTCGCAGGCGCCTCCGGGGGATGCGGACACGGACGCGATGGCGGACAACAGCCAGCCGCAACCCAATGCTGCACCGGCTCCGCCCGATCAGGCGCAGCAGGCTCCGCCCATGGAGCAGGCTCCTCCGCCGCCGAGTGCGGAGAACCAGCCGGCTCCTCTGCCGCCGGGCTATGGCAATTATCCGCCTCCGCAGGATAACCAGGGTTATCCCCCACCCCCGAGCCGTCCGCAGTATCCGGGCTACGGAAACCCGCAATATCCCTCCTATGGGTATCAGCGGCCCCCGGAGCCCGCGTATGAGCCGGCCAAGGGACCTATGACTCTGCTGCCCGGCACGCTGCTGCAGTTGCGCACGGCCGAAGCGGTGGATAACAAGAAGGCTGTGGATGGAACGCCGGTCCAGTTCACCGTGATTCAGGACGTGACCCTGAACGGCATGCTGGCCATTCCCCGCGGAGCTACGGTGCAGGGCGTGGTGACGGAGACGAAGAAGGCCGGCGAGCTGGCCGGAAGCCCGGAACTGGCGCTCGCGCTCACTTCGCTTGACATGGGCGGGCAGAGCTATCCGCTGACCACCGACCAATTCAAGGTGAAGGGACCCAACAAGGCCGGCCGCACCGTGGGCAACGCCGTCGGCGGAGCGCTTCTGGGCACGATCATTGGTTGCGCGGTGGGCCGCGGAGAAGGGTGCGCGATCGGTGCAGGCGCCGGCGCGGCAGCGGGCACGGCGGCAACGGCGGCTACGCCCGGACCGAACATCTGGATTCCCGCCGAGGCGTTGGTGACCTTCCACTTGAAGGCTCCGGTCACAGTTAACCCGGTAAGCCAGCAGGAGGCGGCGCGGCTGGCGCAGGGATTGTATCCCGGCGGGCCGAACCTCTACCGGCGCGGCTATTACCCCTATGGTTCGCCCTATATGGCCAGCCCGTACTACGGTTATCCTTATGGCTATCCGCCGGTCTACTACCGTCCCTATTACATGGTGGGCGGGGTTTATTACTGGCGATAGGGGCTTCTTCACGTTCAATGCTTCCGGGCGTCCGTTGGCAAGCGGGCGCCCGTTTTGCTCTCAGCCCCAACCTTCACAGCGCCATTCAGGAAGCTCGGAAGTCGGATCGGCCTGCAGCCGGCAACCCTCTGCGGACGCGAGCACTCGGGTGAGCGCTTCGCTATAATTGAGCTGTCGCATCGAGCGGGAGTTGCGCATCGCAGGCGCGCATGGGCTGCAATTTCCACGCGCATCCAAGGCGTTTCTTCCCTGCCGGCGCGTAGAGAGAGTTGAAGGTCTGAAGTCCATCCATGATTCGTTTCCTGCAAACTGAAAATCGCCTGACCAAGGCACTCTTCATCGTGATCATCGGCGCCGCTTCGGTGGGTATGGTGATCTACCTGATTCCCGGACTCACGGGGCTCGGCGCCTCCGCGCCCGACACCTATGCGGTGATTTATCCGCACTGGTACAGCCGCTGGTTTTCCTCGGGCGATACGGTGAGCGAGGCGCGCGTGGAGCAGATTACGCGCCAGCAGCTCATGCAGCGCAATCCGCAATACGCCGACAACGAGATGGTGGTGAAGCTCTTCGAGGGGCAGGTGGGCCAGCAACTGGTGCAGCAGGACGTGTTGCTGCAGGTGGCGCAGAGCCTCGGCATACGGGCCAGCAAGGACGACGTACGCCAGTACCTCGAGAGCGGGCCGACCGGCCAGGTGCTCTTTCCCGACGGCAAATTCATCGGCGAGGATGCCTACGCCAACCTTATTTCGCAACGGCTGAACATGTCCGTGCCGGAGTTCGAGGACAATGTGCGCAAGGACATCATGATCCGCCGGCTGCAATCGCTGATCACCGCCGGCGTGACGGTGAGCCCGCAGGACGTGCGCGATGCCTATCGCAAGCAGAACATCAAGATCAAGTTCGATTACGCCATCGTCTCCTCAAGCGACCTGCTGAAGACGATTAACCCCTCCGATAGCGACCTGGAGGCGTTCTTCAAGCAGAATGCCGCGCGCTACGCCAAGGCAGTGCCGGAGGCGCGCAAAATCACCTACTTCGCTTTCACGCCCAGCGACATTCCCGGCGGCCTGCCGCAGCCCACGCAGGAACAGATCCAGCAGTACTACAACGACCACCTCTCGGACTATCAGGTTCCCGAGCAGGCCAAGTCGCGGCACATCCTCATCAAAGTGGCTCCCGGCGCCGACGCCAAGACCGATGCCGCGGCCAAGGCCAAGGCGGAAGACGTCCTGAAGCAGCTGAGAGCCGGCGGAAGCTGGACCGAGCTGGCAAAGAAGTATTCCGACGACCCGGGCAGCAAGGATTCGGGCGGCGAACTGGGATTCGCCCAGCGCGGACGCATGGTGCCCGAGTTCGACAATGCCATCTTCACCCAGAAGATCGGCGACATCGAGATTGTGAAGAGCCAGTTCGGCTATCATGTGGTGCAGGTGGAAGACCGCCAGCCCAAGCACACGCAGCCGCTGAATGAAGTGCTGCCGCAGATTCAGGCCACGCTGGAGCGCGATGCCTCCTCGCAGGCCCAGGAAAACTACGCGCGGACGCTCACCTCGGAGGCGAACCGGGACGGCTTGGAGAAAACGGCGGCCGCGCACCATCTTGAAGTGGTGACCACCCCTCCGGTCGAGGCCGGCGGCGTGATTGCCGCGCTGCCCAGCAGCACCGATCTGCTTTCGAAGGCATTCGCGTCCAAGCAGGGTGATCCGCCGCAGTTTGCGCCCACCGGCGAAGGTTATGCGATCTTCCAGGTGACCGGAATTCAGCCCGCGCACGCGCCCACGTTTGCGGACTGGAAGTCGCACGTGCTCGACGACTACCGCAACCAGAAGCTGCCGGTGCTGGTGAGCCAGAAGACGCAGGAGCTGGCCGAGAAGGCGAAGGCTGAAAACGATCTGGCCAAAGCGGCCAAGGAAGTGGGCGCCACGGTGAAGACCAGCGACCCCGTGAGCCCCACGGGGCAGGTTCCCGATATCGGCGACGTAAGCCAGGTGGCGCCGCAGCTCTTCGATATGAATGTCGGCGCCATCAGCGGGCCGATCACCGCCGAGCGCAACGGCGTTGTGGTGAAGATCGATGACAAGCAGGAACCGAGCGAGGACGAGATCCGGAAAAACTTCGATCAGACACGGGACGAAATTCTGGAAGAGCGGCGCGATGACGCCTTCAAGATCTTCCTGAGCGGCGTCATGGAGAATTACAGGAAGCATAACCTCATCCGCATCAATGCCAAGAATGAGGGGCCGCAGTTGCCCGGAATGTGAGCCGGAGAATCGGCTTTCGCAGCAGGGCCCGCAGCCGGACGGTTGCGGGCCTTTTGCGTAGTGGGTGCGGTCTGAGCCCGGGTTCTAGCGCAATCCGGAAGTTTGAAACGGCAGGCCGGTCGCGGGCGAGTCTTCCGGTTGCGCCTCGCGGTTGGGCGCTACCGCCACGCCGTCGAATGCAGCCGGCTCGACGGTCGTATTCCACCCATCGAAGACCACCAGCGCGTCTTCGCCGTGGAAGTCGCTGAGCGCGGCTTCAATGGTCAGGGTGCGGGTTTCGCCGGGCACCAGCGAGACGTAGTTGTCGCTATAAAAGACGGGGAGCACGCGCTCGCCGGATTTGCGGCGCAGTTGCAGGTGCGCCATGAGCGCAATGCTCTTTGTAGGATTGTGCAGCGTGACCGTCAACACGCGATTGCCGTCCGCATCCTTGCGCTCCACCTGCGCGCTGAGCGCGACCTTGGGCAGCTTGTTGAGCAAAGTGAGATCGTTCGGGTCCCACGGAACGCCGCGCCAGTAGAAATTGGTGGAAAGCACCTTGCCGGCGGAGTCGCGCAGCTCCAGTTTGACGAAATACACCGTGGTCACGCTGTCCGGCAGCTCGAGCTCGCCCACATCCGTTGCTGCCTCGGGAGCCGCCGTCACCAGCGTGTCCTTCTCGCTCACGCGTTCGCCATCAAGTGTGTAAATGGAAACGCTCGCCATGGCGCCGCTCAGCGCCTGCGGGAAATTGTTGATCACCTGGATGTGGTTGGTCGCTTCGTTGAGCTGGATATGTTCGAGCTCCGCGGCATGCATGACCGCGAAGTAAGACGACATGGGCTCGAGATCGTAGTGATAAATCTGCCACACAAAACTTGGCTGCGCGGGATTGCTCATCCAGGTAATGACTGCCGTGGTGGGATGGAAGAGGAGCGCGTTGCGCCCTTCGTACATGGCGCGAAAGGCCTCGTAGTTGGCCATCTGCCCTTTGCGCACGAAGTCGGCGAGATTGCGGATGGGCCCGTAGCGGCCGGCAATCTCCTCGCGATAATTCTGCGAGCCGGAGTTGCCGCGCGCAAAGTCGTGCTCCGCCCAGTCGTCGTTGATCGACTCCCAATCCTTCTTGGGCATCATGCCGTGAATGGATTCGAGCGTGGGAATGCTGACGCTGCCGGTCTCGGTTTTGAAGTAGTCGTCGGTTACCACGTAAAACTCGCGCGGCGTGCGCCACCAGTAAGGTCCGTGCGAGCGCACCCCGGCTCCGTCCGTGGAGCTGGGCTGATAGCGGCGCGTCGGCTCGAGCTCGGCCAGCAGCTTGCGCAGCGCGGCATCGATCTCCGGCGGCGGGTAGCCCTCGTTGCGCGCGCACCAGAGAATGATCGAAGGATGGTTGCGGTAGCGCAAAATCTTGTCGCGCACGTTGGCGATATAGGTGCCGATATCGTCGGGATCGGGGCCGTCGCTGGGATTGGGCTGGAAAAACTCGTCCCACACCATGATGCCGTACTTGTCGCAAAGCTCGTAAAAGTCTTCATCGGTGCTCTGGCCCACCCAGTTGCGGATCAGGTTCAGGTGGGCGAGCTGGTGCAGGCGGATCAAGGTTTCCAGCCGCTCGCGCGGTATGCGCTTGAGGGCCTCGTCGAGGCCCCAGTCGCCGCCGCGGATGAAGACCGGCACGCCGTTGACGGAGATGGTGAGCGTGTCTGTGCCGGGAACCTCATAAGAAATCTTGCGCACGCCGAACTCGAGGTCCTGCGCGTCCGAGATTTCGTTGTCCCTCTTGAAATCTAGGTGCAGGGGATAGAGATTCTGCGGGCCATAGCCGTTGGGCCACCACAGGCGCGGGTTGAGAATGTGCAGCGCAGGCGTAGTTTGGGGTGAGAACTTGATCAGCTGCTTCGCGTGTGCCGCCAGCGTCACCGGCTGCGCGAAGGCGATGTTCTCGATGGTTCCCTCGAGCACGCCTTTCTGCGGCTTGTCGCTCACGTTTTCAACGGTCGCTTCGACGGTCACGTCGGAAGAATCGGTCTTGGGCAAAGGCAGATCGGTGGTGACCAGCGGATCCTTCACCAGCACCGGACCCGACGCAGAGAGAAACACCTTTTGCCAGATGCCGGAATCGCGATCGTGAATCGCGGGAATCCAGTCCCAGCCGAGAGTGCAGAGAAAAGTGGGACCGTCGATGGCGCTGATGCCCCCGTTCGGGCCGATGCCCGCGCGCAGCGTGTGCTCGTGGGGAATGCCGGGGTGCGGTTGCGGCGTGATGAGTACCGCGATCACAGCCGGCATGCCGGGCTCGACCTGCGCGGTTATGTCGAAGATGCCGCGCATGAAGGCGCCGCGAATGGTGCCCACCTGCACGCCGTTCACCCAGACGTCGGCCGAAAAGTTGATGCCGTCGAAGTTGAGCCAGACGTGCCGATGCTTGTAGGCTTTCGGCACTTGCACCGTAGTGCGGTACCAGTAGGACGTTTGGACGAGGGTGTCGGGAATGATTTCCGGCCGGTCGTTTTCACCGTAGAGCGGCTCCGGATACACATGATCGTTGACCAGCGAAGTGAGCACTGTTCCCGGCACCGTGGCCGCGTACCAGCCCGTGGTATTGAAGCCGGGTTGTGCCACTTGCGCGGCGGGCTGCGGAACTTTCGCCACATCCTGCAGCTGCCAGCCCGAAGCCAGAAGCACCGGCGCGGGCAGAGCCGCATGAGGCGCGGCCAGGACGGGCGCCGCACAGCATGAAATGGATACCGCCGCCAACAGAAGCGTAGAAATACGGCCGGAGAGGTTCATCAATGAACTTTACCTGGCTTTCTTTGTGTGGGATCGACCGCTTCTTGCGACGGACGCAGGGATTATAGCGAGTCAATTATAGTGGCTCAAGGGTCGCCGCGCCGCGCGTGAGCCCTGGGATGGAATCAAGGAATGGAATTTGATAGATCATCGGGAGTGCTTTTTCATGTGAGCTCACTCGCGTCCTATGGAGGCATCGGCGATCTGGGCCCGGCGGCGCACGAGTTTGTTGCCTTTCTGGCCGCGGCCAAACAGCATATATGGCAGGTGCTGCCGCTTTGCCCCACGGGATTTGGAAATTCGCCTTACGCGGGTTCGTCGGCGTTCGCAGGCAATCCGTTGCTCGTAAGTCTCGAAGTGCTGGCCGACTGGGGATGGATTGAGGGCGAGCGCATCGCCGGTCTTCCCGGCCGCTCCGGCAATGTGGACTTCGACGAAGTGGAAATGCGCAAGCTGCCTCTGCTGCACGAAGCGGCCGGCAATTTTCTCGATCGCGGCGTGAGCGATCCGGCATTCGCCGAACAGTGGAAGCAGTTCGAGACATTCTGCCATGAGCAGGCTTCGTGGCTGAACGATTACGCGCTTTATGCCGAGCTGAAGCGGCAGTTCAAAACCGGCGCGTGGACGGAGTGGCCCCTGCCGCTCAGACGGCGCGACCCGCAGGCGCTCAAGGAGATTTATGAAAGCAGCAGCCGCGCCCTCACGCAGGAGCAGGCACTGCAGTTTGCCTTTGCGCGGCAATGGGCGGATCTGCGCGAGGCGGCCGCGCGGCACGCCATCCGGATTCTCGGCGACGTGGCCATCTTCGTCAACATGGATTCCGCTGACGTGTGGGTGCATCCGGAATTGTTCGAGCTGGACAAGGACTTCAAACCGGAGCGCGTGGCCGGCGTACCGCCCGATTATTTTTCCGCCACCGGGCAGCGCTGGGGCAATCCGCTCTATCGGTGGAATGTGTTGGGCGAAAGCGGATTCCGCTGGTGGATCGAGCGCATCCGGCGCGCGATTGAGCTTTACGACATCGTGCGCCTCGATCACTTCCGCGGTTTCGAGGCATACTGGGCCATTCCGGCCGAAGAAGAGACGGCGGTGAACGGTGAGTGGGTGAAGGCGCCGGGACTGGAACTTTTCCGAGCGCTCGAAACCGCGCTGGGCCCGCTGCCGCTGATTGCCGAGGACCTGGGCATGATTACGCCCGCAGTGGATGCGCTGCGCCAGGAATTGAAAATGCCGAGCATGAAGGTGATTCAATTCGGATTCAGCAACAAGGGCGCGCATCTGCATCTGCCGCATCGATACAGGCCGGACACAATCGCCTATACCGGCACGCACGACAACGACACCACGCAAGGTTGGTGGCAGACGGCGGGCGAAGCAGAGCATAGCGCCGTGCAAGCCCTCGTTGGCCCGGTGGACGGTCGTCCCGTTTGGCCTCTGGTGCGCGCGGTGGAGGCGAGCGTGGCGCAGATCGCCGTGGTTCCCGCGCAGGATCTCCTGCAGCTTGGCTCGGAGGCTCGCATGAATACGCCCGCCATTCCCGAAGGCAACTGGCGCTGGCGCGCGCCGGAGAACTGCTGGTCGCCGGAGCTTGCGGCGAAGCTCGCCGCGCTGGTCGAGGTCAGCGATCGCGACAACGATCCGCTGGACCTGGAACTGGAAACGCAAAACCCAGTGCCGGCTGCCGAAGCCGCGGAAAACTAAATCCTTCCGGGCTCCATCAGACAAAGTGCGCACTCTGCTGCGCGCATTGTGGCCGCCGAGCAAACACGCAAGAGGATCATGCCCGATACGTGGGCAGTTTCTCGCTTTCAGGAGATAATGACCTCATTCGATACCATAGAGAGAATGGCTGTTTCTGTTTCTTCCCCTGATTTGAGTCGAGGCTCGAGGGTAACCCGGCGCCGGTTTCTCAAGGCCACGCTGTGGGGCGCGGCCGGGCTCGCGTTGTATGCGGGCGAAGTGGAGCGCCACTGGATCGAGGTCACGCAGCAGGAAGTTCGCATTCCTGGGCTCGCCGCGGCGTTTGACGGCATGCGCATCGCGCAGCTGAGCGATCTGCACATGGACGAGTATTCCGAGCCGTTCTTTCTTCGCCGCGCCATCGACCACGTGAACGAGCTGAAGCCGGACGCAGTTTTTCTGACCGGCGATTATGTCACGGCCGGCATCACCACGCGAAAATTCGCGGAAGGCGCGGCCTGGCAATGCGCCAATCTTCTTACCGCACTCGAGTGCCGCACCCGCTACGCCATCCTGGGCAACCATGACGTGCTGGTAAACGCGCCCCTGGTGGCGGAGGCGCTGGCCGACAACGGCATGACCGTGCTGGTAAACGCGTGCCTGCCGGTCGAGCGCGCGGGCGCGCGTTTCTGGCTCTCAGGGCTGGACGATGCTGTGGAAGGTCGGCCGGATGCGGAACGCGCGATCCCTCCCCAGATCCGGCACATCGCCCATGAGCCGGTAATTTTGCTGTGCCACGCGCCCGACTATGCCGATAAGCTGCTCAAGCATCCGGCGGGCCAGGCCGTGGCCGTGATGGTAAGCGGGCACACCCATGGAGGCCAGGTTCGGCTGCCCCTGGTGGGCGCAATGGTGCTGCCGAAGATGGGCAGGAAATATGTGGAGGGGTGGTTTCACCTGAATGGGATGCAGCTCTATGTGAATCGCGGCCTGGGCGCGGTAGGGGTTCCCTTCCGCTTCGATTGCCCGCCGGAGATCACCGTGTTCACGCTGCGATCGGCCTAATGAAAATCGTGCGAGCGCACCGGCGCGGCGGTGATGCCGAGCGGCTCAATGCGTTGGGCTTTCACGTGAATCACGCCGTCCTGGTTCTGCAGCGGCCCGGCAATCAAAAGAAAACGGCTGCGCGTGACCACCACGCGGTCGCGCTCGAAGACATCCGGCGTGAGGATGATGTTGGCGATGCCGGTTTCGTCTTCGAGCGAGAGAAAGACAAAACCGCGGGCGGTGCCGGGGCGCTGGCGCGCGATCACGCATCCGGCCACGCGAACAAATTGATTGCTTTTTCGCCGCGCGAGTTCATCCGCCGCGAGAATGCCCTCGCGGCGCAGCTCGGCGCGGTGATACGCCATCGGATGCGGGCCGGTGGTGAGGCCGGTGCCCAAGTAGTCGGCGGCCAGGCGCTCTTCGGTGGTCATAGTTTTGAGGGGCATCGCTCGGAGCGGCATGGGCGCCGCGGCCTCGCCACGCGCGCGGCCCGCTCCGCGCAGCAGCGGGCCCACGGGACGGCCGGCCTCTTCCACCTGCCATAAAGCATCGCGGCGATGCTCCACACTTTCAAGCGGGTTGAGCGCGCCGATGGAGGCGAGCGTCACCAGCTCTTTGCGGTTCAACATCGGCGCGCGCA
>JASHTS010000285.1 GCA_030040425.1 Acidobacteriaceae bacterium | reverse complement strand
CGTATGCCTCGTTCCACGAGAACGGAGAGGGCTCGGCGGTTGAACGCTGCCCGGGATTTGCTGCAACAGCAGGTTGCACGACCGGAAGCGGTACGGCGCTTTTCTCGTGCGTCCGGGTTGTCCAAGCGCCAAGCTTATCGGTATTTAAAGGAAGCTTCTCAGCTCGATCGACCAGTGGAGATTACTCGGGCTACGATACCGGTCACCTTGAAGCTCCCGCCGCAAACCGTCGGTCTGCTACGCAGGCATGCGAAACGCCACGGATTGACGATCGGAAGCATCGTAACCGAGGCATTGCAAGCGTTCCTGGGAACGCGGAAGAAGCATGGCTGAGGCGCGCACTAAAGGCGGCCCACTCGAAATCCACATTGACTATGTTTTTGATCGCCTGCTCGAGTCGAAGCTCATCCAGGCCTACGACCTTCTGGCGCCCGCTCGGGAGCGCCCTGTGGGACGAGTAAAGGAGAGCGAAAATGCGGATTGCAGCGATTTATGCACGGGTGTCGTCCGAACAGCAGCGCGAGGAGAACACGATCGCCAGCCAAACAGCATCGCTGATCGAGTATGCGAGGAACCACGATCTGGAAGTGCCCGCAGAGTGGGTCTTCGAAGATGAGGGGTTCAGCGGCTCAACCCTGGAGCGTCCCGGCTTGGAGCGGGTGCGAGACCTTGCCGCCGAGGGCCAGATCCAAGTTGTCCTCGCCTATTCTCCGGACCGATTAAGCCGGAAGTATGCTTATCAGATTCTGCTCATGGAAGAGTTTGCACGACAAGGAGTGGAGACGGCGTTTGTGAAGGCGCCGCGCGGGGATAGCGCGGAGGATCAACTGCCGGTGCAGTTCCAGGGCATGATTGCCGAGTACGAGCGGGCGCAGATTCTGGAACGATCACGTCGCGGCAAGCGCCACCGCGCGCACGCAGGCGAGATCAGCGTGATGAGTGGCGCTCCGTATGGCTACCGTTATCTGCGCAAGACCGACGAAGCGCCGGCAGCTTACATCGTGGAGGACAGCGAGGCCCGAGTGGTGCAGAGGATATACGAGATGTATACGGTGGAAGGACTCAGCATCGGGGAGATCACTCGCAGGCTGAACGCTGAAGGTATCGCAACACGCAACAGGAGCGCCCGCTGGGAGCGCTCGGTCGTCTGGGCTGTGCTGCGCAATCCCGCATACCGTGGCGCCGCGTGCTTCGGCAAGACCCGCGAAGCGGCGCGGACGCGCGTCATGCGCGCGCAGCGTCGGCGCGGTGTATCGGCATCCAGTATGACGGCAAGCCATCAACGGCCACGGGAAGACTGGATTGGGATTCCCGTACCCGCGCTGGTTAGTGACGAGACCTTCGCCCGTGCTCAGGAACTTCTTGAAGAGAACAGGATCCGATCGCGCCGGCGTACCATCACGCCCAGTGTGGTGCAGGGACTGGTCAGTTGTGCGAAGTGCGGCTATGCCTTCTCGCGCACCTCGACGTACACGAGTGCGCGCAAAATTCACTACTACAAATGCATCGGCTCTGATGGCTGGCGCAAACTGGGTGGGCCGGTTTGTGACAATCGCCAATACATCCGGCAGGAACTTCTCGATCAGGTCGTCTGGACCGAGGTCATCCGGCTATTGCAAGATCCTATGTTGATCCAGCAGGAATTGGATCGCCGCCTGGCCGCAGCACGTTCTGCCGATCCGACCAAGAAGCGCGAGCAGGCTTTGCAGAGAGACTTGACCCACGCGGGCAAGAGCATCGAAAGACTGCTCAATGCGTACCAGGAAGGACTCTTGTCGATCGAGCATCTGCGGGAACGCATGCCGATGTTGCGCCAGCGAGAACAGAGACTCCGTGCGGAATTGCAAGCCATCATCGACCAAAGCAATGATCAGGCGACGTTCCTGCGTTTGGCCGAAACACTTACCGCATTTCTTGCCCGCTTGCGCCGCGCAGCCGAAACGCTTAGCATCGCTGAACGTCAGCGAATCGTGCGCCTCGTTGTCAAAGAAGTCCTGATCGGAGACGACTTTATCACCATCCGCCATAGCATCCCGATCCCTTCGGGGCCGTCACAAAACGATGGCGGACCGTCGCCGAGAGAAAATTACCTTTTGTGTAAGGGGAGCGGTTAGCCCCGTCCTCGCCAATCTTTTCATGCACTACTCGTTTGATGTCTGGATGCGAAGGACACATCCGGAACTCCCATGGTGTCGATATGCTGATGACGGATTGGTACACTGCCGAACTTTGCAGGAAGCGGAAGCCCTCAAGGCTGAGCTTCAGGCTCGGCTGGCGGAGTGCCATCTGGAGATGCATCCGACGAAGACCAGAATCGTCTACTGCAAGGACGGGAAGCGTAAAGGCAAACATCCGAACTTCAAATTTGATTTCCTCGGGTACTGCTTCCGCCCTCGTCTGGTGCGACGTTTCCGCGATAACACACTGTTTGGAGGATTCAATCCGGCAGTGAGTCCCTCGGCGATGAAGGCCATGCGTGCGACGATTCGGGACTTGAACCTACGACGACAGACACAGTTGTCCTTGCAGGACATCGCGCGCAAGCTCAATCCTCTCCTCCGGGGGTGGATTGGGTACTACGGGCGCTATGCCGGCTCGGCGCTGTATCCCCTGTTCCGATACGTCAATCAGACGCTCGTGGCGTGGGCGATGCGTAAGTTCAAGCGCTTTAAGCACTACAAAATCCAAACGAGTCAGTTCCTACAACGACTTGCGAAGGAATGTGCCGGACTCTTTGTACACTGGCAGGCTGGGATGATTGGTACGTTTGCCTGATGGGAGCCGAGTGAGGCGAGAGTCTCACGCTCGGTTCTGCGAGAGCCTCGGGGTGCGACTCCCCGGGGCTACTCTCCCAGGTTGGAAAGCCATGGGAAGCTTCAGTGGCCACACGGGTTTTGCTGTTGAAGCTGCTCTATGCGCGCAAGTAAGGTCCTAGAAAATGCTTCATCGATTCGCGGACCACTCTTCGCTGAGCTTCGTCTGGGGTGACGCCCTCGGGCCCGAAAACGTGGCTGGCGTTGCGGACTACAGTTGTTTCTTTGAAAACCCCGCGCGCAGTCAAAAGGTACTGCGTCGCTCCCACAATCGTTTGAAACGCCTGTACCCTGCCGAACATTTCAAAGGCTTCTTCCTGCTTGTCTGCATTCCACAGTTCGAATACTCGCTGAAGAAGATCGGCGTAAGTGATGATGGGCACATAACCGTCAAAACCCGCTCGGAGTTCATCAATCATTTGCAGGCAGTTGTGTGCAGCCATGACCACGAACTTGTCGCCAGTTCGTTTCCTGAATTCCGGGATGCGGGGTAGGGGACTGCCCGTCGTTTCGTCTTTGACGCCTTTCAGCGTTGGAATCTGCTCATAGAGTCTTACGATTAAATCGACGCTCATATCGCCGTAGCTCTGAATCATCAGCGGCAGATCGGTCGCCGCGCCCAAGGTCTTGTAATAGTCCCAAATCGCTGGTTCGTTTACCTTCCCATTGGGCGCACCCGGGGGCAAGGAGATGATTCCATCTGCGCCATGTTGGGCAGCGTGTTTGGCAAAACGAACGGCGGCATGAATATCGCCACCAGGCGCCTGAACTCCAACCACTATGGCGGTCTTTCCCCCCTTGGCCGTGGCCAAGATGGCCTCGGCTCCGTCCATTCGTTCTTTCTCGGTGAGGTTTGACCATCCACTGGCATTTAGCGGCCACATGAGACCCGGCACACGATTAAAGTGGCAGAATTTGACCTCTGCAGCCAGGCAATCGAGGTCGAGCTTATTGTCCGGGGTGAACGGCGTCTGCGCGACGGGAAACAGGCCCCGGAATGGTCGCGAACTCGGATCTATTGTTCCATTGGCGTCGGCTGCTTTGGGAGTCAGCAAAGTGGCCGCAGAAAGACCGAGGGCGAACACGCCAGCCGTTTCAAGAAATTCTCGTCTATCAAACTGATCTAGGAAATTTCGTCTATTCATGACCGCATCCCCCTTGCCTTCATTTAAATTGGGATACCCCTTTAGGCCTCCCAATTTGCGGATAAGTTTACACCTGGCCTCCTCGCTACTGAAGAATTTCTTTAAATTTCTCATCTCGAGCGCGTCCGTAAATTCACGGTTGGCTGTTACCGCCGGTTGTTTGGAAATGCGTTCTAGCCGGACATAGAGTAAATATCTCCATGGATAACGCCGGGGCTTGCTGTTGCGCTCAGCGCTTCGTTGAACGAGCAAATGGCTTTGCGCTCTGCCAGATTGGTCGCGTGCCGGCCTCCCGGTACTTGATAAAGAGCGGCGAGGCCGGGTGGAGCGCATCGGCAGATCAGTGGAGACGGTGCCGGGAGTGACCACATCCATCGCCACTCCGCAAATCAGCAACAGCTATCCGACGCTTACAGTGAATTGGGGTGAGGCGGGGTTTGGCTTGACGGTGGCGCAATGCGCCCAGCAGCTACAGGAGGGGGACCGCGCGATTGGGGCGCTGACGAACGACATTCCCAGCAGCGTCAGGTATCCAGGCAGACCGCAATCAACTCACCCGAATCAATTGCGGATCGTCTCGATGACCCTGCAACCGGGAGAGGATTTGATTGTGGGCAATCGCCTTCGCCAGATTCTCAACCAAGCGAGGAAACGAGCGGTGTAAGATGAGCACACTGGAGCCAGGGAGGTGTCTGGTTCCTATCTGTGCAGGGAGAATGAGCCTTCAGGTGGTTTGATCCACCTTCTGGCGCCACTCCGCTGACAAAGCTCTGCACGCCGAGTCAGTGGGCTGATTCTCCAGGGGAAGCTTAAGTATGGAAGCCGATTTTCCGGGAATCAGAGCTAATCTGGACCGGGGCGAACATTTGGCTCCGGACTTTACTGTCCGCATGCCCACATACACAATTTCATGCGGGAACGATGAACAGCACTTTGAGGGCGACAGAATGAGGAAAGCAAAGAGAGCTGGCTGGATGGGATGTCTGATGGCAGCTTTGCTGAGCACAGAGGTGTTTGCGCAGGTGGGTGGCCCGTTCAAATATATTCAGGTCTCAGGAAAAAGCGCGGGGAAAGCTTCGAGCACCGGGGTGCTGACCAACGGCACGCTTTACCTGGCGGGACAAAACGGACGCAATGCCGACGGCAGCGTGCCGACCGATGTGGCGCAGGAGACGACCCAGGCCATCGACAACGTGCGCGGCGTACTGCAGGCTGCGGGCATGGACCTCGGCAACTTGGCGTGGATCAACGTCTACGTGGTTGGCGCCGACAATTTAACCGCCGTAGAGAGCGCCTATTGGAAGGCGATCGGGTCGAATCCTCCGGCGCGGAGCGTGCAAGTGGTGGGCGCGCTTGCGGGCGATGAGAGGGTTGAGATCAACGGCATAGCCTCGAGCGACACGGTGCATCGCAAGGTGATTCACCCAGAGGGATGGCCGCAGGGACCGAACATTGACCCGGCGGGAATCCAGATCAACGATGTCCTCTATATGTCGGCGATGGGCGGAGTGGATCCGGCGACAGGGAAGATGGCGGAGGATTACCCCGGCGAGGTGACGCAGGCTCTGAATAATGTGGCCACCATCCTGAAGACGGCGGGCATGACGATGAAGAACGTGGTCTGGGTCAATCCGTTCTCGAACCCAGGAAACAACGGGCGTGCGATGAACAAGATCTATGCGTCTTACTTCGAGTTCGGCAATACGCCGGGACGAGCCACCATTACGATGGAGGGTCTGCCGAAGCAGCAGCATTTTATCGCCTTCTGCATCGCGGGCGCGGATCTCTCGAAGCGGCACACCACCCTGCCTCGCAACATGGCGCCGAGCCCGACAGCGAGTCCCGGCATCGTCTATGACGACACTTACTATATGTCGGCGAAGAGCGGCTTCATTCCTGACCAGGGCGTGGTTACGCCGGATGTGCTCCTGCAACTACGGCAAACGATGCGCAACCTGCTCGATGACTTGCAGTATGCGCCGGACATGGACTTCCCGGACGTGGTGTTCGCGACCGCGTATCTGACTGACATCCACACGGATGAAGACAAGTACCTGGACCTGTATGGGACTTTCTTTAAAAGCGGCCACTTCCCGGCGCTGACGGTGCTGCAGCAGGAGTCGCCGCAATCACGCGCGGCAGGCGGCTTTGCGCAGGCAGCTCCTGGGAGGCCACCGGCGCCTCCTTCAAAGGAGCAGATCTCTTTCATCGCTGTGCAGCAGCCCAAGTAACGGGATCAAGCGTGGAGACTCGTTTTGCCAGGTAAGCGTTCGGAATCCCTCTTTGGCCTGAACCGGAAGTTGCGCCCAGGAGCGAATCAAGCGGCTACAAAATCAAGCGGCTACAAATTGTTTTGCAATCGCTTGTTCTGTCGTCAGAGCCTGGCCGCGACCGCCTTGGTTTCGGTGTAATGCTCCATAACTTCCTTACCCATTTCGCGGCCCCAGCCGGATTGTTTGTAGCCGCCGAACGGCCAAGCGGGGTCGCCGTAATTATGGGTATTGATGCAGACGGTGCCGGCTCTGATCTTGCGCGCCATCATGTGGGCGACCTTCAAGTTCCGCGTCCAAACGCTTGAGGACAGGCCATATTCGGTGTCATTGGCGAATTTGGCGACGGCATCAAGGTCCGAATCGTCGAAGGACTGGACACATACAACCGGTCCGAAGATTTCTTCGCGCACAACCTTCATCGAGCGATCGGTGCGGGCGAGGACCGTCGGTTCGACAAAATAGCCTTGATCGCCCATGGCGTTGCCGCCCGTAACGACCTCGGCGCCCTCTTGCCTTCCCGCCTCAAGAAAGCCAATCACGCGCGTTCGCTGCTTGTTCGAGACCAGCGGGCCGAGGTTGACCGACGGATCGAGACCATGCCCGACCTTCAACTTGCCAGCCTCCTGGCAAACGCCATCGACGATCTTGTCGTAGACGGATTTATGGGCGAACAGCCGCGAGCCAGCCGTACAGCACTGACCCTGGTTGTAAAAGATCGCGCTCGCTGTTCCAGCGATGGCGCGGTCAAGATCGGCGTCGGGGAAGACGATGGCCGGCGATTTGCCGCCCAGTTCCAGCGAGACGCGCTTGAGATTGCCAGCGGCAGCCTTGACGATAAGCTTGCCAACTTCGGTCGAGCCGGTGAAGGCGATTTTGTCGACATCCGGATGCTCTGCGAGGGCGGCCCCAGCTGTTTCGCCGTAACCGGTGACGATGTTCACCACGCCGTCGGGAAAACCGGCCTCGATGATGAGTTCACCCAGCCGGATTGCTGAGAGCGGGGTCTGCTCAGCGGGCTTCAGTATGATCGTGCATGCTGCCGCCAGAGCGGGCGCCAGCTTCCAAGCGGCCATCATCAGTGGAAAATTCCAGGGGATGATCTGGCCCACGACTCCGACAGGTTCGCGAATACTGTATACATGCCAATCGCCCGGCGAAGAGACCGGAATCTGTTCGCCATTCAGCCGGGTTGCCCATCCCGCCATGTAGCGGAACATTTCGATCGAGCCGCCCACATCATCGCGACGAGCGTTGGTGACAGGTTTGCCGTTATCGAGCGCCTCCAGTTCGGCAAGCTCGTCGGCATGACGCTCGATAAGATCGCCGAGCGACCAGACGAGGCGCTGCCTTGCCGCGGGCGAGATACGGGACCAAGGTCCCGTCTCGAACGCACGGCGCGCCGCAGTGACGGCAAGATCGATATCCGCCTTATCGCCAGCCGGGACGTGGGCGATGACTTCTCCGGTCGCGGGGTCCTCAACCGCAAAAGTCTGGCCGCTGCGGGCATCGGTCCAGTTGCCGTCGATCAGCATTTGATGTTTCTTGGCTAGGAACGCCGTTGCGGCTGAACCGAGCGCCGGTCTATAGATCGCAGTCGCCATAGAATCCTCCTGATTGCGCGTCTTTGTCGCCGCGCGCGTACGTACCTATTAAATACGACGATAGTGCATTTCTGTAAAGTGCCGCCGACGAGGCCATTGCAATCGAATTCTCAGGCGCTTCGCAGGGGGGTCAATCTGGGACGCAGCATGTTGCGATCCCCTTTTCTGAGAGCGCGGGCGGGCGGGATCTTCCTGTTGCCGTCTCGTATTGAACGAGGAACTTCTCTCTCCAGTTTGGCGCCCCCCCTCTCCCCACCCCCGGGTGATTCCGGCAAGTTCCAGAATCAAAAAGCGTTGGCGGCGCGGTTCCGAGGTAAGTACAGCGTTTCGAGGAACTTAAATCTCAAGCTCCTGAAGATACGGAACTTAAATAGATCGACCCGCATTTCGAGCGGAGGCGACCCTAGGAGCACGCATTCCCGAACGCGATTACCGCCCCGCAGGCACCCGTGAATTTGTGCCTCCCACTCTTGCGGCAAAAGCAAATACGCCATGCCCAGAGGGCTCCCAGATGGGGCATCCACATTGATACAAACACGCGGTCGTGAACCTAGTTGGCGCATCTGGAAACAGAATACAGATTGCGAAGAAATAACCCGCAATTTTGGCGGGAAGGGAACCCGCAGAAAATAAAGGAGAAGAAAAATATTTCTGAGGCGAGGGCTTGACGTGTTGCTCCCCGGGTCTCGCTTGAAGCTGCGCGCAAACTCGGTTCAATGTCAGGTTAAATGCCGCAGTTGGTTGAGAATCTCCCGTCCGGCGAATCGGGCCCGCTCGCCGAGATTTCGCTCGATCCGCAGAAGCTCGTTCCACTTGGCTGTCCGCTCCCCGCGAGCGAAAGAGCCAACCTTGAGTTGACCGGCATTCGTAGCCACCGCAAGGTGCGCAATGAATGTGTCCTCGGTTTCGCCAGACCGGGCGGAAATGACTGCATTCCATCCCGCTTTCTGCGTCAGTTCGATCGCAGCCAGTGTTTCCGTCACAGTGCCGATCTGGTTCAGCTTGATGAGCACGGCATTCGCGCTCCTGCGCGCAATGCCGGCCTGAATGCGATCCAGATTGGTCGTGAACAGATCGTCCCCGATCAACTGGATGCGAGGACGCAGCGATGCGGCGATTCGATCCCAGCCGTCCCAATCGGTGTCGGCCATCGGGTCTTCAATCGAAACGATGGGATAACGGCCGCACCAATCGATGAGCAGATCGGCGAATCGATCCGATGTAAAGCTGCGGTTTTCCAGACGGAAAGTGTAGCGTCGGGTTTCGGGGTCGAAGAGATCGCTGGCGGCGACATCGAGCGAGATGGCGGCTTCACGGCCGGGTTCGTAGCCGGCGGCCAAGATCGCCTCAGTCATGAACTGCAGACCCGCTTCGTTCGACACGAACTCAGGCCAATAGCCCCCTTCGTCGGCCACTCCGAACAGCGCGCCCCGCTTCGACAACAGGTCACCCGCGGCGCGATGCACATTGAACGTGATCTCCATGACCTGCTGAAGCGACCGCGCGCCCACAGCGATGAGCAGGAAATCCTGAATGTCTGTTCGCCAGTTGGCATGCAGGCCGCCGCCCACGATTTGGACCTCAGGAAGCGGCAGCAGCGTTCCACCGGATCGGCCGAGGGTTTCATAGAGCGGCCTTCGCAACGCAGCAGCCGTCGCATTCGCAGCCGCCATGGAAACAGCGAGTATCGCGTTGGCGCCGAGGCGTGACTTGGAAGGCGCGCCATCGAGTTCGATAAGGCGATGATCGAGGCCTGCCTGGTCCGCTGCATCCCATCCCACCAGCGCCGGCGCGATCTCGCGGTGGATATTATCGATGGCTCTATAGACCGATTTGCCGCGAAATCGCGCGGGATCGCCATCGCGCAGTTCGTGCGCCTCGAACTGCCCAGTCGAGGCGCCGGACGGAACCGCGCCGCGTCCACGCTCACCGCTTTCCAGCTCGATCTCCGCTTCCACGGTGGGGGTCCCACGCGAGTCGTAGATCTGATAAGCGTGGATCGCGCGAATCTTCATGGCTCCCCCTCGATCCGGCTCAGCCCGGCGAACCATTGGTCGAGAATATCGTGCAAACCGAATTGCTGCGCCGGAATGCGCGCGCGCGTGAATTGCCGCACCCAATCGAGCTGCTGCGCCCGGGTGAGATACTCAACGGGCGATTTGCCATCGACGCGCGCCAGGAGCAGCATGAGCAGCAGTCGCGCCACGCGCTGCGAGAGCAGATGGGGATCGAGAGTGGATCCGATTTCTTTTGCATAGCTCCGCCAGAATGCGCGGCTCATAACATCGAGGCCCATGGGCCGCGGCGCGTGGTAGAGGCCTTTGAGCAGCAAATGGTTCAGAAGAAATGCCGCATCGAATGCAGGATCGCCGAACCACGCCACTTCGCAGTCGAGCAGCACCATGCGTGCGGTCGAGACGAGAATATTCTTCGGGCTGAAGTCGCCGTGGACAAGCGACAGGCGCGTAGACGCAAGCCGCCCCGCCTCGGCCGCAAAGAATGGCTGCAAATCGGGATGCCGGCTGCCCGTGGTCAGCAGGTAGGGATCGATGCGGAGCTGCATGAAGTTCGGCGTGGTGTCGAACACGCGCGCTGCCTCGGCATCCCCGACGGAACGCGCGTGGATCGAACCCAGCAGGGCGCCGGCCTGTCTTGCGTGATCGATGCCGATTTCACCGCGCAGCAGGAGCCGCTTCCAACTCGTGAACTCCGGGCCGAGCAGTTCCATTGCGAAGTACCCGCGGTCATTGGGCTCCTCGAGAAGACGCGGGACGCCATCGGGCAGGAAGCCGCCCACGTATTCGATATACATCTGCTCGTATCGATTGCGGCTCACGTCGGCGAGCCATTCATCCCGCACTTTGAGCTGGGGCAGCGCGCGCTTGACGACAAAGGAACGCTCCTGGTCATCGACGCGATAAATCTCGCTGGAGACGCCATCGGTGAGCGGTGTGAGGGTTGCGTTCCTCGACCGCACCAACCCATCGCGCCGCAACATTTCCAAAAAGTTCTGCGAAGCGAAACCGGTCACATCGCACTTTGGCTCGAGAAGCGACTCCGCTTCTTCCGCTCTGCCTTTCTTCACATAGTTCGACATGCGCTCGAAAAAGGTGCGGATGCGACACGATGTGAATCCCGACGGTCGCCGGTAGACGGGAGGCGTGTTTCGCCCCTGATCGTATGGGCCTCAGTCTGCCGGCTTGCTGACGCGCCGCTCGGCGCCTTTGCGACCTCCGCCGTGCCCGCATCCGCCCTCATCGCGGAGAAATATTCTTCACCAAGCTCTCATGCCCGTTCCGCTCACGTTATCACGTCCACGGCGAATGCCACTGCGCGCCCGATCGAAAATCAGTTCGCGCATGCGTTCATTATTTCCTGAACAGGCAGGGGAATCCAACCCGAGACGGAGGATGCGGCCATCCAATTAAATGGGGTTCAAGGCACAGGATCCGCCCCTGGGGAATGAATCGTGGGTGCGCCGATCGGTGAACTGTTCGGAAATGAACATCGATGCGGGCAAACGGACACGAGTCTAGAGGCGGAGGCGGGAGTTGCCGGCGCAGAGGCTCGGGTTTTCAGGGGAATACGACGGCGGGAGTTGGCGAGTGGATTGCATAGCTGATGGTGCAGGAGGTCGTTCCCTTGTTTACCGATGTCAAAATCGCGTTTCGTCAATTGGCCAAATCGCGAGGGTTTGCGCTTACGGTGGTGTTGACGTTGGGGTTAGGGATCGGCGCGACATCGGCCATTTTCACGCTGATCCAACAGGTGTTGCTCAAGTCGTTGCCGGTGAACGATCCGGCCGGATTATGGAGGATCGGAGACAACGAGCAGTGTTGCTACAACGCCGGCGTTCCCGATTACACCGACAAGCCGAATGATTGGTCGTTGTTCTCTTACATTCAATATACCGAGTTCCGCGATCACACCCCGGGGCTGGCCAGTCTGGCCGCGTTCGAGTCGTCGGACCACGAGATGGCGGTGGTGCGCACCGGGAGCGACCATCCAGCGCAGCCGTTTTACGGAGAGTTCGTCTCCGGCAATTCGTTCGACACGCTGGGAGTCCGCGCCTATGCGGGGCGGCTGCTCGAGCCACGCGATGATGTCAAGGGAGCGGCTCCGGTCGCGGTGATGAGCTTCCAGAAATGGCAGCAACTGGGGCGCGATCCTGCGGTGGTGGGGTCGGGTTGGCAAATCAATGGGCAGACGGTGACGGTGGTGGGCATCGCGCCGCCGGGATTCTACGGCGAGCGGTTGAGCGCCACGCCTCCCGCTTTCTGGTTGCCGCTCCATCTGGTTGCAACCCTGCGGCCGCGCGATGCGGATCTGCTCGAGCGCGGCGAACAGCAGTGGCTGAACCTCATTGGGCGGTTGACCCCGGGTGCCGGCGTCTCCGCCGTGCAGGCGGAGATGCAGGTGGAACTGCAGGAGTTTCTGCGCAGCCCGCTGAGCAAGGTCCGGGCCCCGGACCGGATTCTGATTCCCCGCCAATACTTGCGCCTCACACCCGGCGGCGCCGGCGTCCAGAGAATGCAGGACCGGTATAAGAGCGACCTGCATCTGCTGATGTGGATATCCAGCTTCGTGCTGCTGATTGCCTGCGCCAACGTGGCCAACCTCATGCTGGTGCGAGGCGTCACGCAGCGGCAAGAGATCGCGGTTCAGGCGGCGCTGGGCGCCCAGCGCAGAAGACTTATTCAGCGGGCGCTGGTGCAGTGCGTACTTTTGTCGGTGCTGGGCGGACTGGCCGGAGTCATGGTGGCCTACGGTGGCGCGAAGCTGATCTTGCACCTGGCATTCGCGCATGATCCCATCAGCATTACCGCGAGCCCCTCGTGGGCGGTGCTGGGGTTTGCTCTGGGCGCGGCGGTGATTACCGGAACGCTCTTCGGGGTGGCGCCGTCGTGGATGGCGGCGCATGTCGACCCCATCGATGCGCTGCGGGGCGCGAATCGCGCCACCGGCAAGCATGCGACGCTCGCACAGAGAGCGCTCGTCGTGGCTCAAGCCGCCATCTCGGTGGTGTTACTGTGCGCAGCGGGGCTGCTGCTGTTGAGCCTGCGGAAAATGGAGCATCAGCACTTCGGTTTCGAGACCGCCAACCGCACCGTCGCCCTCTTCAATGCGCAAACCGCCGGTCTCAAACCCGAGGAACTCGACGGCTTCTATCAGCGGCTCAATCAGTCGATCACCCAGATTGGAGGTGTCGAGCACGTGGCCTGGTCGCTGTGGAGCCCCATGGACACGAACAACTACAGTGACGATGTCTATATCGACGGGCAGCCCGCGCCTCCGCCCGGATCGAGCGTGAATTTGGCCTCGTGGGTGCGGGTCAGCCCGGATTATTTCGCAACCATCGGGACAAAAATCATCCAGGGTCGCGGCTTTACCCAGAATGACAATCGCAATGCCGCGCCGGTCGCCATCGTCGACGAAGCCTTCGTCCAGCGCTACCTGGGCGGCCAGAACCCCATCGGCGCCCATTTCGGCGATTTCGATGAGGCGCACCCTGGGATGTACACCATCGTCGGGGTCGTTGAGGACGCGCAGTATTGGCTACCCAACGATCCTCAGCAAACCGCGCGCCCCATGTATTTTCTTCCTTCCGAGCAATGGGCGACGCTTCCGCCCACGTTTCCGCAGGCCGCTGCATTCGCAGCCTTCAAAACCAATACGCACTACATGGCTTCGCTCGAAATCCAGACGCACGGCGTGGTTCCAGATCTCGAGGCCAAGGTGCGCCAGCAACTCCAGCAAATCAATCCCAACCTGATGATCACCAGCTTCCACACCTTCGATGACCAGGTGCAGTTGGCGTTCTCCCAGCAAAATATGATCGTGCAACTGACGTCTCTGTTCGGGCTCGTGGCGCTTGCGCTGGCGGCCATTGGGCTGTATGGCGTGACTTCGTATGCAGTGGCGCAGCGGACAACCGAGATTGGCATCCGCATGGCGCTAGGCGCGAATCGCGTCAACGTGGGGCGGATGGTGCTGAGAGGCGCCCTGCAGCAGGTAGGGCTGGGCCTGGCGATCGGCGTTCCCGCGGCGATTGAGGCAGGAAGGCTGATGGCGGCGGAACTTTTTGGCATGAGCGCATGGAACCCGCTGGTGCTGGGAAGCGTGATTGCCCTGCTGGCATCGGTTGCGCTGATTGCGGCTGCGGTTCCGGCGCAACGAGCCGCCGGTCTTGAACCGATGGAAGCGCTGAGGAGGAGTTAGACGGACCTTTTGTACGCGTGTTCGCCCTCGCAGCGGTAACCCCACCGCACATCGTCTGTGGGAAACATTTCCTGCCCGTGAGGTCGCTGGCGGAGCGGCTTGCTTTGGCCGCGAATGATGATCCGGTCCGCAAGCTACTTGCGCCTCGGCCGGAAGTGAACCGAATAGAACCCGCCGATGATCAGCAACATGATCCCAGCCCAGACGCCGGGATGCAAATTCGACAACATCACCGCCGGCGGATGTGGCCACTCCTCCAGCGAAGTGATGAGGATGATGATTCCGTAAAGGAACAGCAGTATCCCAACAAAAAACCACACCGGCAGCATGTGTTTGCGTTCCCGCATCTTTGACTCCTCGTCCGGTGAGCCCGCCTTCCCCTTGCCTACCAAAACATCCACTGCAGAATCCCGAAGAAGATGGCCACGCCGGCCGCCCAAAAGATGGGCTGCGCCCCGACCGGCAGCTTTTCGTATTTCGGAATTTCAGTCGTGCTCCACACCAGTCCCACCAGCTCCTCGTCCGGCTTGGGGGCTGTAAACAGGCTCACCACCAACGTTACTCCAATGCAGATGAGCAGCGACCACAACGCGCGATAGACGTTCTCAGCCATGTCTTTAGCGTCGGACGAAAGCGCCACGTAGCGAATCCACGCGGGGTGAACCTTGACGGCGGTGTACATCGCCACAGAAGATCCCGTACCGGATAGCAATCCCCAGAACCCGCCCTTCGGCGTCGTGCGTTTCCACAACATTCCCAGCAACACGGCGCCGAAGAGGGGGGAAATGAAGAACCCCACCAACGCCTGCATGTAATCCATGATGCTTTTGAAATTAGTGACAAAATACGCCGTGCCGATGCTCAAAAACACGCCCAGGATCGTGCACCAGCGTCCGACGCGCACATAGTGAGCTTCCGATTTTCCTTTGACGATAAAGGGCTGGTAGATGTCGTAGGTCCACACTGTGGCGAAGGCGCTCACGTTGCCGGCCATGCCGCTCATGAATCCGGCAATCAGCGCGGTGACGCCCAGTCCGAGCAGCCCCGGCCCGCAGTAGCGCGCCAGCATCAACGGCAGCACCTCGTTGTAGCTGTGCATGCCCGTCCCGGCCGCGCTCTGCGGAACCAGTTTGTAGGGCAGCACCGCCAAACCCAGCAGCCCGGGTAGGATGACGATCAAAGGCACAATCATTTTGAAATAGGACGCAATGATGGGCGCCAGTTGCGCCGAGCGCAGGTCTTTGGCCGCCATCGCCCTCTGCACCACCAGGAAATCCGTCGTCCAATAGCCGCAGGCAATCGCCCCGCCGAGCCCGAAGACGATGCCCGTCCAGTGCACGCCCATAGGGTTTGAGGAGAACGATCCCAACGTACTCCACAAATGCACGTAGTCGTTGGTGTGCATGCGCTCGAAAATCCGTTCCTTAAGCCCGCTCCAGCCGCCCACCTCGATCATGCCCAGCACGGGGATGGCGAGCGCGCCCAGCCAGATAAGAAAGAACTGCAACACTTCGTTGAAGATCGCCGAATACAATCCGCCCAGCGCCACGTACACCGCGACGGTAAGCGATGAAACCCAGATGCTGAAGTGGATGTTCCAGCCCAAAACCACTTTCATCACCAGCGCCATGGCATACATATTGATGCCCGACATCAGGACAGTCATGAACGCGAAGGAGATGCCCGCCAGCGCGCGCGCCGCCTCGCCATAACGCAGTTGCAGGTAGCCGGGCACGGAGTGCGTCTTGGAGATGTAGTAGAACGGCATCATCACCAGCCCGAGCAGCACCATGGATGGGAAGGCCGCGATCCAGTAGAAGTGCGCGGCCAGGATGCCGTACTGGTAAGTGGAGGCAGACCAGCCCATCAGCTCGATGGCGCCGAGATTCGCCGAGAGAAAACTCAGGCCCGCAACCCAGGCGCTCATCTCGCGGCCGGCGAGGAAAAAATCTTTTGACGTGGCGGCATAGCGGCGCAGGTAGATGCCGATGCCGAGCACCATGGCAAAGTAAAGGCCGATGATCAGCAGGTCGGAGAAGGAAAGAGAGATGAGCCTGCCGGCCCTTTCAAGAACCGCCATCGTCACATCCTGGGTGATGGAAATGATCATGGAGCCGTTCCTGAAGGACTGCCATCGTTGCGTTGCGAGAAAAGAGCCCGGCCAGGAGCTTTCTTCTGCGATTCTGCAAGCGTGGAGGGAAAGCTCTGCATGCGTGTGTCCGTCCCGATTGGCGTGGTTTGATCCCCAGGCTGGCTACTCCGCCAGCACCATCCCCTCGCAGTCGCGAAAGTAACGAATGCTCGTCGAAACCAGTGCATCCAGCTTCGCCTTGTCGGGCTTGCCGTGCATTGCGGGATAGGGATTGCCGCCGGGTCCGAGAGGTTCGAAGGTGACAAACCTTCCCTCCGCGTTGTGGCCAATCAAGTAAAGCGCGCGAATAATGGTGCACACGTCCATCGACCCATCGCCCATGGCGCACCGGTTGCTGTCGGCCAGGTGCAGGTTCACGAGTTTTTCCCCGGCATCCAAAATGGCATAACCAATGTGCCGTTCCTCCGACTGCATGTGGTAAACGTCGCCGTTGATGTGGCCCACGCCGGGATGGTCCACCGCTTCCAGATATTTCTTGGCCTCGGCAACCGTGTGCACCAGGCTCACCTCCGCAGAACGGATGGGCTCGATGGCCGCCTTCACGCCATTGTCGCTGAACAGGTGTGCCCAGGCTCTCAGCGTCTCGGCCGAGCGGTCGAATTCCACCTCGTCATACTCCTGCGGCCGCCCCACGGCTCCCGGCACCACCAGCAGGTATGCTCCGCCCACGGCGCGCGTGAACGGAACTTCGCGCTTCAAATATTCGATCGCCGCCTCGCGGCAAATGGCGCGATTGCTGGCCAGATCGTTGTCGGCCGAAAACATGCCGCACACACCGGAAACGCGCAGCCCATGATCGGTGAGAATCGTCAGTGCTTCATCCACCTTGTATCCCAGGTCGGGGCCGTAGTGGTTTCCGTGCAGTTCGATATACGGTACTCCGGACCGGGCAAGCCTGGACGCCGAATCGGCCAGAGACTCTCTTCCGAATCCCCAATTGCTCCACGAGAGATTCAGACGCGTCCTCAGCTTCTCCGGCGATTTTTGTTTCAAATCCTTGAAGCGCTCGCGGATGCAGTTGTTGCTTTCTTCAAAATGCTGCTGGTGCATCGTCACATGTCTCCTGAAGCGAAGCTCGCGCTCGGACTCAACCAGCCCTGGGGCATATGGCAATGAACGTCGGGCCCGAAATACCGCAGCGTAACCAGCGGATCGGTCTGAGAAAGATTCTCAAAGGTAACGCCGTCCGTCGCCGCTTCGTATGAAATGAAGACCTCGTCCTGCGTCATCTGCCCGAAGCGGATCAGCGAAGGGCAATCCACCTCAAGTGTTCCGATGCGCCCATAACCCTGGATTACGATCACGCCCGATGCGCCGGAATCGCGAATCGTGCAGCGCACTCCGGGCATCAGCGTCAATTCGCGCGCGCTGAATCTCTGCCGGCCATCCACGAGTCCAAAAACAATCCACTTGTCGATGTAGCCCTCGCTCTGCGTATCGCCCACCGCAATTGGCTCGATGTAATGATGATTCTTGAACTCGGCGTCCATATTTGCGGGCCAATCCACCAGGTCGGTCAGGAAATCCAGGTCGCCGTGTTTGTCGGCGGGAACGTCCTGCGTGAGCAGGCTGCGCGGCACAGGCCTCCCTTCCACCATCGACTGGAACATGGCCAGCACGTCGCTGCCCCACTGGGGTTCATACGTGACCAGAGATCCCGGTGCATGCAGAATGCGGGGTGGAACAATCCAGCCTGTGCCTGGCTTCAGGCGATATGCACGGGAGTAGTCCAGAATGCCGTTGTCGCCTTTGTTCCAGCGATCGAGGCAGCAGCGAATCTGTTCCCGTGTGGTTCCTGGTTCCAGCCCAAAGTACGTATGAGGAAAATTACCCACGGTCGCGTTTAACTGCAAAGGGAAATAGTACCCTTCGGGTTTGCCTTCGCGGCCTACGAGCTTTGCCTGCTCATCGTTCTGGTGCAGGTGGTGCATGATGGGCCCGGAGTTGTCGAAGAATTTGCTGTACACCGGCCATCGGCGATATTTCTCCCACATCGCTCGTCCAATCAGCCGAGCCCCTTCCTCTTCCACCGCCTCTTTCAAGGTAAAACGCTGGTCTTCGCTGACGACATAACTCAGGCCTTCGTCGGAGGTGCGATGCTCGTTCATCGCAGGGGTTGTCGAGGCGAACCAGCGTTCGTCGATGCCTCCGCGATGCGCGCCGAAGGCGTAGAGGTCACGCGGATCGAGCTTGAGCCTGCAGCCGGGCTGCAAATAGACTCTCGGGACCCAAGTCGGCGCCAGCCGCAAGATTCCTTCACCCGCTTCCAGGGCATGCCGTGTTGATCGATTCACTGATAGCGCCGCTTTCATCGTCCTCTCCATTCGGGCCGGTTCCGCGCGCGGACAACGTTGTGAACCTGCGATCTTGCAAAGTTCAGGAACCCGCTCTCTCAAATCGTCCACAGAACCTTACAGCGCCTTCGCCTTTGGCGTCAACTCAAGCCCGGCAATCCCCCTCGAAGATCGCGCTGATTCTGTTCATAGTCAGCAGCTTGCACCAGAGCCGCATGGGTGTATCAGAATTGTCGCCAGGTGAGGAGACCGATCTCTTAATAGCCCGCCAGGACATTTCGAGCAGAGCCGGCGGCCTCGTTTCTCCCTAACCTGCAACCTCGACAAGTTGCTGGCGCCCGTGTTTTATCGAACACTGGTCGTAACCCGCGGGGAGAACGGAATCGTCATGCTGCCTACGCAGGAACACACTCTTCGGAACGCGCAGTGAGGCCATGGAGAAAGGATAGGATAGGGCAATGCGCATTGCACGGGCCTTCAGAGACCGGTTGCGCTCAGTGTGGCCCTCTTCAACGAACATCGCGTTGTTCGGTCTCTCAAGCTGCGCTGAAGTTTATTTGGAAATATATGAAACTAAATAGCTTGTAATTTGAGAGACCGAATTCTCAAAATCCTCTTGACAGGGTTATATGCACATGCGGTATTGTTCTGGCGAATTCTGCGGGGGCCGGCGCTCCGTCGAAAGGCTTTCTCGCGCCGAGCACCACGATAGACCCGAAATCAACTACGGCATCGGATCCACGGAGGTCAATCGAATGCCCAACGAATCACTTGCAATCCTTGAGCCAGCGAGCGTAAACCAACCGACTCCGAAGTCAACCGGCGATCCAGCGATGGCTGCAGCTCCGCGCCTCCTGCGCTGCCTCGCCGTGGTTATGTTTCTCCTTCTGGCAAGCTGCGCGCAGAGGGCGCTTGCGCAGGCGGACCAGGGCGCCATCATCGGCGTGGTGACCGACAGCACGGGCGCGGCGATTGCCAACGCCGATGTGACCCTGACAGATGTCGACACCGGCCTGGTGTTGCGGACCAAATCCAACGCCAGCGGCGAGTATTTCTTTGCCCCCATCAAGACCGGGAATTACATGGTCGCCGCCGCGGCGCCCAATTTCGAGACCACCCAGCAGCAGAACATCGTGGTGCATGTGACCGACCGGCTCAACATCCCGCTTACGCTCCGGCCGGGCAAGGCGACGGAGACGGTCACCGTCACCTCTGCGGCGCCGTTGATGCAGACGCAGACCGCGGAGACGGCGGTCGATGTCGACGCCAAGTTTTTGAACGACGCACCGCTGGCGAATCGCAACCTTGTCTTTATTGCGCAATCGGCGCCGGGCTCGACGCCCTACGTGGGCCGCGGCTCCGGCAACGGGGATTTCTCCTCCAACGGCCAGCACGAAGAGCAGAACAACTACATGCTTGACGGCGTCGACGACAACGTCAGCAACAGCGACTACGTCAACGGATCCAGTTACAATCTGATGCCACCTCCCGATGCCATCGCCGAATTCAAAATTGAAACCAGCAATTACAGCGCGGAAATCGGGCGCGGCCACGCCGCCGTGTTCAACGCCACCACCAAGTCCGGCACCAACCAGATCCACGGCGACGCCTGGGAATACGTGAGGAATACGATGTTCGACGCGCTGGTCTGGAACCAGTCTCCCGGCTCGAAAGTTGCGCCGTTTCACATGAACCAGTTCGGAGCTACTCTGGGTGGGCCCATCATCAAGAACCACCTGTTTTTCTTCGGAGACATCCAGGAAGGGCGTTTCGTGAGCGGAGGCGCTCCCAGCACCTTCAGCGTGCCTACGCCGCGCATGCGGCAGGGCGACTTCAGCGAACTTTTGAATCCGGTCTGGACCACCGGGTCCTGTCCGACCGTGCTCTACGTGCCCAACGCCAACACCGGCACGTATACGTGCAAAAGCAACGTCGTATCCGCGGGGCCGACCGGCACGCTGCAGCAGTACGGCAGCTCGCAGTATACGTATGACGGCTATACCTTCGCCCCCGGCCAGAACGTCTTTGCGCCCGGGCAAATCGATTCCGTCGCACAAAAAATCATGCAGATGTATCCCTGCCCCAACTACGCTTCCACGGGCCAACCCAACTTCGGCCAACCCAATGGCGGATGGACCCCGGGCAACTGCAACACGGCAAGCGACACCGACGATGGACCGACCAACAACAACTACCAGGTGAACCTGGTCGAGGACTCGGATCCGATCAACTGGGGTGGCAAACTCGACTGGAACCTCAGCAGCCGCGACCTGGCCACCTTCAGCGTCAACTATCAGCATGTGATCAACCTGTACAATGCGCCGCTGGGCCCGATCCTCGACGGAACCCAGAGCTACCAGGGCCACAACCAGACCTATCTGAGCGAAAACTACATGCTCAACGAGACGCATACTTTCTCGCCGACGCTGATCAACGAATTTCGCTTTGGCTTCAACTTTGGCAACTGGGGCAACCTGCAATACAACTACAACCAGAACATCGCGTCTACGCTGGGCTTGAACGGCGTTCCGGTCAACACGGCCCTTCAGGAAGGCGGCCTGCCGACGATCGGCTTTCCGAACGGTTCTTCTTACTACACCACCTTGGGAACCCACGGGAACGATCCGGCCCACGAGGGCATGAACGAATACCAGGTCTTCGACAACGTGACCCGAGTGATTGGCAATCACTCGCTGAAGATGGGTTTCGAGGCCATGCCGCAGCGCTGGTACAGCACTAACGCCTCGCAGCCGCTGGGCAGCTATAGCTTCAACGGCATGTTTACCAGCGTAACGGGCTTAGGGGGCCCCTCCGGATTTGCGGCCGCGGACTTCCTCGCCCTGGGAACTCTTCCCGGCGGCACGTACACCACCACCGACAACATGCAGGCCGCCACCATCAGCACCTTCTCCTATACCCATTTTGTGCTGCAGTACTTTGCCGGTTACATACAGGATGACTGGAAGGTGTCTCCCACGCTGACCCTGAACTTCGGGGCCCGGTATGAGTACTTCACGCCGAAGCGGGAGCAGTCCAACCAACTGGCAAATTTCGTTTGGGAGAACGGCACCGTTACCCCGAACGGCGCGGTTGGTGCGTCGAAGTTAGTCTTCCCGGAGGCCGATGAGGGCATCACGCTCGACCCGAGCCTGGTGGCGGAGCTTGATGCGGATAACGTGCAGGTGGCCTTCACCTCGAACCCATACCTGTCGAGTTTCCCCAAGGCCAACTGGTCGCCGCGTATCGGCGCCGCTTACCAGTTCGACGGCAAAACCGTCGCGCGCATCGGCGCCGGCGTCTTCATGGGAGGCTTTGAGCCGGGCGGCGGCGCGGCCAACATCCTGAATCCGCCCTTCGTGATGAATGCGAGCGTGCCGCAACTGCCCACCTGCACGGAAGGAACGTATTGCGAATCGCAAAATGCCTTCGGCAACACGCTCGAGGGCGGTCTCGGGGGATTCCTGGCGGCGGGCGGCATCGAGCACTACGCCACCTTCCCATCCGTCGGCGAAGAGGACCCGGTGATGCACATGCCGTACACCATGAACTATAACCTGAGCGTGCAGCGGTCGATCACGCCCACCTCCACAATCACCGCGAGCTATGTGGGAAGCCTGGGACGCCACCTGGTGACGGGCATCAATAACCCCGACATGCCGCTGGCGATCACCATTGGCGGCCAGCAGCTCAACGGGCTGACGCCGGCGCCGCATCTCAGCGGGCAATTCTGGATGTCCTGGGCGGGCGCAAGCTCGTATAACGCGCTGCAAGTGGTAGGGCAAAAGCAATACGGCAACGGCCTGAGCTTTCTCGCCACGTATACCTGGGCCCATGCCTTCGATAACACCACTGACCTCCTGGGCGGCGACTACGGCGCTTACAAGCAGGCGGCGCTCATCCCCATCAAGTACGAGTGGGGCCAGTCAGGCTACGACGTCCGCCATCGCATCTGGGCCGATGTCGACTATGACCTGCCGTTCGGCGTGGGCCGGCAGTTCGTCAATCGCCCGGGAATTCTCGACGAACTCATCGGTGGATGGAAGACCGACATGGAGTGGTGGGGCGAAACCGGGGAGCCATTTACCGTCGGCATCAGCAGAATCGGCGGCTGGCAGAATGCCAACGGCGGCCTGTCGAACAGCGCCATCAAGGTAGGCAATCCCTACTCCAACAGCCTGTCGGCACCGCCGCAGTCGGCGAACGCGATCACCGCCAGCAACATGACCACAGGAGCGGCGTCGAACACTGCGGCCAACGTCTGCGCGGCGCAAACCAGAACAAGGGCGCGCTGGTTCAATCCCTGCGCCTTTGCTGATCCGCTGGGCGTGATCAATACGAGCAACGCAACCGCCGTCGCCGACCTGGCGCCGTATGCAACCGGCTCATTCAGCTATTACTCGCCTGCAGTCGGCGCCGATAACGCGCTTGCCGATGGGGCTTTTAACACCTCGGGCGGCCCGAGCAGCCTGGGCACCGCCGCGCCCTACGTAAACGGCTACGCCGCCGTCGCGCCTTTCTTCGGCAGTCCCAAGAACGATGTGTCGGGGCCGGGCAACTGGAGGCTGAACGCCTCGCTGTTCAAGGATTTCAGAACCTTCCGCGAGCAGTACCTGGAGTTTCGCGCCGACGCGTTCAACGTGCTCAACCACCCGAGCTTTGGGAATCCCGGCAGCACGAACACGGATATTGGCGCCAACGTGGTCGCGATTACCGGGCCGTGGTCCGACCAGAACCTCACCATCGACTCGCGTTTCCTGCAGTTTTCGGCCAAGTACGTGTTTTAGCTTCGGTCCCTGTTGATTTGGGCAGGCAGCCCTGGAGGCCGTCCCCGGGCGGCCTCAGTGCTTATGCGAGATAAACTTATCCTTCGGGAGATTGGGTGAATCGGCGCACATTTAATCATTTGGCCGGCCTGGCCGGAATGGGTGCTTTCCTGGGCCGCCGCGCTGTTTCCGCAGCGATTCCAACACAGCCGCAGAGGAAACCGGAACCAGACGGACGCGGATTCGGCAACCGCTACCTGCTGGGCGCCGCCTATTATCCGGAATGGTGGCCGTCGAGCGAGTGGGAGATCGACTTCCGCGAGATGCGGGAGCTCGGCATTAACACGGTGCGCATGGGCGAGTTTGCCTGGGCCATCTTCGAGCCCGCGCCGGAAAAATTCTCATTCGACTGGATGGATCGCGCCCTCGATGTGATGAGCCGCAACGGCATCAGCGCAATTCTTGCCACGCCCACCGCTTCTGTTCCGCCCTGGCTCTATCAATTGCACCCTGACGTTCTTACCGGCAACGACATCGGCCCTTACACTTATGGCGGCCGCAAGGGTTACAACACCAACAGCCCCAATTATCTCGCCGCCAGCGCGCGCATCACCCATGCTCTCGCCGGACATTACGGGGACCATCCCTCGGTGATCGGCTGGCAGCTCGACAACGAGCCTGGCTATCCTCCGCAGGCCTATGATCCTGTCTCTGAGAAGGCCTTTCAGATCTGGCTAAAGAATCGCTACGGGACTCTGGATGAATTGAACCGCGTTTGGAATGGCGCGTTCTGGAGCAATGAATACTCCGACTGGTCGCAAATTCATTTTCCGCGGAACTCCGCGGAGGGCGGCTGGCAACCCGCCATAAGCCTCGACTATCGCCGCTTCTATTCCGACTCGTTCCTCAACCATCTTCGCAGGCAGGCGGAGATCCTGCATGCCAATTCCGCGAATCAATTTGTCTTTACCAACTGGCCCGCCCCTACCTGGTCTGTCGATGTCTTCGCCGCGGCAGAATTCCTCGACGCGACGGCATGGGACAACTACGTCAGTGCCCCCGGCGTCAGCCGCTTTCAGCGCCAATACACCGCAAGCTTCCTCGGCGATTTTTGCCGCTGCGCCGGACCGAGCCAGCGATTCTTCTGTGCCGAGCAAAACGCCTACGTTCCGTCCAACGCGCCGCCGGAGGGGTTGCGCCTTCAGGCCTACGGCGATTTTGCGCACGGCGCGCACGGGCAGCTTTTTTTCGAGTGGCGCCGTCCACTGGCGGGCAACGAAGAGCACCGCCCCTCATTCATCAAAGGTTTCGATGGCAAGATCAATCCGGACAAGCCGGTCCTCCAGCAGATCTGCAAGGAGCTTGGGCTGCTCGGTCCGCTACTCGCCGGCGCCACAACCCGCTCGGATATTGCTCTGCTTTATGACTATGCCAACGAGTGGGCGCAGGGTTATGGCGGCGTGGGCGATCGTACTCCCCGCTACAACGGCGAATTGCAGAGCTTCTATACGGGCCTCAAGGTCCTTGCCCATAATATTGACGTTGTTCCGCTCACCGCCGAATATTCGCAGTACAAGCTGATCGTTGCCTCCAATCTGCGCCTCATTGACGACGCGACGATTGCTCGTCTCGAGCAATTCGTCGCCGGCGGCGGCACGCTGGTTCTCAACTACCGCGCGGCTACGCAGAATCCTGATAACAGCATGCGCCGCACGCTCGCGCCGGGCGACTTCACGAACATCGCCGGGGTCAAGGCCGAAGCCATCCTCGACCTTTTTGAGTACAACGACCAGATCGGCAACCTCGATGCGGCTCTTCAGAACGGGCTCGGAATCCAATTCGCCGGTAGCCAATCCGTCTTCAAGCCGCGAACCGCCATCGAATCGCTTACGCTGCACGGAGCCGAAGTTCTGGCAACCGTGCGCGGAGGTGGACCCATGGACGGCGGTCCCGCGGTTACCCGTAACCGCCAAGGGAAGGGATGGGTCTTCTATGTTGGCTGCGACTCCACCGACGATGAATTCTACGAGGCCGTGGCGCGCGCCGTGGCCGCCGCCTGCGGTCTCACCCCTCTCATCGATGCGCCCTATGGTGTCGAGGTGACCAGCCGCCAGGACGCAACAAGGACGTACTACTTTTTTCTCAACCTCACCACCACTGCTCACGAAAGCATCGAGCTTCCTCGCGCGATGGACGATCTCATCGGCGGACGAAGCGGCGTTACGCACATTTCGCTGGAATCGCTCGACGTGGCTCTCCTGGCATCGCCGGCCTGACCGGCCTTTCACTGCTGCGAATTCGAGGGATTGGCTTCGGCGCAATAGATCGTCCAAGGCGGATATCGATGGATCGAAGAACATTCAACAAGCTGGCCGGAATCACGGCCATGGTCGCGATGGCAGAACGAAAGGAGCTCTACGCTTACTCGTCTGCCGCCGGTGCGGCGGGCTCTGAAGTTGTGTTGGAAGACGAAGATTTACTTGTCGCATTCGACAAAAACTCGGGCGCGCTGACGCGCATGGTGCGAAAGTCTGCCAACTGGGTGGTGCAGCGCCGCCCGGAGCTGGGCGTCTCTTTCCGTCTGCTTGCTCCGCTCCCCCATCGGCGCGCCAACTTTGTCTACGGTCAGAAGCAGATTGCGGCCACGGTGGAGAAACTCTCTCCCACGCAGGTGCAAATTGTCTGGAAGGATCCGGTCAGCCAGCACGGTGGCGTGGTTCCGCTCACCCTCACCGCCACGGCTGCGGTTGAACGCGGCGTGCTTACCTTCCGTGCCGCGCTCGAAAACAACTCCGCGCTCACGATTGAGACCATCGACTATCCCTACCTTGGCGATCTCAACCCTCCGGCACGCGACGCTTCGATGATCGTCGAACACATGTGGACCGGCGCGCTTTCCGGCGATGAGGTATATCCACACTTCTCGAACCCCGGAGGCACAGGCTACTGGGGCATCCGGTTTCCTACCAGAACTGTCAACGGCGATCCCACGTTCCAGACCCAGTTCTGTCTCATCCAATCGCCTGAGCAGGGTATCTATGTGGGCGTCCACGATCCCGCCCTTGGCTATTTTTCGCAATTCACTTTCGAGCAACATCCTGGCGTGGTCGATTGGAACGATGATGCCGTGCCGCCTGGCGAGGCAATATCCGGCATTCCTGTGCACCTCGAATTTCGCGTCTGCCATTTTGTCTATCTTCATCCGCAATCGAAAGTCGAGCTGGCGCCCGTCGTTCTGCATCCGTATAGCGGCGACTGGCATGCCGGCCTCGACGTTTACAAGGAATGGCGCGCCACCTGGTTCAGCGCACCCATGATTCCCGCATGGGTGCGGGATGTGAACTCGTGGCTGCAGCTCCAGGTTGACGGCGCGGAGGAGGACTTCAGCATCCCGTACCGCGATCTTGTGAAGTACGGGACAGAGTGTGCCGAGAACGGCGTCGCCGCCATTCAGCTCGTGGGGTGGCACCACGGCGGCCAGGATGGCGGCGAGCCCTGTTACGACACCGACCCCGGCCTGGGCACGTGGCAGGAACTTCATGACGCTATCGCCCAGATCCAGGCGAGGGGTGTGAAGATGATCCTCTTTGCAAAGCCGGTCTTCGCCGACATGTCCACCGAGTGGTACAAGACGAAGCTCTACAAATATCAGTGCGTCGATCCCTTCGACAACAAATACGAGTCAGGCAGCTTCGGCTACACCACGCCTCCTAGCTTGACCGGCATCGACCGCCGTCGCCGCGCCATCATGGACGTCTGCTGCCAGGAATACCGCGACATCGCCACGCATGAATTCGGGAAGATACTCGCGCTCGGTGCACAAGGCTGGCTCTTCGATGAAGTCATGCAGCACAACGGCGTCGCCTATAACTTCAGCGCCGGTCACGGGTACACCCCGCCAGGCTTTCTCTTCGGATCCGACATCCCCCTGGTCAAGCAATTTCGCGCCGCCGCCGACCAGGTGAATCCCGAGTTCCTCTTCGCCGGCGAAGGTCCGGGCGATTGGCTCATGCCGTATTACGTGCTCGGTTACTACCGCATCGGCGCGGGCACTCGTCACGCGCTGCGCTATATCGATCCGCAGGCGCCGCTCATGGCCTCCGTTCGCGGCTTCAACGCGCGCGACGAGATCAACCTCACCCTGGCGTATCGCTACATCATTGAATACGAGCCGTACAACTTCAAGGGCCACGTCACGGATTTTCCTCTTACCCTGGAATATGGAAAACGCGTCGATGCGCTGCGGCGGAGGTATCGGGAATTTCTCTGGGACGCGGATTTTCGCGACACGCTGGGGGCCACGGTCAGCGCCGACGGCGACCATCGCTACGCGGTTTACGCGGCAAAGAGCGGAAAGCGTGCAGTGGTCCTGATCAATCTCGAGCAAGACAAGGCAATCTCGGCGAACCTCCACTTGCCCAACGCTGCCAGCCTCATCGTTGCCACGCCTGAGAATCAGGATGCCGTGTCCAGCACAGGCGCCATAAGCATTCCCGCGCGCTCGGCCGCGGTCATCATGGAGTCCTGAAGCGCGCGGCTCGCGAAGAGCTGCTCCGGGTTCTCAGGAGACGGCAAGAGTCTGCATCGCGCCGGAGATCCGGTGCGTGAGGAGCAGTCGCATGGTGCTGACGCGACGCGAAGTCATCGAGACCATCACCCTGGCCGGCCTTGCCGCTGCTTCCATGCCGGTCATGCCGGCTCAGATCTATTCCAAACTCGCCGCGGGCAGTTCGGCCGGCACGCCCTACCCTCTGCGCCGCGTGGAATTAGCGCAGCAAATTCTTGATGATCCGACGTTGACCGCGGTCTACGCCATGGCGCAGAAGCTTCTGAGCGAAGGTCTGAATGCGGGCTCCGGGTATGGGGCCACTTGGATCCGCGACATGAATACCTTCATCGAGGTCGGGCTCACGGTCAATCCGCCGCAGCTTTTTCGCGAAGCACTCCTGTTGTTCCTCAAGTTCCAGGGATCGGGCGGCGATATCCCCGATCTCTACGTCGCACGCGACCCCGCAAAGATCAACCCGACGGACCGCACCAGCCCGCTGGCGCCCGGATATGTGGCCGACAAGAACACAGTGGAAACGGACCAGGAGTCTTCCCTCGTGCAGGCAGTCTGCAAATACGCCGCTGTCACCGGGGACCGGACCATTCTCGAGAAAGAGATTGCGGGAGTGCCCGTCCGCGAGCGCCTTGGGCGGGCGATGCATTATGTGCTTACCGAGAGATTCGACCCGGCGCACGGCCTGGTCTGGGGTGGGACCACGATCGACTGGGGTGATGTGCAGCCGGAATCGCCGCGTGGCGTTGTGCTCGATTCGAGCTCCCATCGGGCCTTCTCCATTTATGACAACGCAATGCTGCTCATTGCCATGAACGATTATCTGCAGCTCGTCGGCGATGACGCGCATGCGAACTGGCAGAGCGCGAGAGACCGGCTGCGCGCGAACATTCGCAAATACCTGTGGGATGAAATGAATCAAAAGTTCATTCCTCATGTTTACCTTGCCGGATCGCCGTTTCCCAAGGATTTCAATGAGAATGCCATTTACTATCACGGCGGCACGGCCGTGGCCATTGAGGCAGGACTGCTTTCACGGAGGGAGGTGGAGCAAGCGCTGGCGAGGATGGAGGAGGATGTACGCCTGGCCGGAGCTTCTACCATCGGGCTAACAATTTATCCGCCCTATCCGCTGGGGTATTTCAAGAATCCGCAGTTGACCGTCCCCTACACATATCAGAATGGCGGCGATTGGACATGGTTTGGCGGACGTATGATTCAGCAATTGGTGCGGTTTGGCTTCATCGAGGAAGCGTATCGCAACCTGAAGCCGATGGCGGAGCGCGTTCAGCGTGTGAAAGATTTTTACGAGTGGTGGACGCGCGACAATCAGCCTCGCGGTTCGGCCCGCTTCCGCGGCTCGGCCGGCGTTCTCGGTCTGGCTATCAAAAGGCTGCGGGGATGGGCGAAGCAATTCGCATCGGAGGTCGGTGGGCGCGGGCGCTACTGCAGAATCACGTTTTCCGACGTGGCGCCGATCGTCAAGGTGTGACCCGTTATAAAAGGTAAAAAGCTGAGACTGTAACTGACCGTCACTTTCACCATGCAGCCCTGGCTGTTGGCGTTTGTTGTGCAACCGGTGGAGGTGTTATCCGCCGTCGTGCCCGGCCAGACATACGAACTCGTCTCGTTGATCGTGATGTTGCTGGCTTTAATCCCTCCGGTCGCCAGACTCTGCACGTAATTCTGAATATCGGCGGCTGACGCGGTGCATTCATACGGCATCGTGAAGCTTGGGGGAGCCGATGTGGAGCAGCTCGTGGTCTTGCTCTTGCTCCAGGTGTAGCCGCGCACTGCGGCAAAGCGCGCGCCTTCCTGCGCTGCGTAGGTCGTAAAGTGGTAGGCATACATCGCCAGGATCCATTGGAGAACGCCGGCCACAAGAACAACCAGAAGCAGCGTAGTCATGGCAAATTCCACCAGCGTCGAACCACGCTCGTCGTGCGCCAGGCGAAGCAGCTTCTGCATTTTGATCCCTGTCTTCACCGATCGCCTTTCCCGCGCCCTTTCGCCTGGCTGCTGCACGCCATTCCGACTACCTTAACTCCGGCTGTCGACGAGGAGGAGTCTCGTCTGCCTCGCCCCAGTCGTCAACTGATTAGCTGCCTGCGCTGCGCATCGACGCAGTGGAGTAAAACGAAAAGGAGGAAGGAACCTTGGGCCACGGGAACAGCGGTGTATAGGTTGCCGTAACGGTAACGTTCACCCTGTATACCAGGGTTGTAGTTGAACAGGTTGGCTGGGTCGCACAACTTGCGCTGAAGCCGGTGCCGTCTGAACATTCGCAGCCATAAGATGGGGTGCTGTTGGCAAACGTCAGAGTCACGCCCGGCGCGTCGGCATTCGCCACGTTCTTCATGCCGGTTATGTCGGTCGGATTCTGAGCCCCGTACGCCGCCGCTGCGTGCGCCGCACCCGCCACCTCGATCGACAAATAGTAGGCCCGCGCCAGATCGATAGCGCCAAACAGCAGCAGCAGAAACAAAGGCAGCAGGGCCGCTAGCTCCACCATGCTGGCCCCGCGCTCGTCGCGAAAGAAACGAAGCTTTTTCTTCAATTTCATCAGCTACTCCGCAAGCGCAAACGACCCCAATGTCTGGCCGCTACCGCCGCCGAGAAGTCCGTTGGAACCGTTGACGTTCACTGTTATGCCGCTATCGACCCAGATCTGGTTCGCATCGATAGCCGTGGATGTCGCATTTGCGTTAACCGTGGTGCCCGAGCCGCTGTTGAAGGTCAGTGTCGCATCGGGAAGATAAATGATTCCGTTCAGCGTGACCGTCGTGCTGGCGTCCATATCCATTCCCGAGCTATTGGAAGAGCTCTGCCAGATCAACATATTCGCCACCGCGTTATTGGTCGGGTCCGTAGTAGCCGCCGAAAGCGTGACCGTGGCGCCGCTGTTGGGCTGAAAGCTTCCGTTGACAAAATAGAGCGTTACGCCCTGCCCGCTCGTGCATCCTGAGCAAGTGAGCGTCGCGCCGCTGTCGACGTTAATGGAGCCGTTCATGTAATAAAGGCCGGGAGCGAGATTCACGCTGACGTTCGAGTTAAGGTTAATGCCGTTGGCGTAGTAACCGGGCTGCAAGGTTGTGCCGCTATTCGGCGTGGTGTCGCTGGCGGTCGAAGATGCAGCCGGCTCGCTCGGCGCCGTCATACCTGCCAACGGATCGCTCTGCTGCGTCGTGGTGTGCGTCGGCTGGGTCTCCGAGTCCCCCAGGGTCCACGAGCAGCTGCTGTTGCAGTTGTTGGGGCTCCACGATCCGTAATAAAGGAAAGTCGATGTGGATGTCACGCTATCGCCGCTGTTGGTTTGCAGGGTTCCATTGTCGTAAATGCCGCAACCGGTCAAATTGAAGGCGCCGTTGGAGCTATTGAAATAGAGCCCATTTGTCCAGATGCAATTGCCCCCGCCACTGCTGTTGATATAGGCATCGCCGGCTTCTGCGCGGGCCGCCAGGTTCAGGGTCGAAATCCCGAAAAAGCGGCCAAAGATCGTGCTTTGCGGCTCGGAGAGCACGACTTCAACCATATGCGTGTTGTTGTTGTTCGGGTCGCTCGATCCAAGCATGCACGGGCCATCGTTAATGATCATTGCCAGCCCGTTCTTCATGGTGACGCTGCATACATTCACTGAAGGGGCCACCGTGGCCGAGGTAATGCCGTCTTCGATCAGAGCCTTCTCCGCCGCCGTTTGCATGTTGGTGCAAGCCGAGTCGTTGCAGTTGCCAAGCTCCAGGCCTGCTGCGATCGCCGCCGAATCAGCCGCGGTTTGCAACTGCATCTGGCTATATTGGATGTTGCCCACGTCGATGGCCAGGGCCATTACGCCCATTAACGTAGATAGGCTCAGCGCCGTTAATACCACCGCCTGTCCATCTTCTTTTCTAATCCATGTTTTCATCGCGGTTCTTCCTCTGAGCAATCCCGAGCTCGGCTTGTCTAAGATATAGATTTACCGTATACAGCTCATTCTTAACATATTTTCGGCAAGCTTCCGCTACAACTTGAGCGGAATCTCAATTACCAGGGGGAGGGAGGGCAATGCAACCTGTTCCCCTGATCCTGCGCCCTTTGAACGGCTGAGCTGCGGCTTGCCGGCTGGATTAGAAGGCACTTACGCAGGAAACCGGGTGGCTGCCTCAACCGGATGCCCGGATCCTCCTGACTCGAACGTGCTATCTCCATTCCGGAGAATCCTGTCTCTTTAGCAGCTTCCTTGCCACCCTCGCTCTCCGCAAGCTTTCCTCTTCTTTGTGCTCTTTTCTTAAGCTGCGCCTCCAGCTCAGCATCCTGGTTGCGCGTCCACGGTGCATTCGGTAAGCCAATGAGCCGCCAAGGAGTTGAGCATTTCCGCGCTGTCGCCCTCACTCCCTATTGCTGATCGAATTCGATAATCTCGGCCGGTCCGCCGCCGATGTCCATCAGGTACACCGTTGTACCGTTTGTGAGGAGCAGGGTTTTGGTTCCATATCCCGACGTTCCGGTGCCGTCGGAGTTGATGGTGTAAGGCGCCTCCTCGGTGAGCCCGCCGATCTGCGCAGAGCCGATAATCGCGGCGTCCAATGTGAACATGGCTTCGCCATCGCCGCCTGAAGCCGAGCCCACGAAGGTTTCGTCCTCGCCACTGGACATGGTGGCCATGCTGGCTTCGAAGTTTCCGGAGACGGACGAATTGCTGTAGGTTTTACTGGGCTGGACCAGTAGTGTTCCTTCATAGGCCGGCGCGCCGGCACCGCTGTCCAGGTCGATCACGAAAGCGGCCGGTCCCGAACTGGAGTTGGTGAGATAGATGGCTGGCTGCGTGCCACTGCCTGAGGTCAATGTGACGCGTCCCGAGGCCGCATCTACGGTGTATGTGCCCGAAGAGGTCGTCGGTGCGCCCTGAGCATATCCGGGACCGTCCAGCTCATATTGGTTGACTGTTCCGTTCCAGTCGCCTGCGGTGAAATTTACAATTCCGAAGACGGCAAACGAATATCCCCGGTTGCTTGCGTCGGCTCCGGATGCAGCGAATAGGTAATTCCCCGAAACGGAGGTGCCGGTGAAGGAACTTGCCGTCCCCAGCATCGTCCCGCTGGCCACGGGGTTTAAGGTGATGGGGTCCGAAGACAGCAGGAACACTTCGTCCTGGTTCACGATGTAGGCGATGTAGCCATACGTGTCGCCGCCGATCGAGATGCTCGCGGAGGTGCGGCCGTTGGCGTCCGGCGCGCCGCTGAAGCCGCCATTTCCTCCGCTCATCGCAGAATTGACGGTGCCGTTGTCGTTGGAATCCGCATACACATTGCCGAAGCTGCCCGAAGTGCTATTGGTCAGAGATCCCCCGAAAGCAAACCGGCCCACAGAGGAATCGTCGCCGCTGATGCCGAAGGCAAAGTTGGGCGCCAACTGGTTCAGGGCAAAATCTGCGGAGGTCTGCAGCGCCAGCGCACCGGTTTGCAATTGTCCGTAGCCTGAGTCGTCGTCGAATTCCATGATCCGGCCGCGCGTGGCCACGCCGGAACTCACTCCGCCCAGAACAAAGGCATAGGTGTTCGTCCCGTTCGCGGTATTGATGGTGATGCAGCCGGCTCCGCTTGCGCCCACCGAATAGTAGCTTCCCGAGCCGATGGCCACATTCGCGCTGCCGGTAGTGGAGGCGCCACTGTTGGTGTCGAGCTCGCCGCCCGTCACGCCGCCGGCGCCATTGGCGGTAAAGCTTGCCAGGGTAGCCACCGGAATACCCAGCCCATCGCCGCTGAATCCGCTCACCAGCATCGCGTATGTGCCGTTTAGCTCTGACTCGTTGCCGCTGGGGCATGCCGGGTTGTCATACACGGTCAGAGTCAGGGTTGCGCTTGCGGTGTTTGAATCCGAATCCTTTACCTCGATGGTAAATGTGGATGAGCCGGCCACAGATGGAGATCCTGCGATGACGCCATCCGAGGAGGTGAGCGCAAGTCCCGAGGGCAGCGATCCGGAAGTGATGTTCCAGCTCAGATACTCTCCACTCCCTCCGGAGGCATCGAGCTCGGTGCTGTATCTCTGGCCGACGTTGGCAAATTGCAGGCTGGTGTTGTCAACCTGCAGCGCGGAGGGATAGATCTGGATCGATTCCGGCCTGGAGGCCGTGTTGGAATCTCCATCTTCGAGCTGGACCACAAACGTTGACGTACCGACGGTAGTCGGGGTCCCGCCGATGGTCCCGTTCGAGGCCAGCGTGAGTCCCGGAGGAAGCGTCCCCGAGAGTATGCTCCACGCGAGCGGAGTCGCGCCTCCTACCTCCTGCATTTCGAAGCTGTAGGCGCTGCCCACGGATCCGCTGTTGATGGTGGTGGATTCAATCCGCGGCAGATTCTCGTTATTAATGGTGATGCTGAAGTTCGCGCTCACCGTGGCCGGCGTTGATTCGGAATCTGTTACCGTCACCTGGAAGAGGCTGGTTGTGGGAGTTGTGCAGCTGCAGGTAGGCGTGCCGGTGATCACCCCGGCGCTGCTCAAGGATAATCCCGCTGGCAGCGAGCCGGAGGTCACGGCCCAGGTGTACGGGGACGTGCCGCTTGCGGCGCTGAGGTCCATCTCATAGGCAACTCCGGTAGAGCCGTAAGGGAGGCTCCTTGTTGTAATTTCGAGACCGGAGTAAATGCGGATGCTCAGGCTCCCCGAATCCACAGTGTTGCTGGCCGAATCCTGGACCTGCACTTCGAAGGTCGATCTGCCCGGAGTGGTCGGCGTTCCGGAGATAACGCCGGTGCCGGCATTGAGAGTAAGGCCAGTCGGCAGGGAGCCGGAGCTCACGCTCCAGGTGTAGGGCGCAGTGCCGCCGCTTGCAACCAGCGTGAGCGAGAACGCCACGCCTTCGGTTCCCGTCCAGGTTCCCTCCGAATCCACGGTCAGTGGAGCGGTTGTTACCTTGATGCTCAGGCTCTGTGTGGCCGTGTCGCTGTCCGCGTCGGTTACCTCCACCGTGACGCTCGAGGTGCCGGTAGCTGTGGGTGTGCCGCTAATTACTCCGCTGCTGGAGTTCAAAGTGAGGCCCGCCGGCAGAGAACCTGAGAGGATGCTCCACGTATAGGGAGTCACTCCGCCGGTTGCAACCAGAGTGGAATCGTACGATTCACCCAATATTCCATTGGGCAGCGACGAGGTTGAGACGGCCAGCGTGGTGGGAAGAATCTTGAGGGTCACATTGCCCGTTGCCGTGTGGCTGGCGGAATCCTCGACCTGCACTTCAAAGCTCGACGTGCCGGGTGTCGTTGGCGTGCCCGCAACCACTCCGGTGCTTCCTGTCAGCGTCAGTCCCGCTGGCAGCGAACCGGAGATAATGTTCCAGGTGTAGGGAGACGCGCCTCCCGTGGCGGCGAGCGTCTGCGAATAAGCAGAATCGACCGTGCCTTCAGCCAGGGAGGTTGTGGTGACAACCAGCGCCCCGGGATTGATCGTGATGCTCAGGTTTTGCGTGGCCGTATCGCTGTCCGCGTCCGTCACCTCGACGGTAAAGTCCACCGCCGCGCCGGAAGTAGTCGGCGTGCCCGAGATCACCCCGGTGCTCCCAGCCAGTGTCAACCCCGCCGGCAACGAGCCCGCGCTGATGCTCCACGTGTAAGGCGACTGTCCGCCTGTGGCCGCCAGCATCTGAGAGTAGCTTGTGTTCTCTGTCCCTGCGGGCAGCGATGCCGTCGTTACGGACAATGCCGGGTTGATTGTAATGCTCAGGCTCTTGGTTGCCGTATTGCTCGCCGAGTCAGTAACCTTCACCGTGAAACTCACGGCGGAGCCCGCCGCCGTCGGCGTGCCTGAAATCACTCCGGTGTTGGCAGCGAGCGTCAATCCCGCCGGCAGCGAACCCGCGCTGATGCTCCAGGTGTAGGGCGACACCCCGCCCGCAGCCGCCAGGGTTTGAGAATAGCTGAAGTTGACCGCCCCCGTAGGCAGCGATGCTGTTGTGACCGTCAATGCCGCATAAATCGAAATGCTCAGGCTCTGTGTAGCTGTGTTGCTGTCTGCGTCCGTCACCTTCACCGTGAAGCTCGAGGATCCAGCCGTTGTCGGCGTGCCGGAGATCACCCCAGTGCTCGCAGTAAGCGTCAGCCCCGCCGGCAGCGAGCCGGAGCTGATGCTCCATGTATATGGAGACACACCTCCCGTCGCCGTCAATGTCTGCGAATAGCTGACGTTGACCGTCCCCGCACCCAGCGAGGTAGTGCTCACGGCCAGCCCCGCACTGACCGTGATGCTCAGGCTCTGCGTGGCGGCATTGCTGTCTGCATCCGTCACCTTCACGGTGAAGCTCACGGCCGTGCTCACCGTAGTTGGCGTGCCCGAAATCGCGCCGGTGCTTGCCGTCAGCGTCAACCCCGCCGGCAGCGACCCCGCGCTGACGCTCCATGTGTACGGAGACACCCCTCCCGTCGCCGCCAACGTCTGCGAATAGCTGACGTTGACCGTCCCCGCGGGCAGCGTTGTAGTGGTCACGGACAAGGCTGCATTTACCGTGATCGTCAGGCTGGCCGTGGCTGTGTCGGAGTCGGAATCCGTGACCTGGACGCTGAACGTCGCCGTGCCCGTTGCGGTCGGAGTGCCGGAGATCGTGCCGGCGCTGGTGAGGCTGAGTCCGGCAGGCAGTGAGCCGCTCGACTTCGTCCACGTGTATCCTGCGCCGCTGCCGCCCGTGGCTGAGAGCGTTTGCGAATAGGCGGTTCCGACTACGCCCTGGGGCAGGGAAGTGGTGCTCACCTTGAGCGCAGTGGCGTTGACAAGGATGGTAAGACTCTCACTCTGCGAGTCGCCGTAGGCGTCGGATGCAGTAACGGTAAAAGTGCTCGTTCCCGCCGTCGTCGGTGTGCCGGAGATCGCGCCGGCCGTAGACATTGTCAAACCTGCGGGCAGAGACGTGCCCGAAGCGACTGCGTAGGTCAGCGTTCCTGCACCGCCCGTGGCGCTCACTGACTGCGCATAGGCAACGCCTGCCACACCCGCGGGCAGCGAGGCGGTGGTAAAAGTGATTGCCGGCGCGGCGGCAATGGTGATCGAAAGACTCTGGCTGCCCGTATCGCCGTAGGCATCGGAGGCCGTGACCGTAAATTTGGCCGTCCCCGTCGCTGCCGCTGTCGGCGCCCCGGAGATCGCGCCGGCAGAAGACATCGTCAATCCGGCCGGCAGCGCGCCGCTGGTCACTTTGTAGGTGAGCGCTCCCGCCCCGCCGGTCGCCGTCACCGTTTGCGCGTAGGCCACGCCCACTGACCCCGCCGGCAAAGTTGTCGTCGCAAAAGAAATGGCGGGGGCAGCCGCGATGGTAATGCTGAACTCGAGACTGGCGGTCAGCGCGGGTGAGCCTGAATCGGTGAGCGTGACGGTGAAGTCGGAGGAGCCGGAGGCTGTGGGAATGCCGGTAATGGTGCCGGCACTTGAGCTCAGCGAAAGACCCGCCGGCAGCGAGCCTGTGGTAACCGACCACTTATAGGGAGTCACTCCGCCGGACGCGGTCAGAGTCACGCTATAGGTCGATCCAACTGTGCCTCCGGCGAGCGCGCCTGAGGCAGTTCCAATCGTCGGAGGCACGACCACCGTCAGCGTCAGAGTGGCTGTGACGCCCGCTTTGGCATTGGAGGTTGCCGTGATGGTGACCGTGAACCCCGAGCTTACCATGGCTGGAGCATTGTAGGTGACCGAAGTCGTCGTATTGCTGGATAGCGTCCCGCACTCGCCCTGAGAGCAGCTGATCGACCACGTCACTCCGGCATTGGTCGAATCGTTGGCGACGGTCGCCGTGAGACTGACGGATTCACCCTGATCGACGGAGGTGGAAGATGGCGTACCGATTGCGACGGTGATCGCCTTGCGGCTGGAACCGCCGCAGCCGGTGAGAGAGGAGAGGCTCAGGATAAGAAGCGCAGACGCGAGCGGAAGACACCGGAACATGCCAATGCCGCGTCCCTGAAAAGCCGCGCGGCCCGTTTCGGACCGGGAATCTCGCAGGGTCCCCGGCAAATTTCGACGGAGCGTAAACAGCCGAATGGTTTGTGTCAGCAGCTCGGGAAATCCTGAGTCTTTGCTCCAATTCATGGCAACCTCTCCTGAATGCGGAACCTGATGAGAGACCTGATGACAGAGCGGCCACCACCTCAGCCGGTCGATCACAAACTTTCAGTTGCCCGGTTTACTTGCCTTTGAAGGGGTTTCCATACTTAGTTTTCGCCCTGGAGAGCCGACAGCAATCCCGGCCGGAAGGCAGAGCCTCCCGGTCCAGGCCATTGGCTGGCGGTCGATGCCACGGCGAGCAAACCCGCCAAGGAGATAACCGGCTTACATAGGTATGCGTATTTTTGCCTGAGGAGGGCTCAGAAATTTGTGGCAGAGGTTCTTTGTCTCAAGCCGAAGAAGCCGCCATCCTACGACTACGTCGCCGTCTGGCAACGGGAGCCGCGACCTCTTTGCTGCCGGATACTCTTGAGTAGAACCTCGGGAACCGATAGAAGCGCGGCTGCGAACTCCACTCGCCTGCGAGCCGGCCCGTTCAAATTCACCGGCCACCCCCGCTCATCCGCGCCACTTCCCGCATCTGGTGCGCCACGGCTTCGAGGAAGGTTTCCACGCTCACTCCCTCAGGGATCTCCAGGCCCGACTTGCCGCGAATTGCGCTCGCAATCCGGTCCGCGATCGCCGCGCGCGTGGTCAGGTCCAGGTCCAGGCGCCGGGAGAAGAATCTCTCCAGCACCTCAAGATCCCCGGTCGAAAGTCTGGCCAGGTTCGAGGCTGGCAACACCACTCTCAGGTGGGGCGGAATCATCGCCGCCGGAGCCGCGAACGCCGCGGCGGTAATCGTGCGCGTGCCCAGCTCGCCCCAGTGCGGCGACTCGATCTCGCGGTCGCGCACCACCAGCGTGCCGGCCACCATGTCGCCCAGCCGCTGGTTCTGCCGGTTCAGAAACATGGTGACCACGCCTGCCACATAAAAGCTGGGCAGGTAATCGATGACGCGCAGCAGGTTGCGCGCCAGCGATTCCACAAAGGTGATGGCGCGTCCCGAGCGGTGGATCACGTGAATCTTCATCACCCGCTTGCCCGGCGTCCGCCCGTTGCCCAATGCCTCGAACAGCGTGAAATATCCCCACTGCAGAAGAAAGACGAGGAGAATGACGATGCCAGCGGCCCAGTTCGCCGAAACATCCGCAAACACATGCAGCGCGGGAAGAACAATCGCAGCCACGATGAAGAGCGCGAGAAAGGCCGCCGTCCAGATCAGGTAATCGATCACCAGCGCCACGAACCGGCTACCGATGCCGGCAATCGGCATCTCGATCGTCACCAGCTCCGGCGTATCGATGTTAAGCTGGTCGCTAAACTGATCGCTAAACTGGGTCTTGACCGGCTCCATGGGCAACCTCGTCTCCAACCAATGGCTCGAAAAACGCCGCCCTTATTGGGAGCGGCTCGCCGCTTTGCTTGCGCAAGCCGGCTCCGGCAGTCTGCGCGCGCTCACCCGTGCCGAGCTCGCTGAGACCGCGCTGCTTTACCGCCAGGTGGCCAGCGACCTTTCCATCCTCCGCCAGGACTCGACCGCGCGCGCCTACACCGACCACGTCAACCAGCTTCTCGCTCGCGCCCACCATATCATCTATTCCAATCGGGGAACCAGTTTTTTCAACCTGCTTCGTTATATGCGCGATGGTTACCCGCGGGTCTTTCAGCGCAACCTCCGCTACGTCATCCTTTCTCTCGTCGTCTTTCTGTCCGGCACTTCACTCGGTTCCATCCTCACCCTCGCCCGCCCGCAGTTCATGCATCGATTTCTCGGACCCGAAATGGTGGC